>CAJOGB010000001.1 GCA_905233835.1 uncultured Lachnospiraceae bacterium
GAAGGATCTGTTAGAAGAGCTTCGTTCGACTTGCATGTGTTAAGCACGCCGCCAGCGTTCATCCTGAGCCAGGATCAAACTCTCATGTTTAAGGTTTGAACTCTTCACTCTTCTGGATGAAAGCTAAGCTTTCATTACTTGAGTTAAGTTCGATTTAAAAATTAATTGACAGGAACTTTTCTTATTAAGAAAGTTCCGATTGTTTCGAATCTTTCAAGGTTGTTTCACTATTCAATTATCAAGGTTCTTATGTGTTGCTCTTTCAAGCGACAACTCTGATAGATTATCACTTCGTTGCTTGCTTGTCAACAACTTTTTTCAAAAAAATTTCGCACACCGCGTTTCTTGCGGGTGCGAAAAATATAATAGCAAATGGACTATACTCTGTCAACAATATTTTATGTGAAAATATTGTGTTTTTTTACGGTTGTCTAGATGTAGTTCCTATGAGAAAAACGACCTCAAAATATTGTTATTATATAAATATAGAAGAAACTCATTTTCCTCAATCTGAGATCCCACCAACTGACCCAATGCCGTGCCCGGAATCAAAGATATTATATAAAAGAAAACATAGACCACCAAAAAGCCTTCGCAAATTCCAAAAAGCATACCCAAAAATCGGCTGACATTTCCGATGACAGGCGCATGATTTAAAAACTGAATAATGGTCCAGGCCAAGGATATAATCAATAGGACAATCACGATGGAAAGAACAGTAGCCAGGGCATGAATGATATAGCCGGTAATGACAACAGCCGCTTCGCTGATCACTTCCGCCTTTTTCTCCTCAATCATTTCTTCCGTTTGATGCGTAAGTTCCTGCAGCTTGTCCTCGCTTTTAATAAGCTCCTGCAGTTTCTTTACAAACTCATCGGTTTCTTCTCCTCCGGCTTCCCGGGATATCTCTTCCTCTGCCTTCTCCTCGGATTTCTCTACCTTTTTGTTTAAACTCTTTTCCACATGCTCGCCGATGGTCTGCACCACTTCCGGAGAGTTTAGCAGGTTTTGTTCAATCACAGGGGTGGCTTCACCGATGAAATAGATCGCAAAAATCCATGCAACGATCCCAAAGATGATTCCGATAAGTCCACGGTTGTATCCCTTCCATATAAAAACAATGATGCAGGCAATAACGATAAAAAACAATGCGTTATAGGTCATATTACTTCAACCGAATCCTTTCCACGTTTCCCTTTTCGATTACGATATAGGTACGATAACTCTCCCAAGGAATCAAATCCACGATTCCGTTGGAAAAATCATATACAAACTTATTTACGCCCAGCGAAGTGTAAATGCTGACATTTTCTCCGTCGGTTAACATAACCTCATTGGCCTTTGAAATACTTACCTTCGTAAATACTTCCTCAATCTGCTTTTCAAAGCGACGACTCATGGACATGTTATAAAGGCTTAAGGTATTTTGTCCGTTTTCATCCGCGGTGATAAATCCAAAATAATTATCATTATGGAAGATACTCTTCATTTCCTTTGAAACAAAAAGTTCTTTTTTGATCTTCGGTTCTTTTGCGTTGGAATACACCACGATCTCCGAATCACCGAAGGCGATGGCTTCATCCTTTGCCACAAAATCCACTTCCGGAATCACCATATTGGAATAGGAAAATTTTCCTACGATGTGATCGTCCTTTTTCTCGCCGGCCACACCGAAGTCATAGAACAACACGGTACTCTTTACGTCCCCATCCGTAAGGTTGGTAAGGGACACCACCAGTCGGTCTCCCGACGAAGAAATGGCCACCGACATGGGATAGCCCGTGTTTTTGGTATGTAACTCTCCGGACGCTAAAGTGGCGCCTTCACTGTTATAAAGATTCAAATATCCCGTATCTTTATTTTGCATGAGCACAACTACATTTCCGTTAGAGGCCACATCCGCATCTATAATGGGAAGGTTCGTGGAAAGCTTTCCTTCGTTTCCGGCGGCGGTCTCCACAAAAACTCGGCTTCCGCTTTTGTCGTAAATCAAAAGTTTTCCCTCGCAGATTTTAATCTGGGGATTTGTCATCTCATAGGTTTCGTTCCAAATCAGATTTCCGTCGTAGTCGGTATAAAAGGCGCCGTCTCTTCCGTATGCCAAAAGGTTATCCATAAAATCCGCATAGTGGGTCTGCTCCGCATCCTTTCTTTCAAAGGAAGAGGAAACCTCAAAGGCGTCGAAGGTCACCAAGGTTCGGTACAACATATAGCCGCCCAAAAGCACCAAAAGAAAAACACCGAAGAAGATCTTTCGTGCTCTGGGAGATAGGGGCTCATTTATTTTTTCAAAGGTTTTCAGTTCATCCATAAATTTTCAAAAAAACAGAGGACTTAAAAGCTTTAAGCCCTCTTTTCTTTCTAATAAGTAAATACTGCCACACCGTATGCCGGCAAAGGATACGCGATGGAATATGCTTTTCCGTCACACTCACGCTGCTCCGCGGTGTAGTTAACGGGACGTTTGCTTTCCGTTCCGCCGAAACGAACGTCCTCACTGTTTAAGATCAGTTTATACTTCTTATTCTCCGGCACGCCCACGCGGTAATCATCGTAAGCCATAGGAGTAAAGTTTACCACAAACAAAAGGTTTTTCTTCTCGGAAAATCCTTTTCTTACAAAACTGAAAATACTGCGATAGCTGTCATTGGCGTTAATCCACTCAAAGCCGTTCCAGTTAATATCCTGCTCATACATAGCCGGATACTTACGATACAAATGAAGAAGTTCCTTCATCCATTCGTTGATAGCCTTGTTATTCGGATTCTCCAAAAGGTACCAATCCAACTCTCGCTTTTCACTCCACTCCTGATACTGAGCAAAGTCCTGACCCATGAAAAGTAACTTCTTTCCCGGGTGGCCCATCATAAAGGCATAGCCGGCTTTTAAGTTCTTAAACTTATCGCCTTCAAGACCCGGCATTTTATTAATCATGGAGCATTTCAAATGTACCACTTCGTCATGGGATAACACGAGAATGTATTTTTCAAACTCGTTGTAACTCATGGCAAAGGTCATCTTATTATGATTATCTTTTCTGAAGTAAGGATCCAACTTCATGTAATCCAAGAAGTCATGCATCCATCCCATGTTCCACTTATAGGAGAAATTTAATCCGTCGTCTTCCACGGAACCGGTCACCTTCGGCCAAGCAGTGGATTCTTCCGCGATCATTACCACACCCTTATAGCGTCCTGTAATTAACGTATTGATATGCTTAAAGAACTCAATGGCCTCTAAGTTTTCATTTCCGCCGTACTTGTTTGCTACCCACTGACCGTCTTCTTTTCCGTAGTCAAGGTAGAGCATGGATGCCACCGCATCCACACGAAGTCCATCGATATGATAGGTCTCCACCCAATTGATGGCGGAACCGATAAGGAAGTTCTTTACTTCGTTTTTACCGTAATCAAAAATCTTGGTTCCCCAATCCGGGTGCTCGCCCTTCTTCGGATCCGCATATTCAAACAATGCCTCTCCGTCAAAATTGGCAAGTCCGTGAGCATCCTTCGGGAAGTGGGCGGGTACCCAATCCAGAATGACACCGATGCCTTTTTTATGCAAGTAATTTACTAAATACATAAAGTCTTTTGGTGAACCGTAGCGGGAAGTAGGTGCATAATAACCGGTTACCTGATAGCCCCAGGAACCGTCGAAAGGATACTCGGAGATTCCCATTAACTCTACGTGGGTATATCCCATTTCCACCACATAATCCGCAAGAGCCTTTGCAAATTCCTTATAGGAATAGAAGCCGTCGTCCTCACGTCCCGGATGACGCTTCCAGGAACCCGGATGCACTTCATAGATAGACATGGGCTGCTCCCAATAATTATCTACGGCAGCTCTCTTTTTCATCCAAGTGCCATCGGTCCAATTAAATCCGTCGGTAAATGCAATACGGGATGCAGTCTCCGGTCGAAGCTCCGCCATGTTTGCAAAGGGATCTGCTTTATACAAACGATCTCCGCTTCCTGTGTAGATTAAGAACTTATATAAGTCCCCTTCTTTTGCTTCCGGAATAAAGGTTTCATAAATTCCCATTTCATAAGGGGCCACCCGCTCCATCATATGAGACGCTTCATTCCAGTCGTTGAATTCACCTATAACTGCGACTGCCTGAGCATGAGGTGCCCAAACATCAAATACGATTCCATCCACACCGTCCACGGTCATAGGATGGGCTCCCATTTTTTTGAAGATATCGTAATGTGTCGCCTGACCAAATAAATAGCTGTCAAGTTCGGTAAAATTACTCATGTGTTACTCTCCCTCTTATTCGTCCTGAAAATCCTTTTCCTGAAGGATTAGGTTTCCTTCGTCATCATAATGCTTAGATCCCAGTCTTCCGAAGAATCCTCCCAGACCTCCGCGTTCCGCATGGTCGATGGCCTCGTCCACGATCTCCTTTACACCGGTGACATAAACCGGCTGATCCGGACGGAATTTGATATTGATGCGATCGTAAAGTGCAAGCACACCCATCTCATCAATGTTATATCCAAGCTCTAAGGCATAAATCTTTCCGAAGTTTACAAGCTCATCTATGGTAAGTACCGGAATATTGATTCGTTCCGTAAACTTCTTTGCAAAAGAGGCATTGGACTGAAGCAACTGCTGAAGATTTTCTTTGGTATCCTCAAGCACAACGATGATTCCCGTATTATCACTTTCCATAAGGATGGATAAGGTAACCGCGCTTTCGGAAGAAATCTGTCCCGCTTTTTCAATGATCAAACATCCTCCCGCAACTGCCGAAAACAATTGCTTGATGTCCTTTTCATTTAAGCGCTTTCCGTCAATCTTTCCGATATTTCCCGTTGGCTTTCCGGTCTGCTCCTGCAATACCTTAATGATATTGGTGGCAAGGGTTGTCTTTCCGCTACCCACACCACCTTGAATGGCGATGTTTCCGTTCTTTGCGGTATTAGGCTCATTTACTTTTGCACGAAGTCCACTTAAGGCACGGCAAAGACTTTGTTCCATACCTGCAATGGGAATAAAGTAAGAAAAGATTGCCTTTTCTTCTTCCGTAAGCTCCGTCGGTGAAGTAGTATCCTTTACCGGTTCCTCTACCTGTTCCTCTACCTGTGGTTTCTCCACCACGATATCCGGAGCCAGTTTTCCAAGATCGATGGTGCTTCCGTTATAAATCGCTTCTTCCTCGGCTTTTTGTTCCTCGGTAAGTTCGTGTTTTTCTTCTTCCTCGTCTTCCATTAATTCCGCGATGGAATCCGCAAGACGCATTTCGGAATCCAACTCTTCTTCGGAGCGCTCCGGTTCTTTTACCGGCTCCTCAGATACCTCTTCGGGCTCCTCATCTAATACGTCGTCTATTGCAATCGGCGGAAGTTCCTCTTCCGGTTCTTCTTTTTCTTCTACAACCGGTTCCAAAACCACTTCAGGCTCAACCTCTTTCTTCTCTTCCAATGTCGGAGGCGTCCAGGTCGGTGCCGACCTATCGTCATGGGATACGTTTGGCGTAGGAACCTCAGGTACCGGTACTCCCGTTACGGGAACCGCAGCGGCTGCTACCACAGGAATCTCAAGACCGACTCCTGCTTCCTCGCCGTCCGGCTGAATTTTTGGAATGGTAAAGGTGCGGTTTTCTTTTAAAGCTTTCTTTTCTTCGGATTTCTCTTCGGAAGCAAGCGGTGTCTCTGCAGGTTTTTCAACCGGCTTCTCCTCTACAGGGGTCTCCTTAGATAAGTATTCTTCCTTCAAAAGTTCGCGTGGAGTCATACCCGCATCCAATTTCGGGGATACTTCCTCCAAGCGATCCATAATCTCATTCACCGCAGAAAGAGCGCGAGCCTTTGTCTGCTCGAAGCGACGCTGTTCTGCTTCGTCTAATGCGGCCTTTGCGGCAGCACGGGTCTTTTCCCAATTCTCCATCACTTCTTCGATGGTCATCTGGCCCTTCATCGGAGGCTCGTGATCCACTCCCTCCGGCAAAATAAAGCTTACCTGACCATCGTGGGCTTCGGTTAAATATTCCTGGAAACTCGTCTTTAATGTCTCGTCCAACTTCTTGTCTTCTTCCTTTTTCTCTTCCGGGTCCGGAAGTTCTTCTTCCTTCATATGAAGGTAGGGAATATCCTCCACCAATCCCTTGATGGCTTCCAAATTTTCATCGATCTCGGCAGACTCGGTAGCCTGCATGATTTCTTCAATATTTCTCTGAATCTCAGCCTGAAGATTTACGGTGTTAAACTTATCGTTTGACACTTCCACTTCCGGAATCTGAATGACCTTATGTAAGATCTCGTTATTTCCGGCTTCTTCTCCCGGGTGAATCTCGGTGATTCCGTCCTTCCTCTGTTGAATGAGGCGATACTTATCTTCCTGGTTTTTATCTAAGGGATGATAGAGCATCTTTAACTCCAAGGCACGCTCCACATACGGGCCGTCACCGAACCAAAGAATAATCTCGTCACAAAGATCGATACATTTATCCACCAATCCCGCTTTATGATAAAGTCTGGCCAGCTCATAGGCCCACTCTTCCGTAAAGTCGGAGGCTTTTAACTCTTCCAATACGGAAATCAAGGTGTCCGTATCCGCACCCTTCGCACGATTGATTTCATAGCGAATGATGTATTTCATGCTGTCATGAGGTGCGATTTCCACAAACTCGTCATAGTAGTCTTTGGCGGCATCGAGGTTTCCGAGTTTGACGGCAATCATGGCAAGACGAAAGATGATCATGCGTCCGATTGGAGAGCGCTCATGACCAAGTTCCAATAAATCTTTTGCTTCCTCAAGTTCCCCGCAGGCTTCAGAATATTTACGTTGGGAACCTTTTTCCAGTTTTCACTGCGAAGAAGTTCCAGCGCATCTTCTTTTTTCTCCTGATTTAAAAGTTTTTTAATCTCGTCGAGTTTTGCCTTGTATTCGTTACGATCCACCATTTCACCTCAGCTGAATACATTTTATTTTTCAAGTGTAGCACACTATTTTTCTTTTTTCTTTAAGAATTTCGGGGTCTTTGCACTTCTGCGTGCCGCTTCTTTTTCCGGATCCTTCGGAACGAGAGCGTGGGTTTCTTCATCCACATGATCGATGTCCACATATTCATCCGTACCCACGGGGAGTTGTCGCTTTAGCAAAAGATATCTGGAGATTCTTCCGCAGATATAATAAATCACCGCCATGGTAGGAACACCTAAAAGCATTCCCATAAATCCGAACAAGTATCCGCCCACTACAATGGCAAGCACCACCCAAAAGGAAGAAATACCGGTAGAGTCTCCCAAGATCTTCGGACCGATTAAGTTTCCGTCAATCTGCTGGAGAATCAACACAAAGATTAAGAAGTAAATTCCCATCTTCGGCTCGGTTAAGAAAATAATGATTACCGTCGGCACCGCTCCGATGTAAGGACCGAATACCGGGATAATGTTGGTAACACCGATAATTACGGAAGTTAAAATCGGATAAGGCATGTGTACGATAGACATAAACACATAGCAGATCACTCCGATGATGGCGGAGTCGATGATCTTTCCGATGATGAATCCGTAGAAAATATCGTTGGTCTTACGAACCACTTCCATTACCACGTTGGCATATTTAACACGGAAAATTCCGTAGATTAACTTTTTAATCTGTCCCTTAAACTTTTCCTTCTCCAAAAGAACGTATACGGAAACAAAGATACCGATGATGATATTAATCACCGTGCGAACGATTCCGTAACCGAAGGAGGTAGCCACTTTAATCAACTTATCCTGATCTTCCAAATCCAGATAAGTTCTTGCATAATTAATGGCCCATTCGATTCCCGCAAAAATCTTCTCGTCGTTTTTGGCACCCATAATCTCGGTTTCCCAACGACCGCGGGTAACTTCATTTGCCCAATCCAAAACTCCGTAAATCTGCTCAATCAAATGATTGGACAAGTAGGTAACCGTAGAAATAAACTCCGGAACCACCGCGGAGAAAAATGCGATGATGATGCCCCATAAAATCACAAGTGCGATTAAGGTGGCAATCAGTCGCACATGTTTTCTGACCTTTTTCTCATCCTTTGCCTTCTTTAAAAAGAAAGGCAAAAACTTTCCTTCGAAAAACATCATCATGGGATTCATCAAAAAGGCCATGACAAGTCCGAGGATGATTGGAACGAAGGCCATTACCACATGATCGATCCCGCTCTTTAAAAGGGCATAACGCTTCACGCCGAAATAGAAAAGAATGATTCCGGCAGCGGCTACGATGGCCACGATGGCCAGCGGCAAAAAGCGTTTTACCATGCGATGCGTATATTCTCTGTTGTACTTTTCTTCTTTGTTCAAATCTTCTCTCCCGTGAAACTACTGCGCTTTATAGTAGTTAATGAGGCAACCCTTCTCGATGATTTCTCTCTCATCGTCGGTAAGTTCCCCAAGTTTTAACTCAAATTCTTTTAATGCATCGTCCTTTACCACATATGCTTTAATCACCGATTTTTTCTCTGCAACTGCATCGTAAATATCCGGGATAAACAAGTAATCTCCGTTTGTAAAAGGAAGATCTCCTTCCTCAATTACAAAAGGAAGCATACCCCAGTTAATCAAGTTGGAACGATAACGCTTGGTGGCATACTCGTTGGCGATGTTTGCCCAACCGCCAAGTACCTTCTGGCAGGATGCCGCCTGTTCACGAGCAGAACCGTCTCCCGGTTTTACCGCAAAGATGGTGCTTCCCACTCCGATATTCTGACGGCTGACTTCCGGGAAGTCTTCCTTCACACGTTTGATTACCGCATGAAACTCCGGAGATACTTCTCCCGGACAGGTATCGGCTTCGATTAATTTCTGAATCTTTTGTACTTCTTTGGCGCGACCCACATATTCCGGATCCTTACGAGATAGGGTAAACTCCGCAAGTCCCAAAGGATTGGAACGATAAGAAGAGGTCTCACCTGACGGAATGAGTTCGTCTGTGGTGGTAACCGGATCGTGAATCTCGGAAACTACCTTTAAGAACATGTGCTTCGGCAAAGGACTCATGGCCGGCCAGTCCTTAATGTTCGGACCAAATTTGATCTCCACATTTTCGTCTGCCACGCCCTTGGAATCAAAGACACGGTTTTCATAAATGGTCTTATCGAAGAAGTACTTCGGTTTCGTAAAGTTCACATCCGCTTCATCCGCAGCGGTTAAGAAGCCTTTGTTTGCGGCGGTAGCCGCGATGGAACGAGCATCCATAAGTGCAACGGAAGAAATCTGGCCGTTCTGCAACTTGGAGCCTTCGCGGTTCGGGAAGTTTCTCGTAGAATGACGAATGGAAAATCCGTTATTGGAAGGAGTATCTCCCGCTCCGAAACATGGTCCGCAAAATGCGGTTTTTACAATGGCACCGGTGGCCATCAAATCAGCAACCGCACCGTTTCTGACAAGTTCCATATAAATCGGTGTACTTGCCGGATAAACGGAAAGGGTAAACTCATCCGGGCCGATGGATGCGCCGCGTAAAATGTCGGCTGCATCACAAATATTTTCAAAACCACCGCCGGCACATCCGGCGATAATTCCCTGATCAACATATAATTTACCGTCGCGAACCTTATCCTTTAAGGTAAAGTCCACCTGGCCGTCTAAGGATACTTTGGCACGCTTTTCGCAATCGTCCAAAATATCAAATAAGTTTTTCTTTAACTCTTCAATGGTATAGGTGTTGGAAGGATGGAAAGGCATGGCAATCATGGGCTTGATCTCGGAAAGATCGATTTCAATCATACCGTCGTAGTAAGCCACATCCCCCGGATTTAATTCCTTATACTCTTCTTTTCTGCCGTGAATCTCATAGAACTCTTCCACTTTAGCATCCGTCTTCCAAATAGAAGAAAGACAAGTGGTCTCGGTGGTCATAACATCCACTCCGATTCTAAAATCTACGGAAAGGTTTGCAACACCCGGTCCCACGAATTCCATGACTTTATTCTTTACATAGCCTTTGTCAAAGACTTCTCCGATAATGGCAAGAGCAACGTCCTGAGGACCCACACCCTTTCGCGGTGAACCCGTAAAGTAAACGCCTACCACTTCCGGCATCTTAATATCATAGGTTCTGTTTAATAACTGTTTTACAAGCTCCGGTCCGCCTTCGCCCATGGCCATGGTTCCCAACGCACCGTAACGGGTATGGGAGTCGGATCCCAAAATCATTTTTCCGCCGCCGGCAAGCATTTCACGAGCGAACTGGTGAATAACTGCCTGATGAGGCGGTACATAAATTCCACCGTATTTCTTTGCGCAGGTAAGACCAAACATGTGGTCATCTTCGTTAATGGTTCCGCCTACCGCACACAAGGAGTTATGGCAGTTGGTAAGAACGTAAGGTATCGGGAATTTGGTAAGACCCGAAGCACGTGCGGTCTGAATAATACCTACATAGGTAATGTCGTGACTGGTTAATTTGTCAAACTTAATCTGAAGCTCTTCCATATTTCCGGAAGTGTTATGTGCTTCCAAAATAGAATACGCGATTGTATTTTTCTTCGCCTCTTCCTTGGAAACCTGCTTTCCGGTTTTGGAAGAAATCTCATCTGTCGCATTTGCTCCGTCGGCAATAAGTTCCGTGCCGTTTAGTAAATACATTCCGGTGTTTGAAAGTTTCATATCTTACCTCGCTAATAATTGCTTATGCGTTTTTATGCATCTTTTTTGGAAAACAAAGAGAACCTGGATTTGTCCTTTTTCTCGGGAGCATCCCCTTCTTCTCCTTCTTTCCACTGGAAATACTCCGCATCCAAATCCGCGGACATATCTGTAGCCGCATCCTCTGCCGGCTTATCCGCACCCGGAACTTCCAGTCCCGCTTTTTCGAAGTACTCGGTGTTAATCTTTATCTCCGGTGCCGCCTGGGCATAGGTAGAAGTCTGCGGTGGGAGTTCGGAATTTTCATCCTTCTCCTTCGCACGACGATTGTTTTCATCTTCAATAAGTTTTAAGTATTTCTGGGTATCAATGAAATCCTGAAGCTGAGACTTTAACTCATACTGATTGGTCTTTACCTGCTGCCGCTGTTCCTTCATGGCCTCCATCATCTCCTGATGTAAAGAGTCCACTTTCTCCTCGGCAACCTTCATAATCTCCTGGATCTGCGAAAGGGCCTGATCGGAATACAATACGGAAGCCGCATAAATATCCTCCGCCTGCTTTCTGGCCTCAAAAGAGAGTTCATCCAACTCCTTCTGTTGCTGACGCTGAGCCTTCTCGCGACTTTGCATGGTGAGTTCATGTTCGTCCATCATATCGTACATGCACTCATTTAATTCCTTCAGCAAATTCATCATGTCCGCTTTTTCGACGATGACTCTTCGCTTACTTCCGTTATATGGTTCTGCTTTTGAAAATAAAACGTGAATCCGTTTAAGAACATCCTCGGTACGTTCTGCCGCTCCCATGCCTAAAAAATCTCCTAATAGTTATAATAATCCCATTGTTTAAAGAGTACCATATTCTCAAACCCGTGACAACAACTACATTTCAGGTTTTAAGGCACGATTCATCAGTTCAAAAACCGCTTCTTTGGGATCTTTTTTCTCAAACAAAACTTCGTTTACACCACGGATGATGGGAAGATCCACATGATACTTTTCACCAAGTCCTAAGGCCGCCTTTGCGGAATAGGCGCCTTCCACCACCATCTGCACCTTTTTATAAGCTTCTTCGGGAGCAAAGCCCTGTCCGATATAATAGCCCGCCTTTCGGTTTCTGGAATGCTGTGACTGGCAGGTTACGATTAAATCGCCGACCCCGGTCAGACCTCCTAAGGTTTCCGGTTTTCCTCCCATGGCAAGAGCCAGTTTTTCCATCTCGCGAATGCCTCGGGTAATAAGTGCCGCCTTTGCGTTATCTCCGTATCCCAGTCCGTCGGACATGCCGGCAGCCAAAGCCATTACGTTTTTTAAAGAGGCACCGATTTCAATTCCAAGTACGTCATCACTGGTATACACACGGAAGTTTTCATTGGAAAAAATCTGTTGTGCTTCCACCGCAAAAGCTTCATCCTTTGCTCCAACCACTATGAGTGTTGGAAGTCCGATGACCACTTCCTCCGCATGGGACGGTCCGCGCATCAGGAAGTTCTTCTTCCACGATTTTTGTTTGGGTGAGATAAGATTCATCCTCGATTCCCTTGGAGACGGTAATGATTTTTTGTCCCGCCGGGATAAAGGGTTTTAACTTTTGGGCCGTTTCCCGTTCCGCCACGGAAGGAACCGCCAAAACCAGCAAATCCTTTCCCTCGGCGGTTTCCTTTAAATCGGTACTAAACTTTAAGTCCTCCGGAAGTTTTGCGTTTGGAAGCTTATCGTTTACCCCCGTTTTTTTCATCTCTTCCACTTGAGACGCACGGTGAGACCAAAGGGTTACATCATGTCCGTTTTTGCAAAGCAAGGAAGCTAGGGCACTGCCCCAACTTCCCGCTCCGATCACTCCGATTTTTTTCATGTTATCCTCTCCTAAAAAAGTTCACTTGCCCGATCTAAAATGCCGTGAAGATAGGCGATAAATACGCCGTAGTTTGTAATGGGTACACCGCTTTTTTTTGCCGTTTCAATGCGATATGCCATCTCTCTGGCAGGAAGCATGCAGCCTCCGCAGTGAATGATTAGTTTGTATTTTGATAAGTCCTCCGGAAACTCTCCTCCTGAAGTAAATTCGTAGACAAATTCTTTTCCGGTATGAGCTTTGATCCATCCCGGAATTTTCACCGCACCGATGTCCTTGCACTGACGCTTATGGGTGCAGCCTTCGGATATTAAAATCACATCTTTATCCTTTAAATCTTTAATGGCTTTAGCACCATCAATCTGGGTTCTTAAATCCCCCTTGTATCTGGCCATTAAAATCGAAAAAGAAGTAAGGGGAATTTCCTTCGGAACGGTTTTATTCACCGCTTCAAAAACCTGAGAATCGCAAATCACCATCTTCGGTGAAATTTCCATGCTCTTTAAAGTCGCATCCAGTTCCGTTTCCCGACAAATCACGGGAACTCCGCCGGCGTCCAAAACATCACGGATTACCTGCTGCTGTGGGAGAATCAAACGTCCTTTTGGGGCGGATTTATCGATGGGAATTACCAGTACCACCCGATCGTTTACAGAGATGAAATCCCGAACCAAAGGTCGTTTTTCAGGAAGTTCATAGGCATTTATTATTTCATTTAAAACATCTTCCCGCACCCAATTTTCCCGCGCCGTTACGGTAACAAAAGGCAGATGACGTTTTTTTATTTCTTCCAAAAAATCTTCTTCAAAATCATCCGGGGTTTCAGCGCTTTGTACCAAAACCGCCATGTCGATTTTTCGAAGAATTTGTTTTGCTTTTGTGATTCGTTTTTCCCCAAGTTCGCCTTCATCGTCAAGGCCCGGTGTATCGATAAAAAGTACCGGTCCTAAAGGCAGTACTTCCATGGCTTTTTTCACAGGATCCGTGGTGGTTCCCAAGGTGTCGGAAACCACGGCCAAATCCTCTCCGATTAATAGATTAAACAGAGTGGATTTTCCCGCATTTCTGCGACCGAAGATTCCGATTTGAATTCTCTCAGATGAAGGTGTTTCGTTTAACCCCATAGTTTCCTCCTAGAAACGGAAGTCTCTTTTTCCGTTTTCGATCTCACCCAAATACTTTGCACACTGTTCTTTTACATTTGGATTTGTAATGACATTTAACTCTTTTTGAATCAATGCTTCTCCGATTTTTTTCGTATCCTCGGAAGCATAATCCATCAAGTATTCCTTTAAGGTCATAAGCGCATTTGGATGACAGCAGTTTACAATCTGCTTACTCTTTAAAAGTTCCATAAAGCGATCGCCGGTTCGTCCCGCGCGATAGCAAGCGGTACAGAAAGAAGGAACGTAATCTAATTCCATAAGCCAGCGCACCACTTCATCTAAGGTACGGTTATCGATGACATCAAACTGTGCGGAGTTTTCTTCCTCCGGTTCCGGCTCTGCGTATCCGCCCACAGAAGTTTTGCTTCCTCCGGAAATCTGGGAAATACCAAGTTCCAACACACGCTTTCTGGAAGCCACGCTTTCTCTGGTGGAAACAATCATGCCGGTATAAGGCACTGCGATTCGAATACAAGCGACGATCTTTGCGAACAAATCATCGGAAAGTCCGTTATCAAATACATCCGGGTCGATATCGTCCGCCGGACGTACACGAGGTACGGAAATGGTATGAGGACCCACGCCGGTGTATGCTTCCAAATGCTCGGCATGCATGATGATTCCCGTAAAGTCATAGCGATAATTGTTTAATCCAAATAAAACTCCAAGTCCCACGTCGTCGATGCCGCCGCCTAACATGGCGCGATCCATAGCCTGTGTATGCCATGCGTAATCATGCTTCGGTCCGGTTGGATGGAGCTTTTCATACTGCACCTTATCGTAGGTTTCCTGGAATAAAATGTAGGTACCGATGCCTGCATCTTTTAACATGCGATACTCTTCTTCCGTGGTAGCCGCGATGTTTACGTTTACACGACGGATGTCTCCGTTTTTATGATGAATGCCGTAAATGGTATGGATACTCTCAAGCACATACTCGATTGGATTGTGTACCGGATCTTCTCCGCACTCCAACGCCAAGCGTTTATGTCCCATATCCTGTAAAGCGATGACTTCTTTTTTAATGTCTTCCTGGGAAAGTTTCACACGACGGATGTGTTTGTTCTTCGCATGGTAAGGACAATACTCGCATCCGTTGATACAATAATTGGATAAATAAAGAGGCGCAAACATAACGATTCTGTTTCCGTAGAATTCGTTTTTAATGTCTCGCGCCAACTGATAAATCTCTTCATTTTTTTCCGGAATGTCGCAGTCCAACAAAACAAGAGCCTCTCTGTGAGACACTCCCTTCATTTTGCGGGCCTTGTTTAAGATTTCATCAATCAGGGCCGCATTGGACTTATTCTTTTCCGCAAACTCTAAGGATTCTTTGATCTCCTCATCGCTTATAAATTCTTCTGCTCTCGGTGATTTTACGTTATACATCTTTGCTAGCTTTCCTTTCTGTATTTTTTTAATGTTTCCTTTGCGGAAACCCATTTATCCACAATGCAAACCACCAAGGCTTCCTTTGTCCCCGGAACACGGGTTAAATTCAGGGGCCACATGTGGCTTCTTATAATACTTTGCTCTGTCTCTCCGATTTTAAAATCTCGAAGCGCATTTCTAAGGGCCCGATCCGCATGATGATATCCATGAAGTTTATCTCCGTAATCATGCCAGTCATACAAGTAATAATCATGCAAAAAAGCACCAACTACCAGCGCTTTTTCATCTACCTTTAAATGCATTTTTCGGGCAAAGTAAAAACTTTTTTTTGCAACATCCAAACAATGGTCAAATGTGGTTACGTCACTATGCTGCACATATTCTTTCATCTCTTGACAGCGGGGATCCTCCGCCAATTCGCGGATTAAATCTTCGAATTCCCCATTACCCAACATGGTCATCTTTTATCTCTTTTCTCAAACGTTCAAACCATTTTGACTTTCCGTTTACCTTGAAAGTCTTAATACTGCGCAAGTGATAGCGCTGGCGGTAGGACAAACCTGCAGCCTTTTCTTTGAAATATGCCGGAACTTCTCCCATCTTCTCTTTTAAAGCAGCGGGTACTTCTGATACCTTCTCTTTCAATGCAGTTGGCATTTCGGATACTTTTTCTTTTAGCATACTTGGCGTAGCTGCCACCGCTTCCACGGATGCTTCCATCTTCTCGTCGAACTTCTCCTGGACATCATCAAGGTAAGAAAGAAGCTGTGTAATGGCTGCGATGGAAAGAGCCAAGTCCATACCAAGCAAAAAAGAAAAGGCCATACCGGTTAGCTCCGTAATATAAGGATGGGTTTCTACGACTGAAAACTTTCCCAAAAACCAAGGAAAGAAAAACTTTACGATCACCACTCCGGCCACTCCGAATCCCGTGGTGGCGGGAACGCAAATTCGACCGTTAATATTTAAGGGCATGTCGGAATAATCCCACCACATGGCATGGAACACTTTTTCCAAAATTAGTGAGATGCTGTATTCCAAAATCGCACTACCCAATGCGCAAACCAAAAAGATTTTCCAAATGGGGGTATCCGCTCCGGTAAAGATGGGAAGCTCGTTAAATACCAGCATGGCTCCCGTTGCACCGAATCCGTAAATGGGGCAAATGGGTCCGATCAAAAACCCACGGTTATCCCAGTGTCCGGATTTTACCGCGCAGTAAAAACACTCATATACCCAGCCCATAAAGCTGAAAATCATAAATTTGATAAAAAGGTTTGCTACTAACATCGTTTTCTCCATAAAAAAACCAAGCACCCCACCGGGGATCGACAGGCCGGCCGTAACCGAAACAGTTAACTCGGTCCAGGCACCCTCACGGCACATGAGAGGTCCTGCTTAGTGCTGCTTCATTCCTGACCTGACACGGTTCGCAAGTTCCCATCGCGTAAGACCCGGACTTCAACGCCACTTATCTCGGGCAGCACCGACCTCATTAAATCCCCGGCAGAAATGCTCGGTCTTCTCATTTTATAGTTTTGCCCGAGTTATGTCAATTTACAAAACACTCTATTTTGTATAGTTATAACCCTGTGCTTTATCAATGGAATTATACAGTTCCAAATAAGGATCTTCCATCATTCCAACAGACTCACCAAGCTCCAAAACCGCATCCGGTTTTTCAGAGTAAGTAGGCCACTTCGGAAGGCCCAAACCGTTTGGATTTCCTGTTTTTGCAAAGTTTGTAATATAAGAAACTATGGTATCGGATAACTCATAATCATTTTTCGTATAGTTCTGGGGCTCCGTAGCCAAACATCCGTAGAAGTAAGGAAGTTCTCCTGCATGGTTTGTGGAAAGTCCCTTGTTTTCTTTTGTAAAGCAGTACTCATATACCGGTTTATTCTGAGCCGCCATATACCTGGACCACACATGGTGGCTGTAGGCAAACCAGGCTCCGGACATTACCGCATTGTAAGAAGTCTTTGCATCTTTTCCATTTACAGGATAAAGCTCTGCAATGGCTTTTGCCTGATCACCAAAGGATCCGCGCAACACTTCTACATAGTTTTCCGGCGTCACCTTGGTTCCAAGGATCGTAAAGACATCCGCTTCGTGAGCATTAAATCCGTTAAGCAACGCCTCTTCGTTATTCTCCCCTTTTTCATAGGTAAGATAAGGCTGCTCGGTAATCACATATCCGTCCACCGTCATGGAATTGTAGGCGCCTGCTGCCTTTGCCAATTCTTTCGCATCCAGTTTGCGCATCTCCGTGGCGGAAGAAACATTTAAAGTCTTCCACGCATCTTCTTTCATGGCAAGCGCGTCTTTGTAATCCCGGAAGGTATGATATGGTGTACGTGCCACGATGCCACTTGACTCCGCAACCACACGTTTAAATAATCCCTTTGCCAAAGGTGAAACACAAAGCGCATTTACGGAAGACGCTCCCGCGCTTTCACCCGCCAAGGTAATATTTGATGCATCTCCTCCGAAGGAAGCGATGTTTTTATTTACCCACTTTAAGGCTTCCAACTGATCTAGGGTTCCGTAATTTCCGGTGGTATGATTTGGAGACTCCTTTGCAAGTTCCTCGTCCGCATAGTATCCGAAAATATTTAAGCGATACCCCATGGATACAAACACGATTCCCCGCTTTGCATATTCCTCACCGCGGTACTGATTGTAAGAAGGCTGTCCCGTCTGCAAAGAACCGCCGTGGATATACACAATAACCGGACAGTTTGAAACATCTCCCACCGGCTTCCATACATTTAAGTAAAGGGAATCCTCACTCATGGCTTCCCTGTAGTTATCGTTTACGTCAAAGAAATGCCAACTGTTATAAAAAATGCCGTTGACCAAACTGTTCCAAATGGGATGGTTTTCCGGCTGCATGGACATGGGAGCAAAATGATCGCACACCAATGTGCCTTCCCAAGCGTCCGCAGGCTGCGGCTCTTTAAAACGAAGGTCTCCTACCGGCGGAGCAGCATAGGGAATACCGGTGTAGACTTCCACGGTTTTATCTTCATTGTAAACACCGGTCAAATCTCCCTGCTCGATATGAAGTACATCGGTGGCTTCCGGATTTTTAAAAGCCACCGCCGGCACCTGTTTGTAGGGCGGAAAACTTACCTTATAAATCAAAAAGCAGAGCACGAAAAATCCTGCCCAGCCCAAAAGTTTCATCCACCAAGTTTTATCTGCCAGCACGTTTTTGTGCAGCAAAAAATATCCCACAAACAGCGCGATGGCAAGCACCCAACCTGCCACCGTGTTTCGCGACAATTCCAAAACCGCCGCGAACAAAACGCCTATGATAATTAATCCAATTGTAAAACTCATATGTTTACATCCTTTATCTTTCATAGTACCCCTCCCCTACAGGGCTACTCCTCTTCAGGAAGTTTTACGCCGGCTTCCGCTTCTGCTTCAGCACGAAACTGTCTTTTCTCCTCGCGGAGATGTGAAAAGAAAGAAGAAAGCATCTCGGAGCACTCCTCTTCCAGCACACCGTTTGTAATCTCTACCTGATGATTAAACTCTGCCATCTGTAACAGGTTAATGACACTTCCGGCGCATCCTGCCTTCGGGTTCATAGAACCGATAATAACGTGTGGGATACGTGCCTGAACAATGGCACCTGCACACATCTGGCAAGGCTCTAAGGTGATGTACATGGTACAATCTTCCAAACGCCAATCCTTTGTTTTTCTGCAGGCTTCTGCGATGCACAAAAGCTCGGCATGGGAAAGCACACACTTATCTTTATTTCTGCGGTTATGATCCTTTGCGATCACTTTACCGTTTCGAACAATGACACATCCGATGGGTACTTCGTCTGCGGCCGCTGCCTTTTTGGCCTCGGCAAGCGCCATCTTCATGTACTTCTCGTTTGTCTTAATCTCTTTTCTCTCGGCCATGTTTTCCATAAAACCCATATCGAAAAATCCCCTTTCCGGTTTTTAAGAATGCTATTCGACAATTTATTCTCGAAAGAATATAATCAGTTATGGGTATCTTACCATTTTTTCTTTGCGAAAGGAACAATTCAAGCAGATTTTTGGATTACAAAAAACCACCCTGTTGGATTATCCGGGAAAGCTTGCTTCTATCATCTTTACCGGCGGCTGCAACATGAACTGCCCCTTTTGCCATAACAGCGAACTGATTACCCTACCAAAGGAAGGAAGAATCTTTGAAGAAGAAGTGCTTTCCCACTTACAAAAACGACGTTCTACCTTAGAGGGACTGGTAATTACCGGAGGAGAATGCACCTTACAAAAGGACTTAAAGGACTTTTGCAAAAAAGTAAAAGACCTAGGGTATTTAATAAAAATCGACACCAACGGCACAGCGCCTCAGATGATAAAAGACTTGGTGGCAGACGGACTCATTGACTATGTGGCCATGGATATTAAAAACTCCAAGGAAAAGTATAAAGCCACCTGCGGGTTAGAAAAACTTGATTTAAATAAGATCCAAGAGACCATCGACTTTTTAATGGCTGAGAATGTGGACTATGAATTTCGCACCACAGTAATTCCTAAATTCCACAATAAAAAAGACATGGAAGAAATCGGCGTATGGCTCCGGGGCGCAAAGGCTTTGTATCTTCAGGCCTTTAAAACTTCCGATGCAGTGCGAGATAAAAGCCTTACGGAACCGAATAAAGAAGATCTGCTTTCTTATCAAAGCATTTTATCAGAGTATTTAGATACCGTTTTAATCAGAGGAATGGATGTATGAATCACACCTATGAAACCGATCGATTGTATTTAAAAGTGTTAAGTCGCTACGATGCCCGCATGGTATTGGATTTCTACAGTGCAAACGCAAAGGAGTTTGCCCTCTACGAACCCTTAAAGGAAGAGGATGTAACGAATCTAAACTACCACGCTCTCATGTTGGATTTTGAGCTGGAAAATTACAAAAAAAACGCTCTCCTTCGACTCTACATTTTTGAAAAGGACAATCCTTTTAAAATCATCGGAACATTAAGTTTTCGAAATATTGCTCAAGGATTTTACAAAGCAGCCACCCTCGGCTATAAAATGGATAAAGACTTTCGTCGAATGGGATATATGTCGGAAGCCATTTCAAAGGGAATGGAAATCATGGACAAGGAACTGCATCTTCACCGAGTAGAAGCCATCGTCCTTCCGGATAACGATGCCTCCATCGGGCTTTTGGAAAAGTTGGATTTCCAGCGAGAAGGTTTAATTCGTGACAAAGTATTCTTAAACGGTGCGTGGCGGGACCACTACCTCTACTCTCATATTTTTGAAAATAATTAAGGCGCTCTTTTTAAGAGCGCCTGCTTTTTTAAAATGACAATTTATCTTTGATTTCTTTCATTTCCTCATCGGAAAGTTCCAAATGATTCCACTCTAAAATCGCATCATCGCCGGTTGTTCTCGGAATCAAATGTACATGTAAATGGAATACGGTTTGGCCTGCTGCCACTTCGTTATTCTGCAATACGTTTACGCCGTCGCAGTGAAGTTTTTCTTTCATTTGCTTTGCGATTTTTTTCGCAAGGGGAAGAATCTTTTCCGCCACCGCATCATCGGTTTCATAAAGATTATCAAAGTGTTCCTTCGGAAGGATTAGCGCGTGACCCTTTGCGGCCGGGGACGCATCCAAAATCACCTTAAAATCATCGTCTTCATAAATACTGTTAGTGGGAATTATTCCATTCGCCAGTTTACAAAAAATGCAATCGTCCTTTTTCATATGCCCCTCCTATTTCATAAACGGGAAAATCTTATCAAGTCCCTGCAATAATTTCATATCTCCGCCGGCAGTCAAATCGCCCACCGTAAAGGCGCGGTAAATGGATTTTCTGCCGGATACGATGTCGTTCATTACCTGATAAGGAACCTTTAAGTACACATCGTAGGTATCCTGGGGTCCGTAGTGGCAAAGGATATCATCGCCGTTAACTTCGACAAGAAGCGGTTTTTTCTTTCCCTCGATTTCAAAAAGAATTCGGCCCCTATACTCATCCATTGGCTGGTAGTGAGACTTAAAAGATGAGATAAATTCGGTCTCCTCATCTTCTGTCTGTTTGCCAAGCATATTTCGATATATGGAAGAAAGCTCGATAATATCTTCCTTTTGCTGTTTTACGTATTCATCATCGGAAGCGTATACAGAAAGCTGCTCGCTCTCCTGTGGGGTTAATTCCATGGAGTGAGAACGAAGAACGGAACGGGTTACCGCCTGGTTAGAGGTTGGAAGACCCTTTGCCTTCTGAGAAATGGTGCGGTACAAATTCTCCGCTTTTTTCTCGATGATGTGAGCAAATTCCTGGTTGGACTCAAACTCTGCACGATCTTCCACGTAACCGCAAAGTCCGTTACAGGGAAGTCCGCCCAAAATCTCCCATGCGTTTTCCAGCGTTAAAATGCCTTCCCGCTCACCGTAGGTCTTTGACAATACCACCGGTTGCATGTAGATGGTGGACATCTTTTCCTTATCGCCGTAGAGCCAGCAAGCATCCAAAAACTGATTCATGTATCCGCCGATGCCCAACCACTCCACTGTGGTAGCCAGAATAATACCGTCCACATCCTTTAGGGTCTGAGGCAAAGTGGAAATCTCATTTTTATATTCATAGATGTTATAGTGATGAACTTCCACACGAAGTTCAATCAACACATCTTCCATTTTTTTGATGACATAAATCGTGGGGTCATCCAAGACTCCGCGACCGCCGTAGTAAATATTAATCTTCATAAAAACTCCCGAAAATCTAATGTTTTCACGTACTTCATAAGTATAAATTTTTTGCGTCGGAAAATCAAGAAAGTCGCCGAATTCCCTACAGATTATCCTAAAGATTTTTCAAAAATTTCCGAAAAGTAATATGTAGAATATGTGGTGAAACGGAATTCCCAATATTTTTGCACGGAGGCACGAATATACGAGGATTCTTTTTTCATGCAAATTAACGAGTTAAAAAATATGATGCTTGCAAATGCAGGCACTCCCAATTCCATAAATACCTCCGTTTCCGGAGCCACCGGGTCTGAGAATATCAAAGATCACACAAAGACCGAGGGACTTCGAAACATTTCCGTAAAAAATCCTTTTTACAACAAAGATGAATTAGGTGAAAAAACTTCTGCCGAATCTTTATCCGAGATTGAAGGTGCGGGCTTGTCCGCAAAGGAAGTAAAAGAACAAATGGTGCTTTCTTCCGAAAACATGACGGACACCGAGTACGGCAAGTTAAAGGAAGACGGCCACGATCCCATGGATATGGATCGTAAAGATTTTGTGACCATTGCAGATAAAATCCGTGTGCAGCTGGCAAAAGGCGGCATGGATGTTTCCATCACCGGTGGTGTCTCTGACAAAGCGGTGGAAGCTTTGGGTGGAGATGCTGTAAGTAGTGCGGCCATTGATAAAGCAGTGGACAATGCCGTGAAAAAGGCAGCAGAGTTAAATGAGTTATCCGAAGATAACATGCTTTATCTTGTAAAGAATAACTTAGAGCCAACCATTGAGGCTTTGTTTGCGGCGGAATATTCCCAGGGCGCGGAGGCAGTTCGTCTTGGACCGGGGGAAACCATTGATTTTTCCAAACCGGAAATGGCAGCCCTTTTGGAACAGGTGACAAGTGTGATTACGGAAGCCGGATTTGAGGCGGATGATACACAGATTGCAAACGCTGTGCTTTTGTTGGAAAACGAGATTCCGGTGACAGAGGATTCCATCAGCTATTTTTATACATTACAAACAGAGTCCCTTCATCTTTCTGCAAAGGAAGTAACGGAAGCGATTCTTACTTCTTTGGAAGAGGGCAATATGCCGGAAGATGCTTATCTGATGGAAGGATTTTCCCTAAAAGATCAGGCAAAGGAAGTAAACGACTACTTTCAAAATACGCCTGCGGAGGAAATCGCATTTTTATCTACGACAGAAGATCAGGTGGTAGCACTTCGTCAGGTAAATGAGATTCGTCTTATGATGACCATGGAAGCAAATTATGCCCTTTTAAAACAGGGCATTACAATTGATACCACTGAATTGGAAGAGTTGATTGAGAATCTAAAAGCGCAGGAAGCTTCTGCGACAGTGGAAGATAAAGTTGCGGAAGTTCTTACGGTAAAAGAAGAAGTAAAGAGCTATCCTATCGATCTTTTAGGTGCATTCTCCACAATGGATGCAATTGAACATGCAACCATAACGGATTTAAAAGTTACAGGTGCAGCGTTGGCTGCAAAATATGAAGCTGCAGGCGAGCGCTATGAAATCATGGGTACCGAGGTTCGTCGGGACTTGGGTGACTCCATTAAAAAAGCTTTCCGAAACGTGGATGATATCCTTTACGATTTGGGCATGGAAGTTTCCGAAGAAAACGAAAAAGCCGTTCGCATTTTAGGTTATAACAGCTTAGAAATTACTGTGGAATCCGTTTCTACCATGCGCTACGCCAACGAGCTTGTAACTTCTACCTTTAAGGCGCTGACCCCGAAGGTGGTTACGGAAATGATTAAAGAAGGCTTTTCTCCTCTTGATTCTTCTTTAAAAGAATTACAGGAAAAGGCCAAAGAAATTATAGCAAATATGAAAGACTCTTCAGGAGAGTTTTCCAACCATAATAAAGAGGATAACTTCGCTGAATTTTTGTGGAAACTGGAGCGCCAAAACGGCATCACAGAAGAACAGCGTCAAAGCTTTATCGGCGTCTATCGTTTGCTTCATCAGGTGGAAGCCACAGACGGCGCAGTGATTGGACAGCTTATAAATCAGGGTGCGGATCTTACCCTTCGAAACATGATGGGTGCGGTAAAAACCAGAAAGCATGAAAACCGCGACTATACCATTGACGATGATTTCGGCGGAATGGACAATACCACTTCTTCACTTTCCATTTTACAGCAGATCGAAGCCGCATTTATGACTTCTCGTGTCAGTGATGCCCGCATGGAGATTTCCGCATCTAAGATGATGCAGTTTGAAAACGAAGATTCCTATATGAATATGAATCCGGATCAGTTTGCATCCGCGTTGGAATCCATGGATAAAGACGAGGCATTGGAAAAAGCTTTTGCGCAGGAAGAAATTTCCCGCATGCAAACTGCCGTAAATTCCGAAGAAAAAATCTATCAGATGTTAAAACAAATGGATATTCCTCAGACCCCGGCTTATTTGGAAGCCTGGGCGCAGTATATGCAAAATCGTAACCAGACCTTTAAGAATCTGGCAAGGCACTTAGGCGGGGATCGAGACGTCTTTTCCGAAATCGGAAGTGAGCTTGATTTTTCCGATATCGACGGACTTTTACAGACCACTATGGCTGATATTATCGAGGCCATGGGAGAAGCTTCCAAAACTCCGGAAGAAATGGCGGAAGCTCAGGAAAAATTGGCGGAAACCGCAGAAAATGTCATGCGAAATATGTTGGTGGAAAAAGATGCAACTTCTATCGATGTTCGCGGCATGCGTATTACCGTTACCCAGCTTCAGATGCTTGGAAAACAGGCGCGTAAAACCGAGCAGTATGCGGTTCCCATTATGGTGGCGGACGAATACGGAAATATGTCACTAAAAATTGTTCGCGGAAAAGAAGAAGACAAAGGACAGGTGGATATTTTATTTGATATGGAATCCACCGGTGCGGTATCCGCGAAATTTAAATTTGAAGGAAATTCCCTTGACGGAAGCATCACCACTTCCTTACAGGCAACGAGAGAACTTTTGTCTTCTCATATGGCTAATTTTGCGGCAGCAATGCAAAAAGCAGCAGATCTTCCGGTGGCATTAAGCTTCGGTTGGGAAAATAATTTGGATACGGATGCCGCTTTCGAAAACGACAAATACGACTTTGAAACCACCACGGAAAAACGTGAAATTCAGACAAGCAAGTTGTATGGAATCGCTCGAGCATTTATCCAAACTTTAGGTGAAATTGCATCTTAATTTTTCGGACAAAAATCCGATAAAAATATTGTAAGACAAGGATTGTCATTTGAATGCATGGAAGCATTTGTTATTTTCGTGTATTCAATTGGCAATTTTTTTATGCAGAAAGGACTAGAAAATGAAGGTTAATAATAATATTTCCGCAGTCATTACAAATAATCAGCTTCTTCGTACCGAAGATTCCTTGGCCGCTTCCATGGAGCGCCTTTCCTCAGGACTTAAAATCAACCACGCAAAGGATAATCCATCCGGCATGGCCATTTCCAATAAGATGCAGGCACAGATCAATGGACTTGATCAGGCTTCCAGAAACTCATCTGACGGAACGAGCGTTTTGGAAACCGCAGACGGAGCGTTAAACGAAGTTACCGCCATGCTTCAGCGTATGAGAGAGTTAGCGGTTCAGGCTGCCAACGATACCAACTCTCAGTCAGAAAAAGAAGCCATCCAGGTGGAAATTGATAAGTTAAAAGAAGAGGTGGATCGTATTTCTTCCACCACAGAATTTAATACAAAGTCACTTTTAGACGGATCTTTGGATAACCGTGTATATGCAGACAACGTAAGCCGCATTCAGATTTCCGAAGACGTAGTTGCCGGTGAATATCATTTTGAGGTAACCCAGGCCGCTACTCAGGCAAAACAGTCCATCACATTACCAACATCCATTGCAGAAAGCGGTGTTCTTACCGTTAACGGATACGGCATTTATCTTGAAAAAGGAATGACCGAAGACGAAATCAAAGAAGCGGTTCGTGCAGGTGCGGAAATCGCGGAAGCGGAATTATCCCCGGACGGAACCACTCTTTCTTCCAAGGCATACGGTGCTGACGCAAAAATGGAAGTTAGCGTTGATTCCACTCTTTCTCCTTTCGGAATCGGAACCTACGAAGCACCGAAGGATGCAGAGATTACCATTGATAGCACATCCGCATTTACCGGAACAGCCACCGTTGTAACGGAAGGAAATAAACTTACTTTTACGGATGTAAAGGGATTTGAAATGTCCATGGTTTTGGAGGCAGGAGTAACCGGTGATTTTAATCTTAACGTAACCGACATGGGACCCATGGTATTACAGATTGGTGCCAACGAAGGTCAGCAGATGAGCGTTAAAATTCCAGCCTGCGATACAAAAAGCTTATATATCGATGCGGTAGATGTTACCACAGTTTTGGGTGCACAGCGTGCCATTTCTCAGTGTGATGATGCCATCGCATCCGTAAACAAAGTTCGTTCTTCTCTCGGTGCTTACACCAACCGTTTGGAATCCGCTACCAAGAGTTTGGATGAAACTTCCGAAAACATGAACTCAGCAATCTCTCGTATCTCCGATGTGGATATGGCCATTGAAATGACAGAGTACACAAGACTTAACGTACTTACCCAGGCTGCCACATCCGCTTTGTCTCAGGCAAACGAGTTACCGCAGATGGCATTACAGTTATTAGGATAATCTTTAAGGAGATCCCATGACAAAAGATCAGATTTCTTCTTTTCAAATAAGAATCACTCAAAGTAATAAGACGGAGTTAATTGTTACTTTATATGAAATTTATTTTGCTTATATCAATGATTGCCTTAGCGTGTTGTCTAAATTAACAGAAAAAAAAGAAAAAGCGGACTTGGACGAGTACGCAAAATCTCTTCGCATGGCCTCCCAGGTGGTACGACATTTGGAAGATGATTTAAATTTTTCCTATGAAATTTCAGGAAGTCTGTTCGGACTTTATCACTTCGTGGAAGGACGACTGGCCAAAGCAAGTTACTCACTTTCAAAAGAAGATTTAGAAGATACCTTAAAGGTGATGAAGCCTTTATACGAAAGCTTTAAAGAGGTGGCCACACAGGATGACTCCAAACCTTTGATGCAGCACACCCAAAAAATTTCCGCAGGATACACCTACGGAAGAAATGATGTAAACGAATCTGTTGGCTCAGAAAGTAACAGAGGATTTTTTGCATAGTTAACACACAAAGTATTACAACGACAGTTTTGCTGTCGTTGTTTTTTTGTTCAATAGTTACAATTTTTAATTTCATTATTTTCACCAAAGTTACAAAAATTATTTTTTTTTAAAAAATCTCTTGAAAAACTTTTGTCAGCGATTTTATAATTAGCGCATTCACACAAATTCTTTTTTTCCCCTCAAACAACAGAATAACGAAGGAGGCAATATGAGAGCTATCTCGATTGTTATCTGCGATACGGATTCCGCATTCGTACAGTCTTTAAGCTGGTTCCTTTGCGGGCAAATGAAAAATATTTCCGTAGTTGCATTTACGCAGATGAATTCCTTTTTAAACAGCAGCGGTCACTATCACCTCGGTCTGTTTGGAAAAGAATTCTTGCAGGTATACGAGGAGCAAAATCCGGATCTTTGTATAGACGACATCTATTATTTGTCTTCTACCCTTGGCGAAGGATTTGGTTCTTACAATGTTTTCTACAAGTATCAAAACATGAGATGCTTACTGGAAATCATTGCCCAAAAACACCTTGAGGAAAAAATGGGCTGTAACGAATCGGAAAAGCCGAAAGTCTACGGCATTTATTCTCCGATTCAACACGATCTAAGAGTTCCGTTTAGTCTTACATTTTCACATTTACTTTCACAAAAAAAGGAAACTCTATTTCTGGATTTAGAACCATTTAGTGTTCTACCCGGTTTAATCCCTAACGACAGATTTGATACGGATTTCATGGATATTATGTATCTGTTGAAATCACAAAAAAATGACTTTGATTTAAAAAAATACATTTTTTATTTTGAAGATATCGCCATGCTACCCGTGGCAAAAAATCCATTCGATTTTGCTGCAGCGGACGAAGATGCATGGGATTTGCTTATTGAAAAAATATTAAAACTGCGGTTTCAACTGGTGGTGTTATTTGACCGCCTCGATTCCGTATCCAAATGCTTCTATCCCATTATGGATGAACTCATCCTTTTGGGACGACCGGAAGATTACTACCGCTACAGCCAAGAATGCTGTCGTGAATATTTAAATGAATCGGATTTGGAGTTTTCTCTCCATTCCGTTGATTTAAACATGTCGGCAACCGGATTAAAGGAAGGGTCTTTCGGTATGAAAAAAATTATCGAAGGAAATATGGCAGGGTTTATACAAAATGAATTTAAAGGAACGTTTGCGTCTGCAGGTATTAAATAAAATCGACGTCACCCGAGAATTGGAAGACAATGAAATCCGGGATTTAATCCGAGAAGAAATCCTTCTTTTGGGTCAGGAAAAAATGATCACATTGGAACAAAAGCTTCGCTTAGAACAGGAAGTATTTAACTCCATACGAAAGTTTGATGTACTCCAGGATTTGCTCGATGACGATTCAATTTCGGAAATTATGATTAATGGATGGCGGGATATCTACATCGAAAAGAACGGTCATATCACAAAAAGCAATTATATGTTTTCATCGGAAGAAAAACTCTACGACGTGATACAACAAATCGTTTCCATGAACAATCGTATGGTAAATGAGAGTTCTCCGATTGTAGATACAAAACTGCCGGACGGCTCCAGAGTAAATGTAATTCTTTCTCCCGTTTCCATCGACCACAGCACGGTAACCATTCGTAAGTTTCCAAAAGAGCGAATCACCATGAAGACATTGATTGAAAAATCTTCTTTGTCCCAAGAAGTCGCCGACTTTTTGGAAAAGTTGGTAGTAAGCGGATACAACATTTTTATTTCCGGGCCGACTTCCAGCGGAAAAACCACGTTCTTAAATGCGTTAACGGATTATATTCCAAAAACGGAACGAGTTGTAACCATCGAAGACTCCGCAGAACTGCAGATAAGTGGAATCGACAACCTGGTACGATTGGAATCCCGAAATGCCACATTGGAAGGGAAACTGGAAATCCGTATTCGTGACCTGGTAAAAGCTGCCCTTCGTATCCGTCCGGATCGAATTATCGTCGGGGAATGTCGTGGTGCGGAAGCTCTTGATATGCTTCAGGCACTAAATACAGGACATGACGGCACCTTATCAACGGGTCACGGCAATTCCTCCATTGATATGATTTCAAGATTGGAAACCATGGTTTTAATGGCGGATGACGTGGATCTTCCCATTACCGCCATCGACAAACAAATTGCTTCCGGCGTAGACATTTTTATTCATCTTTCAAGAATCAATAAAAGCCAACGTAAACTCATGGAAGTAAACGAAGTCATCGGATACGAAAACGGTGAAGTGAAATTACAAAAACTGTTTCAATACGAAAACAAAGAAGGAAAGGATGTATGGAAACGAGTCGGAACATTAAAGCACACGCAAAAATTAGAAGCATATTTCACAGAGAACTATACGGATACAAAGCCGACATAAAAGATTACGGCATCATCCTTTTGGGAAGCCTCTTGCTGTCCGGTCTGCTCGCTTTTTTATTCTACAACTCCGTATACGGTATGGTTCTTTTTCTTCCTGTTTTTCTGTGCGTCTACCTTTTCTATTTTTATCAAATTCAAAAGAAGCGCTTGGAAAAAATTAAAACGGAATTTCGCGAAATCTTGATGACGGTTGCAAACGGTTTGTCTGCAGGCAGTTCAGTGGAACGATCTTTTGGCGAAGCAGAGGACAATTTAAAAACCCTTTACAAAAACGACTGTATTTTGCAAAAGAATCTTCACGTGATGAATCAGAAGGTCCGGATGGGAACAGCCATAGAGAAAGAATTTTATGCCTTTTCTTCACGGAGTAAAGTGGAAGAAATCGAAACCTTCGGAGAGCTGTTTTTATACGCAAAACGCATGGGCGGAGATTATATCAAAAACATTCGCAGATTGGCTGTTCGTATGGATGAAAGAATTGCCACAAAAGAAGAACTGGAAAGTTTGTTGGCGGAAAAAATGCTGGAGCTTCGGATTATGTCTGTGGTTCCCATCGGAATCATGTTGTATCTACGTTTATCTGCCGCATCGTTTTTGGTTCCACTCTATCAAAACGTGGGCGGTGCCTTGGTCATGACCGGTTGTTTTTTGTTATATGTCGGATCGGTACTGTTGGGGGTTGTTATCATTCGAAATACCTTGGAGGTTTAGATGACGGAAAAGAAAATCAAACTGCTTGTAATTGGAATGGTTTTATTTGGATTGATTTTACAGGGATATTATGCCTTGGAAAGTATGTCATCCGTTACCGCCATTAAGCGCCCCGAGGTTGGTGAAGATGCAAAGGATATCACATTGATAATGAAAGGAGAAGATGTATATGAGGAGGTTACGTTTACGGTGGACGAACAGCTGCCGTCAAAAGAAGCCATAGACCGGTATCTGGATTTGGCAAAACAGGAAATCGAAGAAAGCTTTTTGGGGGAAAACCGCTCTTTTGATGAAATCAGAAAAAACGTGGTTTTAAAAGACAGTTATGCTAACGGAATGGTAGATGCAAGATGGAGTTTTTCTCCTCGAAAAATCATTACAAGTGAGGGAAAAATAGAATTTGATGAACTGGAGGAAGACACCCCCATCGTTTGTACGGCGATTCTGAATGCATTCGACAAGGAGCTTAGTTATTCCTTTCCTGTATGTGTAAAAGTTCCAAACGCTAACGAAAAAGATGGTTTTTTGTATTACATCAAAAAGGTATTAAAAGAAAAAAATAAAGAGGGAAAAGAAGAATTCGTATTACCGACTGATCTATACGGGAAATCCATCACTTGGAACCAAAAAATTCCTTATACGGGATTTGAAATCAGTCTCTTAGGTTTGTTTATGGGAATCCTTTTAATCTTTGGAAATAAATATGATTCAAAGAAAGAGGTGAAAAATAAATTAGATATGTTTGAACAGTTCTATCCGGAGATTATCAGTGGTCTTACCCTATATATGGAGGCAGGTTTATCTTCCAGGCAAGCTTTCGAAAAAATGGGGGAAATATATCAAAAGCAACGGAACAAAACCGGCATAAAAAAAGAACCCTATGAGAATATTCTGATTTTAAATCGGGAACTTCATGACGGAAAAAACACACGAAACGCATATGAGGATTTTGGAAGACGATGCTTGCATCCGGCTTACAAAAAAATGATGTTGCTATTCGAGCAAAACATGCGCAAGGGGAACGAATATCTCCTGGAGCAATTGGAAAGAGAAGAAAAAAATGTTTACGAAACCAGACTGAGAAAAATTAAAAGTGCGGGCGAAACAGCATCCACCAAACTATTAATTCCAATGGGCGGATTGCTTGGCATGGTATTGATTGTTTTGGTGGTCCCCGCCTTTTTTACCATTCAAATATAGGAGGAAATCAAATGTTAAATTTTTGGAAATTTAAATGGAGCCAATACATGTGCTATGAAGACGGCATTGGTGTTGTGGAAATGATTTTATTATTGGTTGTAATTATTTCTTTGGTTTTAATCTTTAAAGAAAATATCACGGATTTGGTAAATGATATCTTTGAAACCATTGAAAAAAACGCTGCAAAAGTATGAAAGAAGGAAGCGTAACCGTTTTTCTGGGCTTGTGTCTTTCCATGATTATGAGTCTGTTTTTTTCCATGACGGAAGTGACGCGATACTTTGCGCTTACACAGGAAAGTAAATCCCTGTTTTACTCTGCGACTCAATCCGCCTTTGGAGAATACAACCGTCCACTATGGGAAAACTACGGAATTCTGGCTATCGACACCGACTATTGCAAAGCTTACAAAGAAGACGGTGTCTGCGATGCAGTCCGTTACTATCTTTCAGACGGCTATCAAGCTAAAAATATAATACAGGAAGCTTCCGTAGATTTTTTAAAACTGTATACGGAGGATGTATCAAAAGACAGCTGCATCTATTTAACCGATGAAGCAGGCGCGGCATTGATAAAAGAAGCTGCCCGTTGCATGGAAGGTGAACTGGCCTCTTCCGTTATTTCGGAAATTCAAAAAAACTGTGAAAATATTTCCGAAGACAGCAAAAACGAAGTGGATTTGTCCACCATATTGGAAAATGCCTCTGAGTCCCTGGATCAAACACAAGTTGAGCAGCCCCCGGAGGAAAATGAAGAAGCCTCATCCGATGAAGGCAAACCAAAACAAAAGACGCCGGAAGGAAATGACGATGCAAAAAATCTGATTCAGGCAACTCGAGAATTTATCGCCACCGGTGTATTGGCACAGGTTATTTCTGTAGACTCAATTTCGGAAACGGTCTATACCACACCGTCACCGGTATCGGAGCGACCTCTAAATACCGGAGACGGAAGTCCCGGCTCCGTCAATGCCTTTGAACGTGCTTTGTTCCAGTACTATTTAACAAAACACTTTTCAAATTACACAAACCATGCGCACGAAGGTGGCATGAGCTATGAATTAGAGTATATTCTTTGCGGGAAAAAATCCGATCGAGAAAACTTAGCCGGCACCGTGGAGCGACTTTTGGCAATCCGGGAAGTAGAGAATCTGATATCTTTGCACCAGGATCCAAATAAAGTTGCCGAAGCAAAAGCCTTGGCCGCCACGGCGACAGCCGTATGCCTGCATCCCGAACTGGAAGAAATCGTAAGCTACGGTATCATGATTGCTTGGGCTTATCTGGAGAGCGTTTTGGATGTACGACTCTTACTCTCCGGTGGGAAAGTATCCTTTATCAAAACGCCCGGAGAATGGACCTCGCAACTGGCAGCTTTGCCTACTTATTTCAACACATCCGTAAAAGCAAACGAGTGTGCTTCCGGCATCAATTATGAGCAATATCTGCTTGGACTTTTTACCGTAGAACGTCAGGAAAAACTGACCTATCGCTCTATGGATTTGATGGAAGAAACACTCCATCAAATTGAGCACTACGAAAATGTTTGCATGGATCATATGCTGGTAGAAACATGTTTTTACGGGGATTTAAAGGGAAACAGCCTGTTTTTAAACTTTGTTCCATTATATGAATCGGATGAATCCGGATACGACTTTTCATACGAGCGCACCGTTTCGTACTTGTAGGAGGGAGATGTGTGGGGGTGTCTCTAAACAAGAATCATCTATATTCGAATTATAAAAATAAAAATGACGGTCTCTTCTTGCGGGATAGAATGAAAGCTATAAGAAAGAGACGCCCTTACCCATTTTCTTCCTACGAGACCGGAAGTTATACCATTGAAGCTGCAGTATTGTTGCCTATGTTTTTGGTCTTTGGCATGTTGGTTTTATTCTGCATGAAAACGGTGTATACCCAATGGAAAGTCTCTACGGTTTTGGATCAAATTGTGGACACCACTGCTTTATACGGAGAAAACCCGGGGGATGCTGTATTGTACGGAGCCTTTTATACCTTGGCGGCCAAGGAAAAAGTCCCGACGGAAGATATCCTGGGCGGAATTGCCGGTATAACGCTTTTTCAGTCATCCTCAGATGACTTGCGCATCGCCCTGTCCGCCGACTATATCATTACCTACCCCATTTCCCTACTTGGAAAACAGGGTTTTTACGTATCCCAAACACGAACAGCGCGCATTTGGAACGGTTACGACCCAACACAAAACACCTCGGAAGAGGGAAGCATTGCATTTGTAACAAAATACGGGACTGTCTACCACTTGAGTCTCTCCTGTCCTCACATCGATTTAAGCATTCGAAGCATTTCAAAAGAGCAGCTTTCCGATGCCAAAAACTTATCCGGAGGTAAGTATAAAAAATGCCCGATGTGCGGGAAAAAAAGTGATGTTTATTATGTAACGGCCTGGGGGGATTGTTATCATAGCAGTCTATCCTGTTCCGGATTAAAGCGAACAATTTACCGCATCCCACTTGAGGACGCAAAAGCATCGTACAATCCCTGTTCAAAATGTGCGGCAGGTCAATAAACGGAGAAGAAAAAATGGAAATTGGATGTTTAATGGGGGCTTTATCCCTACTTTCACTGGAAGATTTAAGAATCAAAAAAATACCGATTGTGCCGTTGCTTTTAACCGGTATTGTCGGAATGATTCTTCACTTAATCTATGGAAATCGAGAAATAACGGATATCCTTGGGGGACTTTCCATCGGTTTTATACTGTATGCAATCTGCCTGATTACGAAAGGGAAAATTGGAAAAGGCGACTGCTATTTGTATATGGTTACCGGCGTTTATTTGGGGTTCTGGAATAACCTTCTTCTGCTTTGGCTTTCTTCCGTTTTAGCCGGCGTAGTCGGTATTTCCGTTATGTTGCTGAAAAAAAAGAATCGCGATTACAAACTTCCTTTTGTACCGTTTACTTTTATTGCGGCACTTTTGATGCTTCTGGCGGGAGGAGGGAAGTTTGCATGAAAGAATCCCGATACTATCTCGACGGAAGTTACACCGTAGAAGCTACTGCGATATTCGGAATCACCATCGGTATCATCTTTCTTATGATTGCACTTGGATTTCGAGTTTATCACACATATTGCTCCGACATTTGTGCTTATGAGATCTCGGATGATAACCCAACTGATAAATTCCGCCTGATTACCTACGGAAAAGAATTATTGGAGGAGGTATTTGAATAATGAATGTCAGTTACAAACGGACATCAAATAAAAACTATATGATTATTGAAGGAGAAGATTGTCCCTTGGGATTTGAAACCTCTATGTTTTTAGAAAACAAACCGGCTTCTCTTTTAGAATCGCATACCATGGAAATCAATGGTTATATTCAATATTGGTATGACATTACCGGGAAAAAATCTTTACGGGATTTCTTCGATCAGGAAGGTATCACAAAGGAGAATCTTAAGAGTGCATTTTTCGGTATTCAAAAATCACTTTTGTCTTTAGCGGAATACCTAATCGGAGAAGATCATCTGTATTTAACTGTGGACACCATCTTTTTTGATCAAAAAACCCACGGAGGGATTTATCTTTGTTTTTGTCCACTTTCCCTTCCGCCTCATACCGATCAACTTCAATCGATTGCGCAGCATCTTATAACCACAGTCGACCATCATAATCCTGAGGCCACAAAGCTATGCTACGATATGTATGGAATCACGGAACAAAACCGATTTTCATTATCGGATTTTATCGGGGTCTTGGACGAAGACTGCGCCAACATATTTGAATCCCGCGAACCTTCTTACGAACCCGGCGTTCCGAAAGAAATCACGGAAGAAGACATTCGTCAGGTTGCAGATGATATCGGAGAAGATTGCTTTACGGAAGAATCCGATACACATAACTCATTCTTTAGACTTATCAAACACCGCTTTACAGAGTGGAAAGAAAAGTTATCTTCCAAAAGAGAAGAATTATTTCCGGAAGACGAATACTTAAAAGACATTGAATTTGACGAAGTAATCCCCCGCGAGGAACCGGATACCCAAACGGTTTTACTCGCCGAAAATCCTTCCGCCTGTTGCGGAAAACTGATTCACGACACGGGGGATTTCCCGAATGACTTTTATATTTCCCATACTCCTTTTCGCATCGGATCAAAAAGCGGCGGAAATGACGCTGTCATAAACTCTCCTGCCGTAAGTCGTTATCACGCGAAGATTATTCGAAAAGACGGTGTTTATTATCTTATAGATTTAAACAGTACCAACGGAACCTTTTTAAACGGAAAAATATTAAACTACAACGAGTCGGTTCCGTTAAAATCCATGGATACCATATCCTTTGCGGATGTAATGTATCACATCATATAAAAAAGAGACGGCCGTTGCCGTCCCTGATTTATAACTCCCGTCTGCCTTCTAAGGCACGAAGGAGTGTGATTTCATCCGTATTTTCCAAGTCGCCTCCCACCGGCACACCGCTGGCGATTCGAGTGACTTTGATATCGGTACCCTTTACCAACTTACTGATGTACATGGCAGTTGTTTCACCTTCCAAAGAAGAATTCGTCGCGATGATGATTTCTTTCACATCTCCCTGCAAACGGGTCATTAACTCCTTTAAACGAATATCCTCAGGCCCGATTCCCTGCATGGGAGAAATTGTACCGTGAAGTACGTGATACACACCTTTGTACTCTTTGATATGCTCATAGGCTGCCATATCCCTAGAATCCTCAACAACCATGATGGTCTTGTGGTCTCTTGTCGAATCAGCACAAATCGGACAGACGTTCTGATCTGTCAGTGTAAAGCATTCCTTGCAAAAGCGGACATTCTCTCTTGCAGAAAGAATGGTTTCCGACAGTCTTTTTACATCATCCTTGGGCATATGCAAAATATGAAAAGCCAAGCGTTGGGCCGATTTGGCCCCAATGCTTGGTAAACTTGATAATTCTGCAATCAATTGTGAAATTTGTTTGCTGTAATATTCCACGAATTACTCCTTACATGAAACCGCCGAGTCCACCTAAACCGCCGGTAAGTTTTGACATCTCTGCCTGAGAAATCTCATCGATCTGACGAAGGGCTTCATTGGTCGCAGCCATGATTAAATCCTGAAGCATTTCAATATCTTCCGGATCTACCACTTCTTCGTCCAACTCTACTTTTGTAACTTCCTTTTTACCGGATACGGTTACTTTAACGGCTCCGCCACCTGCGGTTCCTGTTACTTCTTTTGTCTCAAGCTCTTTTTGGCTTTCTTCCATCTGACGCTGCATCTTCTGTGCCTGCTTCATCAGATTATTCATGTTTCCCGGCATACCCATGCCACCCGGAAAGCCTCCTCTTTTTGCCATGTTATCCTCCTTTGACTTTTAAAAGTCTTCTACATCTATTTTAATATCTGCCTCTTGGGCAAAGTGTGCAATGGCATCCGGATAAATCTTGGAGCTATCCACACCTGTACTATTTAAAGTAAATTTGATTGGAATGTCAACCTCCAGATACTGGGAAAACATTTCGTGAATGGATTCTTTGCGCTCTTCGCATTCCTTATAGGCCAAGTTCTGCGTTTGATCGTGTGCATCAAACACCACCACAAAGGATCCGTCCTCTTCCACCGTAGCTCTTCCTTTGGGAAGAATGGTTCGAAGATAAGGATTTTCCATACCGGAAAGGAAATTTTTCCACTCACGAACTGCTTTTTTCACATCATCGGCAACCGCTTTGGGAAGTTCCTTTTTCTTTATCTGCTCCGTAGGCGCTGCGCCCTGCATCTGCATGGGGGAAACCATAGGGATTCCTTCTTCCATCTTTTGCTCTAACTGACCGATACGGTCAACCAAAGAACCAAAGTCTTTTTCCATCTGCGGAGAGCAAAGTTTTACAATGGCGATTTCCAGCATCACGCGCTTCTGGGTGGAATACTTCATCTGTGCCAAAAGCTCGGATGCGATTCGGATATAGCGCATTACCACTTCCATATCCACCATAGCCGCTTCTTCTTTTAACCGTGCCAAATTTTCGGAAGACATCTCAAGTGCGTTTTCCATGTTGGCATCACTTGTAAGAAGCATTAAGTTTCTTAGATACCAAATAAAATCATTTACAAACTGATCTAGGGCACGACCTAAGGTTACGATTTCTTCCACCACGCCGATGGCTTCGTTTGTGTTATGAGAAATAATCGCGCGAAGAAGTTTGGAAAAAATCTCCGTATCCACGGCGCCTAAGTTATTTAATACTTTATCGTAGGTCAGTTCTTCACCGATATAAAAGGCGATACACTGATCCATTAAAGAGATGGCATCACGCATGGAACCGTCACCGGCTTTTGCGATATAGGTAAGAGCCTTATCCTCAATCACTACGCCTTCTGCATCTGCCAATTCCTTTAGGCGATCGTGAATGGTTTCAATCGTAATTCGATGGAAATCATAGCGTTGTACACGAGACATAATGGTAATTGGAATCTTATGCACTTCCGTGGTCGCCAAGATAAAAATGACGTAGGAAGGTGGCTCTTCCAAAGTCTTTAAAAGTGCATTAAATGCAGAACCGGATAACTCGTGAACCTCGTCGATGATATAAACCTTATAGTTTCCTTCCGTAGGCGGATAAGAAACTTCCTCGATAATCTGACGTATATCATCTACACTGGTATGCGCCGCCGCATCCAGTTCGATGACATTCATGGAGGCTCCTTTATTTGCCGCCTGACAGCAGGAGCACTGGCCGCACGGACTTCCGTCCTCCAATGGATGCTCACAGTTTACTGCCTTGGCAAAGAGTTTCGCCATGGTGGTTTTTCCGGTTCCTCTGGTTCCGGTAAACAGATAGGCATGTCCTATACGCCCGGTTTTTATTTGATTTTTCAATGTGGTCACGATATGATCCTGACCTTTTACCTCCGAAAATTCCTGTGGTCGGAACTTTCGATACAATGCCTGATAGGACATGTAGTTTCCTCTTTTCTGGTTTTATTCGTCACCGAAGCTGATTCCCATAAGCTTTGCTTCTTTAATCATCTTGCAGTTTGGATCCACGGTTTTTAATTTGCCTGCCACGTCTTCCAACGGAACAAGTTTGGTCTCACCGTTTATAAGCGCTACCATGTTACCGTATTTTTTCTCCATAATGGCCTTTGCGGCAGCGGAACCAAGTCTGGTACATAAAGCTCTATCGTACGGGCAGGGGCTTCCGCCTCGCTGGGTATGTCCCGGTACAGTAACTCGCGCTTCCGCTCCGGTCTTTTCTTCCACTAACTTTGCGATACGATAAGCAGCGGACGGATCCTTTTCTTTTTCACGTTTCTTACGAAGATCCTTTTTGGAAAGTTCCGCTTCCTTCTTTGAAATCGCACCTTCGGCTACGGCGATAATAGTAAAGCCTTTGCCTGCGGAATGTCTGCGATCAATAGCGGAAATAATTGCTTTTTCATCATAGGGAATCTCCGGCAAAAGAATAATATCCGCACCGGATGCGATTCCGGAATACAATGTTAACCATCCAACTTTATGTCCCATAACTTCTACGATAAATACACGGTTATGAGAAGCTGCGGTAGTATGAATGCGGTCAATGGCATCGCAGGCAACGTCAATTGCGCTGTAGAAACCAAAGGTCATATCCGTTCCGTAGATATCGTTATCAATAGTCTTTGGAAGATGGATAACATTTAAGCCCTCTTCTCGAAGAAGATTTGCGGTCTTCTGTGAACCGTTTCCACCGAGAACCACAAGGCAATCCAAGTTTAACTTGTAGTAAGTGGACTTCATGGCTTCTACTTTGTCCAGTCCGTTTTCATCCGGTGTACGCATCTCTTTAAATGGGCAACGGGAAGATCCTAAGATGGTGCCGCCCTTGGTTAAGATGCCGGAAAAATCATTGCTGGTCAAGAGTCTGTAATCGCTGTAGATAAGACCTTTGTAGCCGTTGAAGAATCCGTAGACTTCCAAGTTATCAACGTTGTTTGAAAGTCCTTTTACGACGCCGCGCATAGCTGCATTCAAAGCCTGGCAGTCGCCTCCGCTGGTTAACAATCCTATTTTCATTATTCTCTCCTCCTTTTGCTGTGATTCTTTTAAATTACAATTTATATGACTATCCCAGATAAATTGTTATTTATTATAGTTCCTCGATGATTCTGCGTACAAACTCATAAGTACGGGCAGTGGACGATATCGATAATCGTTCGTCCGGGGTGTGGATGTCCTGCATATCCGGGCCCATGGATACGGCATCGAGTCCCGGAATTTTTCCGGATAATAAACCACATTCCAAGCCGGCGTGAATCGCACGAACTTCCAAATCTTTTCCAAACATGTCTTTGTAGATACGCTGCAACGTATCGCGGAGCGGGGATTTCTTTTTAAACTCCCATGCCGGATACTCGCCGTGCATATCCACAGTACATCCAAGTCCCTCTGCCACAAAACGAAGCTTTTCTGTTAAAGCCGCATAGGAACTTGCCACAGAGCTTCGTACGGAAAATCCTAAAACCACGCCGGTTTTCTCTGTATAAGTAATGCCGAGGTTCAAAGAAGTCTCAACCAATCCTTCAATGTCGCGGCTCATTCTTCGAATACCATTTGGCAGAGAAGAGATTAAAAGCAGTACCTTCTTTGTGGATTCTTTTGTCATGGGAATCGCACCGGTTTTGCCGTCTTTTACGACCACCTTCAACTCTGTATCTGTCTTAGAAAACTCAGCGGAGATTTCTTTGCTTACTTCCTCCACCAAAGCTTTTACTTTTTCACCGTCGTTTCTTTTTACGGCAAGCTTTGCACTTGCTTCACGAGGAATGGCATTGTCTTTGCTTCCACCGGTGATTTCGGTAATTCGAAAATCAATACCCTTTGCATCCAAACGACGAAGCACACGGCTTAAAAGAATGGTGGCATTTCCACGTCCTTTATCGATTTCATCACCGGAATGACCGCCCTTTCCGTCAACAACCTCTACAGCGATTGGGCAGAAATCTTCCAAGCCTTCATCTGTTCGTTCTACCGGACAAGTGATGCGAGCGGTTCCACCTCCTGCACAGCTGGCAAGGACCTCACCTTCTTTTTCACTGTCTAAATTTAATAAGAGTTTTCCTTTGATTGGCGCAACATCCAAATCTCTGGCGCCGTCCATACCCACTTCTTCGGATACAGTACAAATAAACTCCAAACGCGGATGCTTTAACGTCTCATCGGATAATAGAGCCAACGCAAATGCAACAGCGATACCGTCATCGCCTCCGAGGGTGGTTTGCTCAGCGGATAACCAGTCGCCTTCCACAACCAGATCCAAGCCTTCCTTTTCCATATCTTTGGTACAATCGGAAGTCTTTTCACAAACCATATCCATATGGCCCTGAAGGATAATTGGCTCCTTATTTTCATAGCCCGGGGTTGCTTCCTTAATCATGATGACGTTATAAATCGCATCCTGATAGCATTCCAGGTTATGCTCTTTTGCGAAGGCTACCAAATAATCACTGATAGCCTTTTCTTTATAGGAAGGTCTCGGAATATCGGAGATCTCCTTAAAATAACGAAATACTTCCTTCGGTTCTAAATCATTAATGTTCATTTTCGAATCTGTCCTTTAATTCCTGGGGTGCTTCCGCTTCGATGGTACCCTTTGGATACTCGCCGTACTCACATCCCACGTTTCTTATTTCGATGTCATCCATCAATTCCCATTCCCATTTGTTTTTTATGGAAATGTTTTTCTTATAAATCTGGATGGTGCCCACACCGTTTCCGCCGTTCCAAAGATTTGTATGACGGAATCCACCATCCGGAGACTCATAGCGAATCTTTAACATATCTTTTTTGTCACAGGAAACCTCCACCTTTAACTTATGAAGGGGCGTCTCCTGCTCCACACGCCAAACCAGACGGTTTTTCTTTTCTGCAACTTTGTAGTTGGTCTTTGTTAAAGTCCAAAACTTAGAAAAGTTAAACTCTAAGGGCTGTCCTTCATACCAGAATGCGGAAAGCAGTTTTCCTTCAATGGCAAACGGTCCAACCTTCGGACGACCGCCGCCGATATCGATAACGGAGTTTTCCAAACGCTTTCCGGTTAACTTACTTACCATGTTATTAGAGGAAAGCCAAAGCCAAGGGCTGGTAAAATCGCTTCCCCAGTTTTTATCCGCATATCCGTAGCAGGTATCCGGATCCACTTTATACTCTTCGCCGTTAAAGAAAACGGTTCCCGTAAATCCGGTCTTCATGCCCTGAGCATGCCAAAACATCTGAAAGGCATCCGTCTCACGAAGGGCCCAGCCTGCACCGTAGCCTACGTTAAAGGAAACTTTTTTATCAATCTGCAAATCCCAAATCATTTTTCCGGCATCGGTTAACCACTCAGGATGGTTCTTTGCCTCAACGTCAGAAATCTCCACACGACCCATGGTTCTGGTCTCGGAGCAGAAGCAATCTTCGGCACTGATAATAAAGGGAACTTCGTCCTTTACGGTCACATCATCCCATGCAAAGAATCGATGCAACTGGCAAGCACCCTCGCCCCAAGCTCCCGCCTTTACCATCATATAACTTGGGCGAATGCCGGCTTCTTTATTTCCCGGAAGCTGTCCAAAGACAGGCTCTTTTCCGCCCAATTCCGGATTTATTGTAAAAAACTCGATAAAGAATGCTTTTTCCTCACCGGTTTTTACGTTATGTCCGGTAAAAGAATGCCACCACCAGTCATAGCCTTCTTTTGCCAATGGTCCGTGAAGCATAAAGGCATCTCTGAATTCATCCGGATGGTTAAATCCGTTATCATTTCCCATGCCGTCTAAGGTCTCGGATACTTTCTCCGATACCGCACCTGCCGCCTCAGAAACTTTTTCCGAAACGGTTCCGGCTGCTTTATGAATCGCTTCTTTTTGTTTTTCTAAATCAATCTTCGGTAATTCCATGTCAGACTCCTTACTTCCCCATAAACTCAATAAGCGCTTCCTTTAACGCCTCAAGTTTTTCTTCGCTATCTTCTAATGAAGTGCCTTTTACACCAAAGTAAAATTTAATCTTTGGCTCCGTACCCGACGGACGAATGCAGCACCAGGAGTTATTCTCCAACTCAAAATACAATACGTTGGAGTTCGGCAAACCGGTAGGTGTTACCTCTTTGGTCTTTAAATCCTTACGCTCATCTTTGGTGTAGTCACGGAGCGCTTCCACACGAAGTCCCGCCAAAGATACCGGCGGATTTTTCCGCGCTTTTTCCATCATGTCGGAAATCTGCTTTGCTCCATCCATACCCTTTAAGGTAATGGTATGAAGTCCCTCTTTGAAATAGCCGTACTTTTCGTACATTAAAAGCATGGCATCCCAAAGGGTCTTGCCCTGACTCTTATAAAAAGCCGCCACTTCGCAAAGAAGCATTACCGCTACGCAGGCATCCTTATCTCTCGCATAGGTTCCTGCCAAGCAACCGTAGCTTTCTTCCAAACCAAAGACATAGTGATAACTCTGGTTTTCTTCAAACAGGCGAATCTGCTCGCCGATATATTTAAATCCGGTTAACACTTCAATTAAGTTCACGCCGTATTCTTTTGCGATAACCTTTGCCATATCTGTGGTTACAATAGTTTCTACCAATGCCGCATGGGGTGGCATGGTATGTTCCAGGGTGCGCTCCCGCAAAATGTATTCGGCGATTAACATTCCGGACATATTTCCCGTAAAGGAAACGTACTCGCCGGTCTTGGTATCTTTACAATACACACCAAGTCGGTCGGCATCCGGGTCCGTGGCCAAAATAATATCGGCATTTACTTCCTTTGCAAGTTCCAATGCCAATGTATAAGCATTGGGATCTTCCGGATTCGGATAAGGAAGGGTCGGGAAGTTTCCGTCCGGTGCTTCCTGCTCACGAACCACATAAACCTTTTCAAATCCAAGCTCTTTTAACACGCGACGAACCGGCTTATTTCCGGATCCGTTTAAAGGTGTATATACGATGGAAAAATCCTTTGCCATCTCACGAATGACTTCCGGATGAATGGACTGCTTTTTAAGCTCCTTCATGTAAGCATCATCGATTTTCTCACCGATGTTGATGTAAAGCTTCGCCTCTCTGGCTTCGCTTACTTTCATGGTTTTACACTGATGAAGATCCGTTACCTTTGCGACCTCAGCCAAAATGTTTTTATCATGGGGCGGTGTAATCTGCGCACCGTCTTCCCAGTAAACCTTATATCCGTTGTACTCTCTCGGGTTATGGCTGGCGGTAATCACAATACCAGCGATGCAGTGAAGTTCGCGTACCGCAAAAGATAACTCCGGTGTAGGACGAAGGGACTCAAAACGATAGGCTTTGATTCCGTTGGCCGCCAAGCAAAGTGCCGCCTCTTTGGAAAACTCCGGTGACATCAAACGGCTGTCATAGGCGATGGCCACGCCTTTTTCCTGACCGCCCTGGGCGATAATATAATTCGCAAGACCTTGAGTCGCTTGACGCACGGTGTAAATATTCATACGGTTTGTGCCTGCTCCGATAATTCCACGAAGTCCTCCGGTACCAAACTCTAAACTTCTGTAAAAACGATCCTCGATCTCTTTTTCATCTGTTAAAGCGCTTAGTTCCGCCCGGGTTTTCTCATCGAAATACTCGTCGGTGCACCACTGTTTATAGATCTCTTTGTAAGACATAAACCCATCTCTCCTTGAAACCTTTTAAAAACAATTCCCTGAACATATATTATATAGGAAATAGGTTTATTTTTCATTAGCAAAAGAAGATTTTTCCGCAAAATCGTGGTATGATAGGGAAGTATTTTTATTCTAAAAATTTTATGGAGTAACTATGAAACCACAGCTTACAAAAAACGATGTTGAAAAAATAGAAGCGGAAATCCGCGAGAGAACGTTGGTTCAAAGACCAAAACTCATTCAGGAGTTAAAAGAAGCCAGAGCCCAGGGGGACTTGTCCGAGAACTTTGAGTACTACGCAGCAAAGCGTGCCAAAGGACAAAACGACAGCCGCATCCGCTATTTAGAGAATATGATTAAAAACGCCATCATCATTGATGATACATCTTCAGAGGGAGAGGTTTCTTTAAACAATACCGTTACCTTTAAGTATGTAGATGATGACGAAGAAGAAACTGTAAAGATTGTAACTTCCATCCGCGGAAATACCGTATCCGGAAAGATTTCAAACGAATCTCCCATCGGAAAATCTTTGCTTGGACATAAGGTGGGTGACATTTGTGAAGTGGAATTGCCAAACGGTGGAAGCTACGAGATTCAGATTACCTCTTTGGACCAGACTACCGGAGATGATGACTCCATCAGAACATACTAAATAGTTTCCACCTCTCGCAAAAAGGTATAGAAAAAAACAGGAGATAGAGAACAATGCTCTATCTCCTGTTTTTTATTATTTCTGTTTCTTGCGCTGTTCATACAGCAGTTGAAGCATATCTTCTTCGTATTTTTCGTCGGAGTACTTCGCTAGTTCCTCCATAATATGCTTCTCTTTTCCCGCCAAACGACTCAGCTCCGCTTCGAGCTTCGCCTTTTCGGTCTGGATGAACTGAAGCTCAATCTTTAAATCATGAATGGCTTCTTTGTTGTAGATTTGTCGTTTATTTTCCATATACGCTACCCTACAATCGTCTGACGAACCAAAGCGCGCTTTAAGGCAAGCTCCGCGCGAAGAACATCCAAGCCTTCTTCCTTAGCGGAAAGTCTTTTCTGGGCACGTTCTTCCGCAGCTTTTGCACGAGCTACGTCGATTTCCTCCGGCCACTCCGCCACTTCCGCAAGAAGAGTCACCTTATCATTCAAAATCTCGGAAAATCCCGCGTGTACTGCTGCCTTTTTCTCTCCATCCTCTTCGTGGATGGTAACAACTCCGGGCGCTAAAACAACCGTGGTAGGCACATGGTTTTTATAAACACCGATTTCGCCTTCTGTGGTATTAAACTCAATCATAGACGCATCGCCTTTGTAGAAAACGCGATCCGGCGTGATGATTTCAACCACGAATTTGTTGCTCGCTTCTGCCATGGACTGCCTCCTTAGTTCATTTTCGCACGAACTTCGTCAATCGTACCTGCATTTAAGAAATAACCTTCCGGCACGTCATCCATACGACCTTCCAAGATCTCTTTGAATCCACGGATGGTCTCTGCAATCGGAACATACTTTCCGTCTAATCCGGTAAACTGTGTTGCAACAAAGAACGGCTGTGACAAGAATCTTTGTACTTTACGAGCACGAGATACAACCAGCTTATCCTCTTCGGAAAGTTCGTCCATACCAAGGATGGCGATGATATCCTGTAACTCTTTGTACTTCTGTAAGATTTCCTGAACGCCACGGGCAACTTCAAAGTGTTCCTGACCAACGATACGCGGATCAAGAATACGTGAAGTTGATCCCAAAGGATCCACTGCCGGGTAAATACCAAGCTCTGCGATGGAACGCTCCAATACTGTGGTTGCGTCCAAGTGAGCGAATGTAGTCGCCGGAGCCGGGTCGGTCAAGTCGTCCGCCGGTACGTATACTGCCTGAACGGATGTGATAGAACCATTCTTTGTGGAAGTAATACGCTCCTGCAAAGCACCCATCTCGGTAGCAAGTGTCGGCTGGTAACCTACTGCTGAAGGCATACGTCCAAGCAAAGCGGAAACCTCAGAACCTGCCTGAGTAAAACGGAAGATGTTATCGATGAAGAGTAACACATCCTTTCCACCTTTATCACGGAAGTACTCTGCCATGGTAAGTCCGGTAAGACCAACTCTCATACGAGCTCCGGGTGGTTCGTTCATCTGTCCGAATACCATGCAGGTCTTGTCGATAACCCCGGATTCCTTCATTTCGTAATAAAGGTCATTTCCTTCACGAGTACGCTCGCCTACACCGGTAAATACGGAATATCCACCGTGCTCGGTTGCAATATTATGAATCAATTCCTGGATAAGTACGGTTTTACCTACACCGGCACCACCGAACAAACCAATCTTTCCACCTCTTTGGTAGGGGCAAAGAAGATCTACGACTTTGATTCCTGTTTCTAACATTTCGGAAGAAGTTGCCTGTTCTTCAAAAGTCGGTGCCGGTCTGTGAATCGGCATACGCTCTGAAGTCTTCGGAGCTTCTCCATTATCAATTGGTTCACCAAGTACGTTAAAGATTCGTCCTAAGGTTTCCTCACCAACCGGTACCGAAATCGGTGCTCCGGTGGAAACGGCATCCATACCGCGAACAAGTCCGTCGGTAGGTCCTAAGGCGATGCAACGTACGGTATCATCTCCCAGATGCTGTGCAACCTCGACAACAAGTTTGGTTTTATCTGTTCTTGTAATCTCGATTGCGTCATTGATTTCGGGAAGTTCACCCTCCGGGAACTTAACGTCAATGACCGCACTGATGATCTGAGTGATTTTTCCTGTATTTGTATTTGCCATTTTCTTGAATCACTCCTTTTCTTTCTTACGAGATAGCTTCTGCTCCCGCAATAATCTCTGTTAATTCCTGAGTAATCGATCCCTGACGAGCTCTGTTGTAAGAAAGTGTCAGGTTCTCAATCATCTCCTCAGCGTTTGAGGTAGCAGAATCCATTGCCTGCATTCTGGCACCATTTTCACTGGCAACTGCCTCGATCAGTGCTCCGTATACCAAGCTGGTTACGTACTTCGGAATGATCATTCCGATGGCTTCCTCCGGATTCGGCTCAAAGTTCATTAAAACATTGGAACCCTCGCCGGACTCTGCAATCTCTTCCTCGGAAATCTCAACCGGTAACAGTTTTAACAGCTTTGGTTCATGAACCACTGTGTTTTTAAAGTGTGTATACGCCAGATAAATTTCTGTAATCTCTCCGGCAGCATATGCATCCAACAACTGTTTACAAATGCGGCTTGCGTCGTCATAGGTCGGCGCTTCCATCACATCCGACTCATCCACTGCCACTTGGTAGCCTCTGTGGGTAAGTCCTTCCATACCTTTTCGTCCGATACAGTAAAGCTGAGAGTTTTCCGGAGTAATCTCATCAAAATCTCGAATGAGCTTTACCACGTTGGAGTTGTATCCTCCCGCAAGACCACGGTTGGAAGAAATCACGATGACTCCCTTCTTTCCGCCGTCGCGTTGCATCAGATACGGATGGTTGATGTTTTTTGTCTTCGCAAGCATGGAACAAATCGTATTGTACATGTAGTTAAAATACGGTGTGGTGCTCTCTGCATGCTGTTTTGCCTTTTGTAACTTAACGGTGGATACAAGCTTCATAGCCTTTGTAATCTGCTGCGTACTGGAAATACTGGTTCTACGACGCTTTATATCTCTCATTGAGGCCATGTGCTTTCACCACCTTTCTTAAACATGATTTCCTTAAGCCAAAACGAATGGTTTCTTTGCCTCTTCGATGGCCTGGATTAATTTCTTTTCCATATCCTCTTCCAAGACCTTCTTTTCACGGATGGACTGCGGAACTTCCGGATATTTTGTCTTTACATGTTCAAAAAGGGCAGATTCAAATTCAAGCACTTTCTCTGTCGGAATATCCAAAAGATACTTCTGAGTCGCTGCGTAGATAATCATAATCTGATCTTCTACCGGCATTGGCTTGTACTGTGGCTGTTTCAAGATTTCCTGAACTCTTTCACCCTGTGCCAATGTCTCAGCGGTATCCTTATCAAGTTCGGATCCGAACTGAGCAAATGCTGCCAATTCACGGTACTGAGCAAGCTCGGTACGAATTGGAGCTGCAATCTTTTTCATCGCCTTAATCTACGGAAAGACCCGCATTAATCGCCGGGCTCTGGCCTGCATTGAAGGCGTCTGTCTCTAAGTAAATCTGACCGTCGGTAATGGAAATTACGTTGGTCGGAATGTACGCGGATACGTCACCTGCCTGGGTTTCGATAATCGGTAACGCGGTTAAGGAACCACCACCGAGTTCATCGGAAAGTCGAGCTGCACGCTCTAACAATCTTGAATGCAGGTAGAATACGTCACCCGGATATGCTTCACGTCCTGGTGGACGACGAAGAAGTAAGGAAAGTGTACGGTATGCAGTTGCATGCTTACTTAAATCAT
>CAJOGB010000002.1 GCA_905233835.1 uncultured Lachnospiraceae bacterium
GATGGCATGATAAATATGATTTCAAAATTAATTGAAAAAGGTCATGCCTATGCGGTGGAAGACGGAACCGTTTATTATCGCACCAGAAGTTTTAAAGAATACGGAAAACTTTCTCATAAGAATATCGATGATTTGGAAGCGGGACACAGAAGTATTAATGTGACCGGTGATTTAAAAGAAGATCCTTTGGATTTTGTTTTGTGGAAACCGAAAAAGGAAGGAGAACCCGCTTGGCAGTCTCCTTGGTCCGAAGGACGTCCGGGATGGCATATTGAGTGCTCTGTAATGTCAAAGAAATACCTGGGTGATTCCATTGATATTCACGCCGGTGGAGAGGATTTGATTTTCCCTCACCATGAAAACGAGATCGCACAGTCGGAAGCGGCAAACGGAGTGGAATTTTCCCGCTATTGGATGCATAACGGATTCTTAAAAATTGATAATGAGAAGATGTCAAAATCCAAAGGAAACTTCTTTACCGTAAAAGACATTAAGGCTCGTTATGATTTACAGGTACTTCGTTTCTTTATGCTTTCCGCTCATTACAGAAGTCCTCTTAACTTCTCCGATGAACTTATGGAAGGTGCAAAGAACGGCTTGGAGCGTATTTTAAACTGTGTGGATTCTTTAAACTATTTGCTTGAGAACAATACGTTAGAGAATATGACAGGTGAAGAAGAAAAACTTCTTTCTACGGCAAAAGAGTATAAAACGAAGTTTGATGCTGCCATGGATGATGATTTTAATACGGCAGATGCGATCTCCGCAGTATTTGAACTTGTAAAATTTGCAAATACCAATACGACGGATGCTTCTTCAAAAGCATTTGTAAAGGAACTCCTTTCGGATGTTACCGTTCTTTGTGATGTTTTGGGTATCATTACAAAGAAGGAGAAAGAAGTTTTAGATTCCGATATTGAAGCGTTGATTGAAGAACGTCAGGCTGCCAGAAAAGAGAAAAACTTTGCTCGAGCCGATGAAATCAGAGACGAACTTCTTTCCATGGGAATCGTTTTGGAAGATACCAGAGAAGGCGTAAAATGGAAGAGAGCTTAAACTTTTCTAATTTGAAAAAGAATCTTCAAATCGAAGATAAAGATATACGAACCTTTTCACCGCTTTCCCTTGCATATATCGGGGATACGATTTTTGACCTTATGATTCGCTCCGTTGTTTTGGCAAACGGGAATACCCCGGTTTCCAAAATGCATAAAGCATGTTCCGAAATTGTTTGCGCCACTTCCCAGGCGGCCATGATTGATGCTATCTTTGATGATTTGACGGTGGAAGAAAAAGAAGTCGTTACCCGAGGCAGAAATGCAAAGTCAAAGACGACGGCGAAAAACGCATCTGTTTTGGATTATCGAAAAGCAACTTCTTTGGAAGCGCTTTTGGGATATTTGTACATGGAAGATAAGGTGGATCGTTTGTATGAACTTATAACCTTAGGCCTAAAAAAGACAGGTAGGATTTAATATGAGAAATGAAGAATCTGTTATTGAAGGAAGAAATGCGGTTTTGGAAGCTCTTCGCTCCGATAAAACCGTAGATAAATTGTTTGTGATGGAAGATAACAATGACGGTCCCATTCGTACCATTCTTCGTGAAGCAAAGAAACAGCATTTGATTGTTGAATTCTGCAAAAAAGAACGATTGGATCAAATTTCCGTTACCGGCAAACATCAGGGTGTCATTGCTTACATCGCTGCATACGAGTATTCTTCTTTGGAAGATATTTTAAATGTTGCAAAAGAAAAAAATGAAGACCCGTTTTTGTTTATCTTAGACGGCATTGAAGACCCTCATAACTTGGGTGCTATGATCCGTACCGCAAACCTTTGCGGCGCACACGGGGTTATCATTCCGAATCGAAGAGCAGTGGGACTTACGGCCACAGTAGCAAAGGCTTCTGCCGGCGCTTTAAATTACACAAAGGTTTGTAAGGTGACAAACATTAATCAAACCATTGATGAATTAAAGGAAAAAGGCCTTTGGTTTGTATGCGCGGATATGGGCGGTGAAGAAATGTATCGCTTAAATCTTACGGGCCCAATCGGCCTTGTCATCGGAAACGAAGGAGAAGGAGTTTCCCAACTGACCAAAAAGAAATGCGACTTTGTTGCATCGATTCCAATGAAGGGGGATATTGATTCTTTGAATGCATCCGTTGCCTGCGGAGTGCTTGCATACGAGATTGTACGTCAGAGAATTACGAAATAATGGAAGATACGCTTTCTTTAGATCAAAAATCAGATGAAGAATTGGTACTGATGTATCAAAAAGGCGAATTGGAAATCGGAGGATATTTGATCAAACGTTTTTATCCTTTGATTTTACATTGCTCCAGACATTTGTTTTTGACTGGTGCGGAAAACGAAGACTTATACCAGGAAGGAACCGTCGGTTTGTTTCAGGCGTTTCGTGATTTCGATCAAAGCAAAAACGTTAAGTTTTCTACCTTTGCTTCCCTTTGTATAATGCGCCAACAGTCAAAAGCCATTGAAGCTTCCAATCGCTTGAAACATTCGCCACTGAATAATTATTTGTCGATTTATGATAATTCCGGTGACAGCGTTGCATTGATTGATACTTTGGCTTCTCATGAGTATGACGATCCGTTAAAACTCTTTACCGAAGCGGAAAGTTATAAGGAACTTTTGCATCGTATAAAAGAGGAATTGTCATCTTTTGAAAATGAGGTTTTGGATTTGTATTTAAAAGGCTTGGATTATAAAACCATTGCGTCTCGATTAAATAAGGAAGATAAAAGCGTGGATAACGCCATACAACGCATTCGTTCGAAAGTAAAAAAAATCTTAAACGGATAAGAAAAACGGTAAGGATTAAATTCCTTACCGTTTATTTTTATAATGGGAACAATGATGGTTTTCTTTTTTGAAAAATGGCATATTCTTTAAAACCGATTTCTTTTAATTCATCGGAGATTTTGTCGAAGTGTAAGCCTACATGTTCCACTTTGTGGGCATCGGCGCCGATGGTGATGAAACTTCCGCCGCATTCTTTATAGAAACGTAATGTATCAAAGTTTGGGTTCGGTTCGTTTAAGTCTGCACGATAGGCACCGGTGTTTACTTCCAATGCGATATCTTTCTTTATGAGAATGCGAAAGATTTCTCGGATCAGCTCTTTGTATTCTGCCATATCATAGCGACTTTCGTTTTCACTTAAATGCCGCTTCGCATAGCGGGTTATGTAGTCTAAATGACCCAGAGAATCAAATTCGGTAAAGCAGTTTAAGTTTTCCAATATGCATTTATAGTATTCTTCGTATGCTTCGTGGCCGGATTTGTTTTCATAATATGAAGGATAGTAGGGATCCATACCGTTTACCACATGAATGGAACCGATAACAAAATCAAGGGGGAGCGTATCTACCAAGCTTTTGTGAATCTCAACCAAATGCGGTTGCAATCCTAACTCCATACCCACCAAGAAGGCAGTGTTATGCTGATTTTTTGCCTCGACCTCCATAAGATTTGTCATATATATCAGGTATTCTTTGATATCCAGTTCAAATTCTGTGGGGTCGTCTCCGGGGTAATCAATGTCCATGTGATCCGTAAAGGTGATTCCCATAAGTGATAATTCATTTGCTTTTTTTAGCATTTCTTCCGGATCGACTTCGGAGTCGGCGGAAAAAGAAGTGTGCAAATGAGAGTCCCATAAATGATTCATTTTTTTTCCCTTTCTGTCTCTTAAAAAACATCTTCATTATAATATATTTGAAATACAAAAAAAATACGTGAAATATTTATCAAACAGGGAATTAGTGCTTGAAATTGGGATAAAAATTGTATATGATTAAAAACAGTCGAGGCGTATTATGCCTCATAGAATTTTATTATTTTTAGGAGGATACTCAAATGGCAGTTAGAGTAGCTATTAACGGATTTGGACGTATTGGTCGTTTAGCATTCCGTCAGATGTTTGGAGCAGAGGGTTACGAAGTTGTTGCTATCAACGATTTAACAAGCCCAAAAATGTTAGCACATCTTTTAAAGTATGATTCATCTCAGGGTAAGTATGCACTTGCTGATACCGTTTCAGCTGGTGAAGATTCTATCACTGTAAATGGTCAGACAATCAAGATTTATGCATTCCCGGATGCAAACAATTGCCCATGGGGAGAATTAAAGGTTGATGTTGTTTTAGAGTGCTCAGGCTTCTATACATCAAAAGAAAAGGCACAGGCACACATCAATGCCGGTGCTAGAAAGGTTGTTATCTCTGCACCTGCAGGAAATGATCTTCCTACTATCGTATATAACGTTAACCATAAGACACTTAAGCCGGAAGATACCATTATCTCTGCAGCTTCTTGTACAACAAACTGCTTAGCTCCTATGGCTAAGGCATTAAATGATCTTGCTGGAATTAAGTCCGGTATCATGAGCACAATTCATGCTTACACAGGTGATCAGATGATCCTTGACGGACCACAGCGTAAGGGTGACCTTCGTCGTTCTCGCGCAGGCGCTGTTAACATCGTTCCTAACTCTACAGGTGCTGCAAAGGCTATCGGTCTTGTAATTCCTGAATTGAACGGTAAGTTAATCGGTTCTGCACAGCGTGTACCGACCCCTACAGGTTCTACCACAATCCTTGTTGCAACTGTTGAAAAGTCAGTTACTAAGGAAGAAATCAATGCAGCTATGAAAGCAGCAGCTACCGAATCATTCGGTTACAACGAAGATGAAATCGTATCTTCTGATATCGTAGGATCTACCTATGGCTCAATCTTCGATGCAACTCAGACAATGGTTGGTGAAGATAATCTTGTACAGGTTGTTTCTTGGTATGATAACGAGAACAGCTACACATCTCAGATGGTTCGTACAATCAAATACTTCTCCGAGCTTGCATAATTCACTTTAATTTCATAGGTCCAGTCGTCTGTGGCTGGACCTTATTTTTTTAAAAAACATATAAAGGAGGATACTTTTAATGGGACTTAATAAAAAGACAGTTGATGATATCAATGTTAATGGTAAGCGCGTTCTTTGTCGTTGTGATTTTAACGTTCCGCTCATTGATGGAAAGATTACAGATGAAAACCGTTTGGTTGCTGCACTTCCTACCATCAAGAAGTTAATTGCTGATGGTGGAAAGGTTATCCTTTGCTCACACCTCGGTAAGGTGAAGACAGAAGAGGACAAGGCTACAAAAACACTTGCTCCGGTTGCAAAGAGATTATCTGAGCTCTTAGGCCAGGAAGTAAAGTTTGCTGCTGATCCGGAAGTTGTTGGTCCAAATGCCAGAGCTGCTGTAGAAGCTATGAACAATGGTGATGTTGTTTTACTTGAAAACACACGTTTCCGTGCAGAAGAGACCAAGAACGGAGAAGAATTCTCTAAAGATCTTGCTTCTATCTGTGATGTGTTTGTAAATGATGCTTTCGGTACCGCTCACCGTGCACATTGCTCCAACGTTGGTGTTGCAGGCCTTGTGGATACAGCAGTTGTCGGATACTTAATGCAGAAGGAAATTGATTTCTTAGGTAATGCAGTTGAGAATCCGGTACGTCCGTTTGTAGCTATTTTAGGTGGTGCAAAGGTTGCGGATAAGCTTAATGTAATCAACAACCTTTTGGAGAAGTGCGATACCTTAATCATCGGTGGTGGTATGGCATATACCTTCTTAAAGGCTCAGGGGTATGAAATCGGACTTTCTCTTTGTGATGATTCTAAGATTGATTATTGTAAAGAAATGATGGCTAAGGCTGAGAAACTTGGTAAGAAGTTACTTCTTCCGGTTGATGCTGTTACCATTAAAGACTTTCCGAATCCGATTGACGGACCGGTTGAAGTAGAAGTTTATGATTATGATAAGCTTCCTGCTGACCGTGAGGGATGTGATATCGGACCTAAAACACAGGAAATCTATGCAAATGCTGTTGCATCTGCAAAGACTGTTGTTTGGAATGGACCAATGGGTGTATTTGAAAACCCAACCCTTGCAAAAGGTACTCTTGCAGTAGCAACCGCTCTTGCAAAGACCGATGCAACAACAATTATCGGTGGTGGTGATTCTGCAGCAGCAGTTAACCAGATGGGTCTTGGCGACAAGATGAGCCACATTTCTACAGGTGGTGGTGCTTCCTTAGAGTTCTTGGAAGGAAAAGCACTTCCTGGCGTTGAAGCTGCTAATGATAAATAAAAAGGAGATATATAATGTCTAGAAGAAGAATTATCGCAGGTAACTGGAAGATGAACAAGACACCTTCCGAAGCTGTTGCTCTTTGCGAAGAATTAAAAGATTTAGTTAAAAATGATGATGTAGACGTTGTTTACTGCGTACCGGCAATCGATATTGTTCCGGTTGCTAACGCTGTAAAGGGTTCTAACGTACATGTTGGTGCTGAGAATTTCTATATCGTTGATTCCGGTGCATTTACCGGTGAAATTTCTGCTCCTATGCTTAAGGATGCAGGCGTTGAGTATATCATTATCGGACACTCTGAAAGAAGAGATATCTTCGGTGAAGATGATGTATTAATCAATGCAAAGGTTAAGAAAGCATTTGCTTCAGGCCTTACACCGATCCTTTGCTGTGGTGAGTCCCTTGCACTTCGTAAGGCTGACACCTACAAAGAATGGATTAAGCGTCAGATTACTTGGGACCTTGATGGTGTAACAGCTGATCAGGTTAAGAATCTTGTAATCGCTTATGAGCCAATTTGGGCGATTGGTACCGGTGAAACCGCTACAGCTGACCAGGCTCAGGAAGTATGTAAGTTAATCCGTGATTTGATTGCTGAACTTTACGATGCTCCTACAGCAGAAGCAGTTCGTATCCAGTACGGCGGATCAATGAACGCAGGAAACGCTGCAGAGCTTCTTTCTAAGCCGGATATTGACGGTGGATTAATCGGTGGTGCTTCTTTGAAGGCCGATTTCGGAAAGATTGTAAACGCTTAATTTTATTCAAGTGTTTTCGGGGAATCCTTTTCTTAAGGATTCCCCTTTTTTATTGTGTGAATGGGAAAAATATGTTAAAATGACAACCGTGTGTGAGTAGATACAGCATATTAAAATTGTAACGAGGAGTTATTATGAGTAAAGTCGCAATTTTAACGGATACAAACAGTGGTATTACCCCGGCGGAAGCGGAACGTCTCGGCGTTTTTGTGATCCCCATGCCGTTTTATATAAACGATCAATTGTTTTTTGAATATGTGGATTTGTCTCAGGACAGTTTCTATGAGATGTTGGAAAATGATTGTACCATTACCACATCCATGCCGTCTGTGGGCGATGTGATGGATAAGTGGGATGAACTCTTGGAAGAGTATGATGAAGTCGTATACATTCCAATGTCTTCCGGTCTTTCATCTTCCTGCCAGACCGCGATTATGGTGGCAGAAGACGATTATGAAGATAAAGTATTTGTTGTTGATAATCAGCGTATTTCCGTTACCATGCGACTTAGCGCTTTAGAAGCCAAAAAATTGGCGGATGAAGGGAAAAATGGAGCTGAGATTAAAGCTTATTTGGAAGAACATAAATCCGAGTCTACCATCTATATTACCGTAGATACTTTACAGTATCTAAAGAAGGGTGGAAGACTTACTCCGGCGGTGGCTGCCATCGGAACGCTTTTGCATATCAAACCGGTTCTTCAGATTCAGGGAGAAAAGCTTGATTCTTTTGCAAAGGCACGTACCATGAAACAGGCAAAGACCATGATGCTGGAAGCCATTGAAAAGGACTTAAATGAGAGATTTAAGGATCCAAGCGGAAAGGATTATGTGATTTCCATTGCTCATTCCCATAATTTGGAAGAGGCTGAAATCTTTAAAGCAGAAGCCGAGGAGCGTTTCCCGAATCATAAGATTCTAATTAATCCGTTGGCACTTTCCGTAAGCTGTCATATCGGACCGGGGGCACTTGCCATTACCGCTTCAAAATCTATTGTTGAAAATATCTAATTTTGAAATATAACCGGCAAAAATGCCAAGGAGGAAATTAAAAGATGATTAAGGCTGTTGTTGGAGCAAACTGGGGTGATGAAGGTAAAGGTAAAATCACCGACATGTTGGCAGAGAAAGCGGATTATATTGTTCGTTTTCAGGGCGGTGCAAATGCGGGTCATACCATTGTAAACAATTACGGTAAATTTGCACTTCATACATTACCTTCCGGCGTGTTTTATTCTCACACCACCAGCGTTATCGGAAACGGTGTTGCCTTAAATATTCCGATTTTATTTAATGAGATTAAGTCCATTACGGATCAGGGAGTTCCGACTCCGAAGATCGCGGTTTCCAACCGTTGCCAGATTGTAATGCCTTATCATATTTTATTTGATCAGTACGAAGAGGAGCGTTTGGGAAAAGCATCCTTTGGATCCACAAAGTCCGGTATTGCTCCTTTTTATTCCGATAAATATGCGAAGATCGGTTTTCAGGTTTCCGAGCTTTTTGATGATGAATTATTATCAGAAAAGATTCCGAGAGTATGTGCTCAGAAAAACGTTTTATTGGAGCATTTGTACCATAAACCTGCCATTGATGAAAAAGAGTTATTAAATACATTACATGAATACAGAGATATGATTGCTCCTTATGTTTGTGATGTATCTTTGCTTTTAAATAATGCGTTAAAAGAAGGAAAGACCGTTCTCTTGGAAGGACAGTTGGGAACCTTAAAGGATCCGGATCACGGTATTTATCCGATGGTAACATCTTCTTCCACATTGGCGGCTTACGGAGCAATCGGAGCCGGTGTTCCGCCTTATGAAATCAAACAGATTATTACGGTATGTAAAGCATATTCCTCTGCAGTAGGAGCCGGAGCGTTTGTTTCTGAGATCTTCGGAGATGAAGCGGATGAATTAAGACGTAGAGGCGGTGACGGAGGTGAGTACGGCGCTACTACAGGTCGCCCGAGACGTATGGGTTGGTTTGACTGTGTGGCTTCTAAGTACGGATGCCGTTTGCAGGGAACAACGGATGTTGCATTTACCGTTTTGGATGTGTTGGGATACTTGGATGAGATTCCGGTTTGTGTCGGCTATGAAGTTGACGGAGAAGTAACCACGGAATTCCCGGTTACCAGCAAATTGGAAAAAGCAAAACCGGTACTTAAAAACTTACCGGGTTGGAAGTGCGATATCAGAGGAATTTCAAACTATGATGATCTTCCTGAAAATTGCAAGAACTATATCGAGTTTATTGAAGAACAGATTGGATATCCGATTACCATGGTATCCAACGGACCAAAGAGAAGCGATATTATCTATCGCGAGTCGAAATATTCAAAATAGTTGTTTGAAAATCGCCTCGATGAGGCGATTTTTAAATGTATATGCAGGAGGAAATACCTATGATAGAGGTAAAGAACGTATCAAAAAGATATGGCAAGCATGTTGCGCTGGATAATGTTTCTTTTACGGTAGAATCCGGAAGAATCTATGGATTGTTGGGTGAAAACGGCGCCGGTAAATCCACGACTATGAATATCATTACAGGATACTTGGCACTTACATCCGGAGAGATCACTGTTGACGGATATGATATAGTTAAAAAAGCGAAAAAAGCGAAACAAAAAATCGGATATTTACCGGAATTACCGCCTTTATATCAGGATATGACAGTTGAGGAATACTTAAAATTTGTTTCCGAACTAAAGGGCATTCCACGTAAGGAACGTAAAAACGAAGTAAAGATAGCTCTTGAAAAATCAAAGACCATGGATGTCAAAAAGAGATTAATCAAGAACTTATCCAAGGGATATAAACAAAGAGTCGGAATCGCACAGGCGATTTTGGGTTCACCGGAAATTGTTATTTTGGACGAGCCTACGGTAGGATTGGATCCTATGCAGATTACGGAAATTCGTGATTTGATTCGTGAAATCGGAAAAGAACATACGGTTATTTTAAGTTCTCATATTCTTTCCGAAATCAGCGAAGTATGTGATCATGTATTTATGATTTCAAAGGGTCGATTGGTTTTGGATGAAGATATGGATAAGATTGATTCTTTGGAAAAACGTTTTATCGAATTGGCTCAGACTACAGTAGAAGAAGATGATTCAGAAGAAGATTTGGAGAAATCCACAGAGGAATCTAAAGAGGAGTCAACAGAGGAATCTAAAGAGGAATCTAAAGAGGAATCTAAAGAGGAATCCAATGATAAATCTACAGAAGAGATTGTAGAAGAGACAAAAGAAGAAACTGCAAAAGAATCCGAAACAGAATCTATGGATGAAACATCCAATGAGTCTGAAAAAGATCCCAAAGGTCTTGAAATTATTTCTTTAGATGAAGAAGAAAAGGAAACTAAACCCGAAAAAGAGGACAAGATTTCCCGTCGTAAACAAGAAAGAAAAAAGAAGTTTAAAAATAAGAAAAACAAAAACAAGAATAAGGAGGAAGAAGAATAATGCTTGCGATTTTTAAAAGAGATTTTAAATCCTTATTTCATAGTGTCATTGGCTTCTTATTTGTCGGATTATTGCTTGCCGTATTTGGCTTAAATTTTACTGTTTATAACCTTCAGGGGGCATCAACACTTATATCGTCCTCTTTGGTTGGTATTGTTTTGGTTACCGTATTTGCAACTCCGCTTTTAACCATGCGTTCATTGTCTGAAGAACGAAAGTTTAAAACGGATCAGCTTTTACTTACTTCACCGGTATCCGTATTTCAGATTGTATTCGGAAAGTTTTTGGCCTTGGCTGCAATCTTTTCCATTGTTGTGGGCATCATTTGCTTAACACCTATTCTTATGTCTTTTTACGGAGAGGTGGATTTTGTTCAAAATTATATCGCGATTTTGGGATTCTGGTTATATGGATTGGTATGTATTTCTGTGGGCATGTTTGTCTCCAGTTTCTTTGAAAGCCAGATTTTAGCCGCTATCGTAAGTTTTGTGGCCCTCTTTTTAGGCTATATGATGAATTCTTTTTCCAATGCATTGAATGCACACGGAATTCTTCAACAGGTTTTAAAGAGTTATGATTTTGTGACTCCGTTATTTAACTTTATTACCGGAAAATTCTTGGTTAGCGATGTGATTTATGATGTCAGCGTAATTGCGCTTATGATCTTTTTAATCTGTCGTGTGGTTTTAAAGAGAAGATGGACGGTTAGTTCCAGAAAAGTTTCCAGAAACTTTTTGTCATTTTCCACACTTGCACTGGGAATTCTTATTTGTATCGGTGTAAATATTTTAGGTACCTATATTCCTAAGAAGTATGCAAGTTTTGATTTGACTACACAAAAACTCTATACCTTTTCAAAAGAAGCATCCGATTTCGCAAAGAACGTGGATTCTGAAATTTCCATTTATGTATGTGGAAAAGAAGCGGAAATCAAAACCTTGGAAAAAACCACTTTAACAAGTTTTGATGAAGCCTCCGAAAAGATTACGGTGGAATACATCGATATCTCCGCAAATCCGAAATACTTCAGTTCTTATTCCGAAGAAGAATTGGATATCGGAAGCTTGGTGGTTGTATACGGTGATAAATATAGAGTGATTGAAGAACAAGACTTGTATTTAAAAGACTCTGATAACATTTATGTATATAACGTGATCGGATATGATGGAGAAGGCCAGATTGCCAGCGCCATCAGCTATGTAACTCAGGATCACTTTACCACAGTTTATACATTGGAAGGTCATGATGAGGTAAAACTGGATACACAGTTTACCAATATTATCAAAAAAGCAAATTGGGAATTAAAGAGTTTGAATTTGCTTGGTGAAAAGAAAGTACCTTCCGATTGCGAAGTATTGATTATCAATGCTCCTCAGACCGATTTTTCAAAGGACGATGTGGAAAAGGTTCTTGCTTATATTAAAGACGGCGGAGATTTGATTCTTACCTATGATTGTTTGTGTAACAATGATTTAAAGAATTACAAATCATTACTTAATGATTATGGAATCAGCGTGAAAAAAGGAATGGTATTTGATAACGATGCATCTCGTTATTATACCTATCCCAATGTGCTTCTTCCGAACGTGGAATACTCCGATGCTGCCGAAGATTTTAACGGTAGCTTAAAAGTAGTGGCTCCTTATTGCTGTGCATTTGATATGCCGATTTTTAGCGAAGAGCATCCGGTTTCTACATTGCTTACTACATCTTACAATGCTACCTTGGATGAAAAGGTAACTGCCGAAAACATTCAGGATAAGATGGAAAAAGCTTTGGATAAGGCTGAAAACGAAGAATCGAAAGATAACGGTATGTTTTATACCGTGGCATTAAGCTTCAAAGGTGAAAAGGACGGAAAAGTAATTGTTTACGGAAGCCCTTATATCTTTACCAATCAGTTTAACGAATTGGTATCCGGAAGAAATGCCGAACTTCTTTTAAAGAATTTACAGTATTTGATTACCGAAGAAGCGGGCGCAAATGAGAGTGTTGTGATTCCTGCAAAGAGTTTGGAACAGGGATTTTTGACTGTGCCCCAGATGATCTTTGGACTTTTGCTTGGTATTGTAGCTCCGGTATTACTCATTCTCTTCGGAATTGTCTTCTGGGCTGTTCGTAGGAGAAGATAAACGTACAAATATTCCGATGACCCAGATTAAGGTTGGAATGATGACGGTAGATGCCAATGCGGCACCGAGCATTTGAAAACTTCTGGGGTCATCTACAATAGCAAGTACAAAGGTAAGTACATATAGACCAACAAGTAATAGGATGCCGATGATGGCGAGAATGGATTTTACTTTTTTCATAATCTGTTTCCTTTCCTAAAAACAGGCGTATTTTTCATGATTTCTTGTGAAAGTTATTCATTGAATCTTACTATGTATTTTGCTATACTTTACAATGATTTTCAAATTAATTTTTTAGAGGTTTTATTTATGGCATTATTGGAAGAATGGACAAAAGTCGCTTATAACGATAAACAGGACAGAGCGACAATTCAAAGATTTTGGAATGACTACTTTTTAAAGGAAAAAAGTGTTTATGAAGTCCTTTTGGAAACACCTGATAAAGAAGTAAAGGGTACTGTATCCGAATTGGCTGAAAAGTTTGGTATTACCGTTATGGAAATGACCGGATTTTTGGATGGAATCAATGATTCTTTAGTGAAACCGAATCCGATTGATACCATGGAAGAGGATACAAAAGTATCTTTAAAATTCGATACCGAACGACTTTACAAGAACATGGTTGCAGCCGGTGCCGACTGGTTATATGAATTACCTCAGTGGGATGCGATTTACGATAAAGAAAAGCAGCATGAGCTTTATTTGGAAGAAAAGAAGTCTCACACTATTCGTGTAGGCAAAAAGGTTGGCCGTAATGATCCCTGTCCTTGCGGAAGCGGAAAGAAATATAAATTCTGCTGCGGAAAAAAGGGTGCATAAAGCTAGATTTTTCGTCCTTTGCACTCAATAATTAAAGTGCAAAGGACTTTTTTATAAGATGATTTTGGAGGAATAACATGAAGATTACATTAAAGGATGGATCTGTAAAAGAATACAGTGAGTCAAAAAGAATCATTGATATTGCCTTTGATATCAGTGAAGGATTGGCACGCGCTTGCTGTGCGGCAAAATTAAACGGAGAGGTTGTGGATTTACGTACAGAGGTTACCGAGGACGCAGCTTTAGAACTTTTAACTGCTACGGATGAAGAAGGACTTCGTGTGCTTCGCCATACCACATCCCATGTTTTGGCTCAGGCTGTTAAGAATTTATATCCGGAAGCGAAGCTTGCAATCGGACCGGCAATTGATGAAGGATTTTATTATGACTTTGATGTAGCTTCATTCTCTCGTGAAGATTTAGATGCGATTGAAGCTGAAATGAAAAAAATCATCAAGGCCGGCGCAGAACTGAAATATTTTGAACTTCCAAGAGCAGAAGCAATTGAACTTATGGAAAAGAGAAATGAGCCATATAAGGTTGAGCTGATTCAAGATCTTCCGGAAGATGCCACCATTTCTTTCTATGAGCAGGGTGACGGATTTGTGGATCTTTGCGCAGGCCCGCATATTATGAAGATTTCAAAGAGCACCATTAAGGCATTTAAACTTATTTCTTCTTCCGGTGCATACTGGAGAGGCGATGAGCACAAGCCAATGCTTACCCGCATTTACGGTACTGCATTTAATACAAAAGAAGAATTAAATACATACCTTGAGGAATTGGCGGACAGAAAGAACCGCGATCATAATAAGCTTGGTCGTGATATGGATATCTTTACTACCGTTGATGTGATCGGTCAGGGACTTCCGCTTTTTATGCCGAAGGGTACGAAGATGATTCAGAAACTTCAGCGTTGGATTGAGGACTTGGAGGATTATGAGTGGGGATATGTACGTACACGTACGCCACTTATGGCAAAGTCTACACTTTATAAGATTTCCGATCACTGGTATCACTACAAAGACGGAATGTTTGTTATGAACGATATTCCGCTTTCCGATGAAGAAGCAATTCGTCAGGGCGGAAGAATTGTAAACGGTATTGAAGATTTATCTTCTTTGGAACAGGATGAGGATGCAAACTCCTATGCACTCCGTCCGATGACCTGTCCATTCCAATACTTTGTATATAAAGCACGTCAGAAGAGTTATCGTGATCTCCCGTATCGTATGGGTGAAACATCCACTCTTTTCAGAAACGAAGATTCCGGAGAAATGCACGGTCTTACCCGTGTGCGTCAGTTTACGATTTCCGAGGGACATCTGGTATGTACTCCGGAACAGATTGACGAAGAGTTTAAAAACTGTGTACGTTTGGCAAAGTATTGCTTAACCACTTTAGGATTGGAAAATGATGTGACCTATCGTATGTCAAAGTGGGATCCGGAAAATCCGGATAAGTATTTGGGAACCGCAGAGGATTGGAACCGTGTGGAAGGCGCAATGCGTACGATCCTTGATGAAATCGGTTTGGATTATGCAGAAGAAGCAGGAGAAGCTGCATTCTACGGACCGAAGCTTGATATTCAGGCAAAGAATGTTTACGGTAAAGAAGATACCATGATTACCATTCAGTTGGATATGTTCTTGGCGGAACGTTATGATATGTACTATATCGATAAAGATGGTGAAAAGAAACGTCCTTATATTATCCACAGAACATCCATGGGATGCTATGAACGTACTCTTGCATGGTTAATTGAAAAATATGCAGGTAAGTTCCCAACCTGGCTTTGTGCAGAACAGGTTCGAATCTTACCGATTTCCGAAAAGTATTTCGATTATGCGGATGAAGTATTTAAGGAACTTCGCAAGAACGGAGTGGACGTTACTGTTGATAAACGTTCCGAAAAAATCGGATTTAAGATTCGAGAGGCCCGTATGGATAAACTTCCTTATATGTTGGTTGTGGGAGCTCAGGAAGAAGAGGATAAGACTGTTTCTGTTCGCTCCAGATTTGAGGGTGATGAAGGAGTGAAGCCTCTTTTAGAATTTGTATCTGCCATTTGTGAAGAAATCCGTACAAAGGAAATTCGTAAAGAGAATCCGGAAGCAAAGAATCAATAAACAGGAAATTATTTATGAATAAGTATGTAAAGATCCTTTCTCTTATCCTTGCATCCTGCGTTTTGTTTTGCGGTTGTAAGGATAAGAAGGAAGTTGTTGAGGAACCGACGGATACGGTTTCCGAATTAAATTACAAGGAACTTTCCAAGAAACAATTGGAAGTTTTGGCCCTTGAAAATGATGGGGAGGCCGCATTTTATTTGGGTCAAATTTACGATTACGGTTTGGAAGAAGAGTCAAAGAATGCTTCCGAGGCTTTTCGATGGTATCAGGTTTCTTCCGATGCCGGTTTTCCTTACGGCTCTTTATATCTCGGTTATTGTTATTTAAACGGAGCCGGAGTTGAAAAAAACACAGAAACTGCCGGTGAATTGTTTCAAAATGCGCTTGATAATGACGTAAAGGAAGGTCTTGTGGGACTTGCCAGATGCATTATTTTGAACAATGATGAAGAAAGATTTTCGGAAGCCAGAGAATACATTGAAGAAGCTTATAACTTAAACCTTTTGGACGGTTTCTATTATATGGGATATGTCCATGAAAAAGGAATCGATACGGAGGTAAATGTTGAAAAAGCCGTAGAGTGTTATGAAAAAGCTGCTTCTTATGAATCCGATGATGTGGGAGATCAATTTGCGATAAATTCCGCTAATACGAGACTTGGATATTTGTATGCAAACGGTCTTTTGGGAGAAGTGGACGGTAAAACAGCACTTTCATATTTAAAAAAAGCAGCCGACAACGGATTTTTGGAAGCAAAATACTATATCGGTATTATGTACTTAAGCGGAATCGGAATCGATAAAAATCCAGAGAAAGCTTTATCTTATTTTGAAGAAGCGGCGGAAGAGGATTACGCTCCCGCATTAAGTCAGATAGCTTATATTTATTTTAACGGAAACGGTGTGGAGCCGGATTATGAGCAAGCCGTTTATTATGAAAAGTTGGCTGCCGCGCAAGGATATGCCCCGTCTCAAATCAATTTGGGCTATTTGTATGAAAACGGATTCGGTGTGGAAAAGAATTTAGAAACCGCACTTGCTTATTATAAACTTGCTGCAGAATCTGATTTTGAGGGAGCAAATGAGGCGATTACCCGAGTGGAAAGCCTGTTATCGAAATAATCTGTTTTAGAGAAGTGATATGAAAAAAAAGATATTGATTTTTTCGGTAATTCTGTTGATGTTATCTTTTACTGCATGCCAATCAAAAACCAAAGCATCAAATCAGAATTCCGGTGTTATATCGGAAAACAACCGAAATGTCGAACAGTTAAATGAAGCGATTGAAGTCATATTAAATGATGCTACCGCCGATTTTATCGGGAATTATCCGATTTCCGATGATTTCTTTTATTGGGTGGCTTCGAATTACGGTGACGATGTAATTTTCGAAATCGTAAAAGCCGGGGATGTATCCGATCCGGAAATATGGTTTGCAAAAACAAATAACAGTATTCATGTTTTGTGGTACGAGTATTGTAAATCCACAGGAATCGGAGCCTATGATTATTCCCATATTCATGAAATCGAAACCGATCAGTCTTATGTTACTTTTGATTTTTCCGGTGACGTGAATTTGGCGGAAGGTGCAGCCACCACACTTTTCATGGATGAACAACCAAACGGTATATCAGATTGTTTTTCCGATGATTTAAAAAGAGAAATGGAAAATGCGGATGTTTTGGTTTTGAACAATGAGTTTACCTATACCGATAGAGGAGAACCCATTCCGAACAAAGCTTTTACCTTTCGAACTTCGCCGAGCAGAGTTTCTTCCATGCAACAGTTGGGCTGCGATTTGGTGACTCTTGCAAATAACCATGTATGGGACTACGGTGAGATTGGATTACAGGATACCTTAGATACTTTAAATAATGTGGGACTTCCTTATGTGGGAGCGGGTAAGAATCTTACCGAAGCGTGCCGTGCCCAGTATTACATTGCAAACGGCAGAAAAATCGCCATTGTTAACGCGACACAGATTGAACGTTCCTATTCCTATACACGACAAGCGACGGATGATACAGCCGGAGTATTAAAAACGTTAGATCCGGCATTGTTTTGCCAAGTGATATCCGATGCCGATAAACATTCGGATTTTGTGATTGCCTGTGTCCATTGGGGAACGGAAGGCGATAAATCCTACGGGAAAGATCAGGTGCTTTTGGCAAATGCTTTTGTGGAATCCGGAGCGGATGCAATCATCGGTGGTCACACCCATTGTTTACAGGCAGTGGAGTTTATCGGTGATGTGCCGGTATACTATTCCCTTGGTAATTATTGGTTTGCTACGACTGCAAATATGCCTGCGGATTATGATACCGGTTTGGCACATATTGAAATATACAGAAATTTAACCGTTACGTGTAAATTTATTCCTTGTATGTTTTCGAAAGCGAAGACTTCTATGGTGTCGGAGGAACACGGAGCACGAATTTTTGCGGAACTCAATGCACTTTCTCAAAGTGTTCGTATATCAAATGATGGAATTCTAATGAAAAAAGGAGAATGAAAATGAGTAAAAAACCTACAGTACTTATGATTTTGGATGGATTCGGTTTGAATGAGAATCCGAAAGGAAATGCCGTTGCAATGGCAAATACACCTGTCATTGACGGATTAAAGAAAGATTATCCTTGGGTAAAGGGATATGCATCCGGGCTTTCCGTTGGACTTCCTGACGGACAGATGGGTAACTCTGAAGTCGGTCATATGAATATGGGCGCAGGTCGAATTGTATATCAGGAACTTACACGTATTTCAAAAGAAATCGAAGACGGTGATTTCTTCAATAACGAAGCGTTAAAACTTGCTTTTGCTAATGCAAAGAAAAACAATTCTTCCGTACATCTTTACGGCCTTTTGTCAGATGGTGGTGTTCATTCTCATATTACTCATGTATACGGTCTTTTGGAAATGGCAAAACGTGAGGGCGTGGAGAATGTATATGTACACGCTTTCTTAGACGGTAGAGATACTCCTCCAACCAGCGGTATTACTTATGTAAAAGATTTGGAAGATAAGATGAAGGAACTCGGTGTCGGAAAGATTGCTTCCTTATCCGGACGTTTCTATGCCATGGATCGAGATAATCGTTGGGATCGTGTGGAAAAAGCATATCGTAATCTTACGGAAGGAAACGGTGAAGTTGCATCATCCGCAGTAGAAGGAATGCAGGCTTCTTATGATAAGGATGTGACCGATGAGTTCGTTCTTCCGACAACCATTATGGAAAACGGTAAACCGGTAGCTGTCATCAAAGACGGTGATTCCATTATTAACTTTAACTTCCGTCCGGATCGTGCAAGAGAGATTACAAGATGCTTCTGTATGGACGAGTTTGACGGATTTAATCGCGGAGCCAGAAAAGATGTTACATATGTATGCTTTACCGAATACGATGTAACCATTCCGAATAAAGAAATTGCATTTAAGAAGGTTGAACTAAAAAATACCTTTGGTGAGTACTTAGCTGCCAACGGAAAAACACAGGCACGAATCGCCGAAACCGAAAAGTATGCGCATGTTACTTTCTTCTTTAACGGCGGTGTGGAAGAGCCTAACAAAGGTGAGGATCGTATCCTTGTAAATTCTCCGAAGGTTGCCACCTATGATCTTCAGCCGGAAATGAGTGCTCCGGAAGTGTGTGACAAGCTTTGTGAAGCCATTGAATCCGGAAAATACGATGTTGTAATTTGTAACTTTGCAAATCCGGACATGGTTGGTCATACCGGTGTGATTGAAGCAGCGGTAAAGGCGGTTGAAACCGTGGATAGCTGTGTGGGACGTGCTGTAGAATCCGTAAAGAAAATGGATGGAGTTTTATTCATCTGTGCCGATCACGGAAACTGCGATATGATGATTGATTACGAAACGGGAGAACCGTTTACCGCACATACCACCAATCCGGTACCGTTTATTTTGGTTAATGCAGATCCGTCTTATAAGTTGGCAGAAGGCGGACGTTTATGTGATATTATTCCTACCTTAATCGAACTGATGGGAATGGAGCAGCCGGCTGAAATGACAGGAAAGTCACTGCTCGTAAAATAGCAGTTTGACATATTAAAATAAGGCAAAAGGAGTAAGAGTAATGACTGATTTGAAACCAATGAAAGAAGGAAAAGTAAGGGAGGTTTACGATAACGGCGATAGCATTATTATGGTTGCTACCGATCGTATTTCTGCTTTCGATGTGATTTTAAAGAACAAGATTGTGAATAAGGGTGCAATCCTTACACAGATGTCTAAGTTCTGGTTTGATTTTACAAAAGATATCATTCCAAATCACATGATTTCCATCGACGTAAACGACATGCCTGAGTTTTTCCGTAAGGAAGAATATACCGGAAACTCCATGAAATGTAAAAAGCTTGAGATGCTTCCCATTGAATGCATTGTTCGAGGATATATTACAGGAACCGGTTGGGCAAGTTACAAGGAAAACGGTACCGTTTGCGGAATTAAGTTACCGGACGGCCTTGTGGAATCAGATCAGCTCCCTGAGCCAATTTATACACCTACCACCAAGGCGGATTTAGGTGATCATGATGAACATGTTACCTTTGAAGAAACCGTGGATATTTTGGAAAAGAAATTCCCGGGACGCGGTGAGGAACTGGCAAAAGCACTTCGCGACAATACCATTGCCATCTACAAAAAATGTGCGGCTTATGCAAGAGAACGTGGCATTATTATTGCAGATACCAAATTTGAGTTTGGTTTGGATGAACAGGGTAATTTAGTATTGGGAGATGAGGTTTTAACTCCGGATTCTTCCCGCTTTTGGCCGGTGGAAGGATATGAACCGGGCAAGTCTCAGCCATCCTTTGATAAACAGTTTGTTCGTGATTGGTTAAAAGCAAATCCGGATAGCGATTACTTACTTCCGGATGATGTAATTGAAAAGACCATTGAGAAGTATAAAGAAGCATTCGAACTTCTTACCGGATCAAAATTTCAAGGATAAATTGTTTTAAAGGAGATTTATATAAATGAGCACAGATCGTTACACAAGCCCATTGTCAGAGCGTTATGCCAGCAAGGAGATGCAGTATATCTTTTCTCAGGATATGAAATTTAAAACCTGGAGAAAACTATGGATTGCTCTTGCGGAAACCGAGATGGAACTTGGACTTTCCGAAAACGGAAAGCCGGTTATCACTCAGGAAATGATTGATGAACTAAAAGCACATCAGGATGAAATTAATTATGATGTGGCGAAGAAAAGAGAAAAAGAAGTTCGTCATGATGTTATGAGTCACGTATACGCTTACGGTCAGCAGTGCCCGAAGGCTGCCGGTATTATCCATCTTGGCGCAACCTCATGCTATGTGGGAGACAATACCGATGTCATCATCATGCGTGATGCACTTATTTTGGTTCGTAAGAAACTATTAAATGTCATTGCAAAACTTGCTGATTTTGCTGAAAAATATAAGGATATGCCAACTTTGGCGTTTACCCATTTCCAGCCGGCACAGCCTACCACAGTAGGTAAACGTGCGACCCTTTGGATCAATGAGTTTATGATGGATTTAGAGGATGTGGAGTATGTTCTTTCTACCATGAAACTTTTGGGTTCAAAAGGTACCACAGGTACCCAGGCAAGCTTTAAGGAGCTATTTAACGGTGATGATGAAGTCATCGATAAAATCGATCGGATGATTGCCAAGAAAATGGGATTTGACCAGTGTTATCCTGTTTCCGGACAGACCTATTCCAGAAAGTTGGATACCAGAGTATTAAATGTTCTTGCGGGTATAGCGGCTTCCGCACATAAGATGTCCAACGACATTCGTTTGTTACAGCATTTAAAAGAAGTGGAAGAACCCTTTGAAAAGAATCAGATCGGATCTTCTGCCATGGCATATAAGAGAAATCCAATGCGAAGCGAACGTATCGCTTCTTTGGCGGATTACATTATTTGTGATGCATTAAATCCTGCCATTATTTCATCCACCCAGTGGTTTGAAAGAACCTTGGATGATTCCGCTAATAAACGTCTTTCTGTTCCGGAAGGATTTTTAGCCTGCGACGGTATGCTTGATCTTTGCTTAAATGTTGCCGACGGATTGGTTGTATATCCGAAGGTAATTGAGAAGCATATCTTGGCTGAACTTCCTTTTATGGCTACCGAAAACATTATTATGGACGGCGTGAAGAACGGTGGTAACCGTCAGGAATACCATGAACAGATTCGTGTTCGTTCCATGGAAGCCGGAAAGACCGTTAAAGAAGAAGGAAAAGAAAACGATCTTCTTGAGCGTATCGCCGCCGATGAATTCTTCGGTCTTGATTTGGATGACTTAAAAGCCTACATGAATCCTTCGTTGTATGTGGGACGTTCTCCGAGACAGGTGGAAGTTTACTTAAGAGATGTGGTTCGCCCGGTCCTAGATGCGAACAAAGAACTTCTTGGCGCCACCGCTGAAATCAACGTATAAAAAATAGAATAATTAATATAAAAAAATCTCAAATGTTTTTACATAAAAACATTTGAGATTTTTTATTGTCTAAAACTTTTATTATGATAACAATACGTCTATTAATGCTTCGTTTTCCGCATGATTCATAAAGCAGAAGCGAATGAATTTTTCGTTTAAGAATGGGAAGGTGGAACAATCCCGAATCATCATTTTTTGTCGGATGCATCGATCAAACAGAAACCCTGAATCCACATCCTCGGACAGTATTTTTACCAGCATAAAGTTGGCGGTGGGATAGAAGGGCTGATATAACTTCGAATCCGTTAACCGATGATAACAGTATTCTCGTTCTTTATCGATGAGTTCTTTGGTATCTTTAATATAGTCCGCATCGGAAAACATGATGCGTCCCGCTATTTCTGCCAGAGAATTAATCATCCAAGGATTCTTGTACTGGTTGATTTGTTTTAATAAATCTTCGTTACCGGTAACGGCATAGCCCAAACGAAGTCCGGGAGCAGCGAAAAACTTGGATGTTCCTCGAAGAATAATAAGATTATTGTAGTATTCCGTTAAGGAAACACAAGTAACTTTTTCATAATGGTCACAGAATTCCACATAGGTCTCATCTACCATGACATAGATATCGTGCTGTTTGCAGACATCTAAGATTTGTCGCATGTCAGATTGCAAGATGGATGTGGAAGTTGGGTTATTCGGATTACACAGTATCAGTAAATCGATATCGTCGTTTAAGGTAGAGGTAAACGCCTCTATATCTAACGCAAAATCATTATGAGAATGAAGGGGGAAATAGGTGGTTTTCCCGCCTCCTAAGGCAATTTCTCTTTCATATTCCGAATAAGTCGGACCTAAAATCAGCGCTTTTTTCGGGTGAGTTATCTGAATAAATAAAGAAATCAATTCCGTTGAACCGTTTCCAACGATGATATTGTCTTTTTCTGTGTGCGCATAGGTAGCGATGCTTTCTCTTAAAAGAGTGTAGTCGCGGTCCGGATAACAGGAAATGGCATCAATATGTGAGGATAGCGAGCCTCTTAATTTCGGTGATATGCCAAGTGGATTTACATTGGCTGAAAAAGAGATGATTTCTTCTTTTTTTATCCCATAAATCGTCTCGATTTTTTCCAAATCACTTCCGTGAAAATGGTCTTTGTGTTTAATCATTTTATTCCCTCGTCAAATTGAATTATAAAGGTAAATAGTTTATAATTTATTATAACTGTTTAAAATTGAAAATCAACGTATTTTAGGCATTTGCGGGTGCCTTTCTAAGATTACGAAACATATAGACTGTTAGGAGAATTATTTTGCGTAAACGTATATGGAGAATGTCGGAGGATAAATTTGACGACATTGCTCCCATGGTTGAATTTCATAAAGAGAAATTAGAATTCGTTGCATATGAAAATGAAATCTTTGAGGATTGTATTGAACTGTCCGTCGTAAATGATGTTCGCTTATGTGGAATGGTCTATTCTTCAAATCCCTATGTAATAATTGAAAATCCGGAATTCGATGATATTCATGTTAAGATTCGCTTTAAAACCACACATGCAGGTTTTCGTGTGGGGGATGAGTTGAAGGGCGAGTTTCATATTGTGGCAAATCAATATGTTAAGACCTTACCTTTCTCTATTGTTTATGATCGAAAGTATCCCTTTGTTTTAAATCGAGAAATACGTGACCTTAAGGATTTCTGTGCTTTGGCAAAGGAAAACTATTCCGAAGCATTGCAGCTTTTTTCATCCCCTAAAATGGATTTGGTTTTAATGCAGGAATCCCTTCAAAACCAGCTGTTGTACAGAGGGATTAAATCTGCCCCTGTGTCTTTTTCAAATTTGGAAGAATTTTTGGTGGCAACGAATCAAAAGGATCGTTGCTTTATTGAAGTGCGCGAAGAAAAACTGGATTTTTATAATGTTGTCGAGAATTTAAAAGAATCCATCCATATTACAAAAAATACTTGGGGTTATGTGGAGTTTTTCGTTCATTGCGATTCCGATTTTATTACCATTGAAAAAGGACGAATCAATTCCGACTTTTTCCTCGGAAATAATCTTGAACTTAATTTTTATATTCATAAAGAACGTCTTCATGCCGGAAAAAACGAGGCAAAAATCCGAATTGAAGGTGTTGATATCAAAAAAGAAGTAAATCTGATTTGCTCTTTTGAGGAAAACAGCGAACCGAAGCATGCTGCATCCTTACAGGAAAAGAAGGATTTATTTGATTTATCATCTTTATATGTGGATTATCGTTTAAAGAAGATGACCACAGGAGATTGGGCGACCGGATCCATTGAGATTTTAAATCGTCTGATTGAACTTTATCCGAAGCAGTATATGTATTCCCTTCAAAAAGCACAGGCCTTAATCGTGAACAAACAACGACAGGATGCCCTTTGGTTGATTTCGGATTTAAAAAGGGATATAGAGGATAAAAAGTCTACCGAATGGGCTTATTTGCTTTATCTATGTACATTAATCGAACAGGAAAACAATTATGTAAATAAGTTGACGGAAGAGATTGAGAATATTTTCCGTCTTCATCCCGATGACGTTCGAATTTTTTGGTTTTTAACATTTTTAAGAGAAGAGTATTTAAAAGATTCAAAGCGAAAACTAAATGCTATAAAACAATGGGTGGACGGAGGTTGTTACAGTCCTTATTTATACATTGAGGCCTATCAGATCTTCATGCAGGATCCGTTCCTCCTTACCTCTTTAAATGATTTTTCTCTTAGGATATTAAACTGGGCTGCCAAACACGGTCAGATTTCCGTTAATCTAACAGTACAGTTTGAGAAACTTTTGCCGGAGGAAAATGAATTTAATGATCGTGTATTTTTACTGGCAACCCACATTTACAAGCGTTATCCGGAAAAAGATTTGCTTTTTTCCATTGTTTCTTACTTGCTTAAGAATCAAAAAACCGGACAGGAATTCTTCCCTTGGTATTCACTTGCGGTAGAGAAGGATTTAAAACTTACCGGATTGTTTGAAGCCTATATGATGTCTCTTTCTACGAATCAGGGAGAAGAATTGCCATCCATCGTTTCCATGTTTTTTAGATTTGAGAATCATTTACCCATGGAAAAGAAGGCGTATATTTATGCCAATGTGATTCAGTACAAAAAGAATAATTTCCATTTGTATGAGCAGTATTTGCCTCAAATCCAAAGATTTGCATTAGAACAGATGCATCTTTCTCATATTAATGACGATTTGGCTGTTTGTTATCAGGATATTATCGATTCCGGGCTTTTGGATGAAGAAATCGCCACGGATTTATCCAGACTGATCTTTTCCAAACGATTTGTTTGTTTAAGAAACGATATTCGCCAAATTGTTGTATTTGAAGAAATGTTTGCGAAACCGAAGGTTGTTCCTGTAGTAAACAACATCGCATATTTTTCCGCGCTCACCGAGAATTACGTAATCTTCTTGGAAACAAATGACGGAAAGTATATTTTGGACAAGCAGGGGTATTATCTGGATGATTTAATCAATGCGGATCATGCTCTTGGAAAACTTAATTATTTATCCGGTTTTGCGACTTATTATTTTTTGCAGGAGTTCGATTCTTATCGTTCGGCAGATGATATTCCGCAGCAAAAACTTGGAAAGATAAAAGATTTTTTGTATGATAACGAGATTTCTTTGGCCTATAAGAGAAAGAAACTTCCGTTGATATCCTCAATTTTAAAGGAACATCAAAAAGAAGACCTTTTGGTGAAATATCTGGTGGATTATAAGGAATATCGAAATCTCACTTCGGAGACTGCTGCCTATATCATAGATCTTTTAATTACGTCGGATGATTATATGACTGCTTATGAGATGCTTGGTATTTATGACGGACTTTTGGTTCCCGGAAAATCTTTGCTTCGTTTATGCAATCATATGATTGATGAGATCGGAGATCAGGCAGAGGATTTCATCATATCCTTATTGGCATATTTGATGCGTCAGTATTTGTTTACGGACGAATCCATTGAGTATTTGTGCAAATTCTATGTGGGACCTACCGCAGACATGGTAAGTCTTTGGAAACTTTCCGATGTCAGAGGACTGTCTACTAAGGGATTGGAAGAACGTATTCTTACATTAATGCTGTATTCTGAAGATTTTTCGATACCTTCGGTGGAGATCTTCGATTCTTATATGAAAAAGAAAGTTTCTCCGATGATTGTGGAAGCGTATCTGACTTATTTTTCGAGACGTTATTTGCTTTTTGATGAGAATATATCCGAGCAGATCTTCAAACGGTTATTCTATATGTTTGATACCACACGGAGTTTAAACGACAGCATTCGATTTGCTCTTTTGAAATTCTTATGTTTCAAAAAACCGTTAGACGATCGAGAATTTGCCACATTGGATTATTTGCTTCGCGACTGTATTTCAAAAAATGTATATTTTGAATTCTTCCGTAGAATGGATGAACATTTACTTATTAAGTACCATTTTTATGATAAGAATTTTATTGAATTTCACGGCGACAAGAAATCAAATCTTACCATTACCTATCGCTTAAACAATGAAGAAGAGCAAAGTGAACGCTTAATTGAAATGTACGAAGGTATATATGTGAAGCAGTTTGTTCTTTTCTTTGGAGATACGGTTTCTTATCAAATTTCTTCTTATGAAACAGACGAGATTCTAAAAGAAGATACGTTATCTTATCAGGAATTGGTGGAACGGGAAAAACAGTCTCGGTTCGGTATGCTAAATCAAATGAAGAGCGATTTTGTTTATAAGAATTATCAGGATTTGATTAAGGATTTGAAATTCTATCAGGGAATGGATGTTACAACCAATCATTTATTTCATATCATTCATTCAATTGAAGGTTAGGAGTATCAGTTTTGGAACAGACAACTTCAAGCGGCGTATATTTTGGATTGGATATTACCGATCGCTACGCTTTGGTCAGTTTTTATAAACCGAATATGGAAGAACCGGAGACCATCAGTACGGTTATGGGATCGGAAGTGTTTCAAATTCCCCTTTTTTTGTCAAAACGCAGAGGCATGGGACAGTGGTTTATCGGTCAGGAAGCGAAAAACCAGGTACAAGCCGGAAACAGCGATGGTATTGATATGCTTCTTTCCCGTGCACTTCACAGGGATAATGTGATTCTGGATGCTACGGAATATCCGGCCACCGAACTTCTTTTGATTTTTTTAAGAAAAATCTTAACTTTGCCCGGCGGATACTTTGGAAGTTCAAAATTCGAGAAGCTTGTAATTACCGTTCCGGTGCTTGATATGGAGCATATGGAACTGTTTACGGTTTTATGTACACAGCTTGGCTTGGATTCATCCCAGGTAATGTTTATCGATCATAAGGAAAGCTTTTATTATTACGTGTTCCATCAAAGAGCGGATGTGTTTTATCAAGATGTTATGCTTTTTGATTTGGAAGATAATCAGCTCATTGGATATCGATTACATAGAAATGCCAATACAAAACCGCAGCTAGTGCGTATAGAAACCAATAACTTCGGAACATTAATCGATAATAAGGACGAGAAGTTTTTGTTTTTGTTAAAGCCCACTTTTGCGGGAGAAGAGATTTCTTCCGTTTATTTGACGGGAGACGGGTTTGACGGGAACTGGATGAAACAATCATTACAGTTTTTGTGTCATAATCGCAGAGTTTTTGCGGGAAAAAATCTTTTTTCCAAGGGTGCTTGTTATGCCGGTTATCGAAAGAGTGTTTCCTCGGAAGAGTGGCCTTTTGTATACATGGGAGAGCAGGAACTGAAAGTAAACCTCTCTATCAAAGTATTAAATCATAATGAGATGCAGTTTATTTCTCTGTTGGATGCCGGTGAGAATTGGTATGAATCCGAATTCAGTTGCGAAGTAATTTTGGATGGTACAAAAGAAATTGAATTTTGGGTACAACGTCCGGATTCCCGTCAGGCCAGCGTTGAAATATTAGAGTTAAAAGATTTGCCGGAGCGTGAGAATCGTACTACAAGGCTTCGGATTACTGCGAAACCCGTTTCCGATCGAAGCATTCGTCTTTTGATTCGGGATTTGGGATTTGGGGAAATTGTTCCTTCATCCAATAAGATTTGGGAGCATGAAATATCCATCGCGGTTCAGGAGTAAGAAATGGGTGAACTGATTTATTGTAAAAATTCCATAGCGAAAACTCCGTATTATATTGAGGATGCCGGACTTAACATTTATTCATTGGAAGAATTGAGTTATTATATCTACAATAATCCCTATCTGATTGATACTTCCATGATGTCGAAGGAGTTTATTTCTTGGCTTTCCGATGAACTGGGAGAAAAAGAAGCGGCAAATCAGCTTTCGGAATTAAAAGACGGAAATGCTCCTTTGCATTTGTTCGTGGGAAGAATTCTAAATTCCTGTGGCTATCTGTCTCAAACCGAAATTAAACAGACCATGGATATCATTTCTTCCATCGAGAATAAGAGTGAAGAAGAATGCAAAAAGATTCGTGGCGATCGCTTCATGGAAAAGGGAAAAATCGTGGATGCCATCTATGAATACGAGAATATCTTAAATCACTCCAAAGATATGTCGGATTCTTTGATGGGTGATATTTATCATAATTTGGGTTGTGCATATGCCAAACTGTTTTTCTTTGAACAGGCGGTTTCTTATTTTGATATGGCTTATGAAAAAAATAAGAACCGGGATTCTTTGAAGTCACTGTTTTACGCACTTCGCTGTAATCGTAACGAAACTCAGTTTGAGTCTTATGTAGTGAAGTATCAGATTTCCGAGGAGATGTCGGAAAAGATTAAATCGGAAGTGACGACTGTCAGCACTTGCAGTGAGATAAAAGATTTTGGAAAAGAAATGGATGAATTGTATGGAAACTATTCCTCCGATGCACAGTTGGAAAATCGTTTTGATACGATTTTAAATGAAGTACAAAAGAATTATAACAGTATGTCAAAGACAACGATTTAGGATAATAAGATGTTATTTAAGAAAAAGCAAAACAAAAATGACAAATTGGATGAATCTTTTGAAAAGGTAATTTCGGAGATCCAAAGGATTGAAGATTGGAATAACCCTAAAAAGATTGAACATTATATTTTGGATTCCTGCGAGCATATTATTGCCACCACAAAGGAAATCGAGGCTTTAAAAGCAGAGTATCGTGTCCTTACTTCTTATTTGGAAGATATCGATAAGATTAAAAAACTTCCGAAAAAGGAGTTTTCGGAGATTTCTTTGGTTGCGAAAAATATTGAAGACTTGGAACGTTCAAAACGCATCTTTAAAGATACAAAACCAAAATTAACCGATGAACAGTTTTTATTGATTTCCGCCAATGAAGAAACAATTCCGGAAACAATTAAGCGCATGCAAAGCAATGAAAAGTATCAATCTGCCGTTGAAAACGATATGAGAGTATTAGAGGCGGAAAAGAATACTTATGAAATCGAACGGGATGATATTTTACATACCAACAATTTGATTCGAAGATTCTCGGTTTTGCTTTTATTTGCCTTTGGTTCTTTTGTTCTTTTGATGTTTGTTTTAAAAACCTCTGTAAATATGGATATTTCGTTATATCTGTATGTCATATTATTTGTGGCTGCCTTGGCTATCTTTTTGCTTTTTGTATTTTATACGAATAATCGAACCCGGAATCGACAATTGATTCGAAATATGAATAATACGATATCCATTTTGAATGTGGTTCGTATGAAATATGCCAATGTAACCAGCGCCATCTCCTTTGAACAGGAGAGATTCCATGTAAATTCTTCCATGGAATTACATTATCTTTGGGATTGTTATATTGAAATGGTACGTGCACAGGACCAGTACATTCAGGACAATGACGATCTTGAGTATTTTACGGGACGATTGATGCGCATGCTTGCCAAACTTGATTTGTATGATACGAAGATTTGGCAGAATCAGATCGCTGCGTTGGTTCATGAAGATGTGATGTCAAAAGTAAATCACGATTTGGTTGTTCGTCGTCAAAAGATTCGAGATAAGATAGCGGAAAATACAAAATCCGTGAAATCCGAACGAGATGAAATCGATCGCTTGATGAAGATTCATAATTATTATGTTCCGGAAATTATTGAGATTATTACATCCGTAGATAAACTTTGCGGCTTGAAAAAACCTCAGATCAGTTGATGTTTACTTTTTTATAGCCAAGTTATATAATCAACATTCGGATTGAAATGATAAAGGAGTTAAAGATATATGAAAATCAGAACCAGATATGCACCTTCTCCAACAGGAAGAATGCACGTTGGAAATTTAAGAACTGCTCTTTACGCTTATTTGATTGCGAAACATGAGGGCGGAGATTTTATTCTTCGAATCGAGGATACGGATCAGGAACGTTATGTGGAAGGCGCTGTTGATATTATTTACAGAACCTTAAAAGATACAGGATTGGTTCATGATGAAGGACCGGACAAAGACGGTGGCGTTGGCCCTTATGTTCAAAGTGAACGTCAAAAAGCCGGTATCTATTTGAAATATGCCAAACAGTTGATTGAAAAAGGAGAAGCTTATTATTGTTTTTGCGATCAAGAACGTTTGGAATCCTTAAAGACCGAAGTTGTGGACGGAAAGGTGATTTCTATCTACGATAAGCATTGTCTTTCTCTTTCAAAAGAAGAAGTAGAGGCAAACCTTGCCGCAGGAAAGCCTTATGTTATTCGTCAGAATAATCCGCGCACCGGCACAACTGCTTTTGAAGATGAAATTTACGGACGCATCGAAGTAGATAATTCCGAACTTGACGATATGATTTTGATTAAGTCCGACGGTTATCCGACCTATAATTTTGCAAATGTGGTTGATGATCATTTGATGGGTATTACCCACGTGGTTCGAGGAAATGAATATCTTTCTTCTTCCCCGAAGTATAATCGTTTGTACGAAGCATTCGGATGGGAAGTTCCTGTTTATATTCATTGCCCTTTGATTACGAATGAAGAGCATCAGAAACTTTCAAAAAGAAGCGGACATTCTTCTTTTGAAGATTTGATTGAACAGGGATTCGTGAAGGAAGCGGTTGTGAACTTTGTGGCCCTTCTTGGATGGAGCCCAAGTGATAATAATGAGATTATGTCTCTTGATGATTTGGTAACATCCTTTGATTATCATCATATTAATAAATCGCCTGCAGTATTTGATATGGTAAAACTTCGTTGGATGAACGGAGAATATATCAAAGCAATGGACGAGGATACTTTCTATGGTATGGCTGAGCCGTACTTAAAGGAAGTCATTAAGAAGGATTTGGATTTAAAGAAGATTTCTTCCATGGTTCATACACGAATCGAAACCTTCTTAGACATCAAAGATCATATTGATTTCTTTGAATCTTTGCCGGAGTATGATACTCAGATGTATGTTCATAAGAAAATGAAGACGACAGAAGAGTCTTCCCTTTCTTTGTTACAGGAGATTTTACCTGTTTTGGAAGCACAGGATGATTATTCTAACGATGCACTTTTTGCTACTTTAAAGGGATTTGCGGAAAGTCATGAGTATAAAAACGGCTATGTGCTTTGGCCGATTCGTACCGCCGTATCCGGAAAGCAAAACACACCGGGCGGTGCAACCGAACTTATGGAGATTTTGGGTAAAGAAGAATCCTTAAATCGCATTCGAAAAGGTATTGAATTATTAAGTAAATAGTATTGGTTTTCATATATTCCGTAAGAAGAGACCAAAAGGAGTATATGAGAAACGAGAAACAAATTCTTGCAATCGAACATTTTACGGGACCGTGTCTTGTTATAGCGGGTCCCGGTTCGGGCAAGACGAAATGTCTGGTGGAACGGGTATGTAACCTAATCGAATCTCACCAAATTTCCCCTGAAAAAATCTTAGTTTTAACATTTACAAAAGATGCTGCAAATGAAATGAAGAATCGTTTTGTTAAGCAGTCTTCTTTTCATGGAAAAACACCGTTTTTCGGCACTTTTCATTCCTTCTTTTTCCAAATTTTAAAAGAAGAGTATCATTTTTCCAATCAGAATATTTTAAATACAAAAACCGCCGTTTCTTTGTTAAAAGAGGCATTATCGTCCTGTCATATTCCGGAAAGCACCGTTGATTGTTTCGGAGTATTAAAGGAAATATCCGCTTGTTTGAATAAAAATATATCCGCGGATGATTTTGAATCCCGTATGTTACAGTCCGATTTTTCTAAAGTATTTTTTTCATATCAAAGTTTGAAAGATAAGCATAACCTTATTGACTTTGACGATATGCAAAGCAAAGTGTATGATTTGTTATTAAATCATGAGGATGTGTTGGATAAATGGCAAAACAGATATTTGTTTGTATTATTGGATGAGGTACAGGATATCAATTCGTTACAGTTTGATATTACAAATCTTTTGGTGAAAAAACATCAAAATCTATATGCGGTGGGAGATGACGATCAATCCATTTATGCCTTTCGAGGCTCTGTGCCTCGTCTTATGATGTCCTTTGAAAAAATCTATCCAAATTTAAAAACAATCGTACTTAATACGAATTACAGAAGCAAAAAACAGATTGTATCCGTAGCTTCTAAATTTATTGAGCATAACGGATGTCGTTTTTCAAAAGAATATGAGAGCTTTTCCGATAACTTCGGAACAATAAAATATCTCCAGTTCGAGGATGAATGTGCGCAAGCCAATTATATTTCGGATGTCATTAAACTTACCAAAGGAAAAACCATCGGTATATTGTTTCGAAATAAAAAAGACGGAGATTATATCAGTCGATTTTTGGAGTGGAATCATATTCCTTATTACGCAAAGGAAAGATTTTATTATCAAAATACAAATGAGATTCTATTGGATGTAATCAACTATTTGAGCAACAAAAAAGATGACGGATATTCATTATTTGCAAGTATTAACATGTATCGAAAAGGTCTGGGATATGAGAGTTATTTAAAAAAGAAATACGAGAATGATCCAATGACTTTGGAAGTGGTGTTGTCGTATTTGGACGAACTTCAAAATGAATGTAAAAAGTTTTCAAAAAATTTAAGTGTTTCCGATGTGATTTGTCATTTGAAAAAAATGGAAATGAAAGAATTGTATCGAACAAAAACTAAAGAGGAAACTAACGTATCTTTGTATACGTATCACGGTTCTAAAGGATTGGAGTTTGATATGGTGTTTTGCATAGATGTAAATGAGGGAATCGTTCCTTCACCTTATTGTAACGGGGATGTGGAAGAGGAAAGAAGGATGTTTTATGTGGCGATTACAAGAGCAAAAAGTGATTTATATATCAGTTGCATAAAAATAAGAGGGGGTAAAACATACAGCCCCTCTGTATTTATCAATGAAATGAAGTATTAGATTATTCTTCAACTTCGTCCTGGATTTCCTGAAAGCGTTTACCTACGCGTTCATATTCCTCATCATCCTGAATGTTGTCTAAGTACGGTTCGCCGGTTTCTTCGTTTTCAAAGTAGCGATAAATAATGACTTCGTCTTCGCGAAGGGGTTCTCCGTTTTCGTCAACCGGTAATAAAACGATGTAATCCTGATCTTCAACATCAAATATTGTAAGAATTTCGCAGTCCAATTCGGAACCGTCATCCATTTCAAGTGTAACCATTACATCGGTATCATTTTCATCAATCGGAAATGTTTCTTCGTTTTTCAATTTGATTCTCCTTCTTAAAATTTTTCATCATTATATAAAAACCATGGAATAAAAGCAATGAAAAACAAAAAAGATTCTATGAAAAATTGCCTATAATTCAAGAAATATGCTATAATTTATTGGATTTTTACGAATCGCTAAAAGGGAAAGATGAGAGGAAATAAACATGTCACTATCCGTTAAAATCGGTGACTTTTTTGAATACGGTGCCATCATCAAAGGAAAAGATGTTACCTTTACGTTTGCTACCGATAAATTAAAAGATGCATCGGTTTTACTATTTGACGTAAATACGAAAAAATTGGCTCATGAGATTAAACTTCCCAAGGAATTTTCTGTTGGAAAAGTCTATTCTGTCTGCGTGTCCGGCTTAAAATGGCAGTCTCTTTGTTATCTTTTAAAATCCGATAAAAAGATTTATTTAGATCCTCATGCAAAGGTGATTGTTGGCCGCGAAGTATGGATGGATGAGAAACGCTTTGAATCCGAATATAAAGTTTACGGCGGATTTGTAGAGGAGTCCTATAATTGGAAGACACAAAAACCTTTGATTTCCTCCGATAAAATGATTCTTTATAAGTTACATATGCGTGGCTTTACCATGGATCATCATTTACCCAAAACCAAAAAAGGAAATTATAAGGGAATTATCTCTTTACTTCCACAGTTAAAAGACTTGGGTGTTTCCTCATTGGAATTTTTGCCTTTTTATGAGTTTGAAGAAATGCGTTTCAAATCCGAGACAAAGCTTTCTTCCAAGAAGGCAAAGGAAGTCTTTTATCCTGCGTACGGTACCAATTATTGGGGATACGGGGAAGGAAATTATTTTGCTCCGAAAGCATCTTATTTTGGCGGTAATGATGTGGTTATTCATGCAAAAGAAATGATTGATGCCATCCATGGAGCGTCCATGGAAGTGATTATGGAAATCTCTTTTTCAAATGAGCATGGAGCCGAGTTTATTAATTCGGTTTTGGAATATTGGGTAAGAGAGTATCATGTGGACGGATTTCATTTGCTTGGTGCGGCTCTCCCAGTGGAGCGCGTTGCTCAAAATCCTTATTTGGCTGATACAAAACTATTTTATGACAACTTTTCTTATGATGTTTTAAGTGCAGAAGATGATAAAAAGCATTTGTTTGTTTACAACGATGATTTTACATATCCCCTTCGAAGACTTCAGCATCATATGGACGGAAATATTTCCGATTTTGCGGATCAAATGCGCAGACAGGGAGAACATTTCGGATTTGTAAATTATGCGGCGTCCAACAGTGGCTTTTGTCTGTGGGATGTGTACAGCTACGGTGAAAAGCATAACCAGGACAACGGCGAAGACAATACGGACGGAAGTAATTACAACTGTTCACATAATCACGGTTTTGAAGGCCCCACAAAGAAATCGTCCATTAATAAGATTCGTTTGATGAATGCCAGATGTGCAATCACATCGGCTCTTTTGTCACAGTCTGTTCCCTTGATTTTATCCGGGGATGAGATTAACAATTCCCAGTCCGGAAACAATAACCCTTATTGCCAGGACAATGAAATCGGTTGGGTGAATTTTTCCAATAAAAAAGTATCGGCGAAAAAGTTTAGAGATTATGTGAAGGCTGTGATTCGTTTCCGAAAAGAACATGATATCTTAACCAAAGATACTCCCATGGCGTTAAATGACTATAAGCACGTGGGAATTCCGGATTTATCTTATCACGGAAGAGAACCTTGGATTATGGGAATCGGTGCTGAGAAAAAGGCAATCGGCATCTATTACAGCGGACAGTATTCCAAGTCTAAGAATAAAGAGGACGTAATGCTTCTTTACAATTTTTATTATGATAAAGAAGAATTTGCGGCACCGAAATTACCGGGAAAGAAAAAGTGGTATTTTGTAACCAATACCGCAGATGATGTTTTTGCTCCCGCAAAAGAACCGCTTGTTGATCAGACAAAAGTTTTGGTTCCCGGCGGAACGGTTACAATTTTGGTTGGAAAGGAAGTTTCTGATGAATAGCTTCTTTGGACACTTAAAGACAATCAATCATCACAAACGATTGGTGATGGAGGGATGTTTTCAGGTCGGACTTTATAAGCAGGGACTTTTACACGATTTATCAAAGTATTCCCCTACGGAGTTTTTCGTTGGTGTAAAGTATTTTCAAGGGGACAGAAGTCCGAACAACGCGGAACGGGAGGATAAAGGCGTTTCTCTCGCGTGGCTGCATCATAAGGGAAGAAATAAACACCATATGGAATATTGGATTGACTATTCTCAAAAGAAAGACGGTCGAATGGTAGGTATGGATATGCCTGCGAAATATGTGGTGGAGATGTTTATCGATCGTGTGGCCGCATGTAAGACATATCAAAAAGATAAGTATACGGACAGAAGTCCGTTGGAATATTATAAAAGAGGTTTCGATCATTATTTGATTCACCCAAACACACAGGCTTTGTTGGAAGAAATGCTTACCATGCTTGCCGAAAAGGGAGAAAAGGAAACCTATTTATATATTCGAAAGAATATTTTGCATAATAAAAAATAAAGTTGAGGATGAATTATGGAAAAGGAAAAGAAGATTTTATATAGCGGAATGCAGGCAACATCAACGCTGACCTTAGGAAATTATTTGGGAGCGTTAAAAAACTGGGTGAATATTCACGAGGATTATGACTGCTTTTTCGGTGTTATGGATTTGCATAGCCTAACAGTGAGACAGGAACCGGCAGAATTTCGAAAGAATGCCAGAAGCATCTATGCTTTATATGTTGCGGCAGGACTAGATCCGGAGAAGAACTGTGTTTATTACCAGTCTCATGTGCCGACCCATGCACAGCTTGCGTGGATTTTAAACTGCTTTACTTATATGGGCGAATTAAACCGTATGACTCAGTTTAAAGATAAATCCTCTAAGCATGCGGACAATATCAATGCAGGTCTCTTTACCTATCCGGTTTTAATGGCTGCGGATATTTTATTATATCAGGCAGATGTGGTACCCATCGGTAAAGACCAGATGCAGCATTTGGAAATCACCAGAGATATTGCAGAGCGTTTCAATAATATTTACGGTGATGTATTTACCATTCCAGAACCTTATCTCGGAAAAGCCGGAGCGAAGATTATGTCTTTGCAGGAGCCGGTAAAGAAGATGTCTAAGTCGGATGAAAACGAGAATGCAACCGTTCGTCTTTTGGATGATAAGGATACCATCCTTCGTAAGTTTAAACGTGCGGTAACAGACTCTGAAACGGAAGTTCGTTTTGATGAAGAGAATAAACCGGGTGTTTCCAATTTGATGAGCATTTACCGTTGTGTAACCGGAAAATCTTACGAAGAAATCGAAAAAGAGTTTTCGGGTCGCGGTTACGGTGACTTTAAGATGGCAGTGGGAGAAGCGGTAGTAGCGGAACTTGAACCCATTCAGAAACGATATGATGAACTTATGAAAGAAAAGACCTATCTTGATAAGTGCATCAAAGAAAATGATGAGAAGGCATATTATTTCTCAAATAAAACACTCCGCAAAGTCCACAAAAAAGTAGGCCTTACGGAGATGATTCGTTAAGTATTAACATAAAGTGACGTCTCTTTTTTCGGGAGACACGATGATAGAGTAGTTGGTGTGGTAAATCACGTATCCGGGAGCCGCACCGGCTACTTTTTTTAAGTGTTTTTTCTGTGTATAGTCGATTTCGATTTTATCCTGATCCCGTCCGGTGGAATAATAACCCGCTAAGGAAGCCGCCAATTCAAATATATGATCCGGAAGTTCTTCGTTATTTGCTTTTACGATGACATGACTGCCGGGGATTGTTTTGGAATGGAACCACCAATCGTTTCCCGTTGCTATTTTAAAAGTAACTTCTTCGTTCTGATAATTGTTCTTTCCCACATAAATATGGTATCCGTCGGAGGTAACAAAATGAAGGGGAGCGGATTTTTTGTGCTGTCCCTTTTTTGTTGCAGGGCGTTTCTTGGTAAATCCGTACTCAAATAATTCTTGACGAATCTGGGTTAAATCTTCTTCGGATTCCGCAGTGGATAGGGAACTTAAAATCATTTCCAAATGGGAGATGGCTTTTTTTGTTTCCTCCATATAGGTATCCAAGGCTTCTTTGGTACGCTTTAATTTGTTGTACTTTGTATAATACTTATTTGCGTTTTCCATGGCTGATAAGGTCTCATCAAGAGGTATTTCTACGTTGGTATTATCGTAGTAGTTAAGAAGAGAAACCTTTTTAATACCGGATGAAATCTGATATGCGTTTGCGGTTAAAAGTTCACCGTAAAGCTTGTACTTATCCATGGATAACGTATCTTTTAATTGTTTTTCCTGAATGAGAAGCTTCTTCCTGTTTCGATCCAATATGGTTTGAATCTGTTTACGAAGATCGTAGGAACGTTGCTCCATATTGTTCTTTAAATTTTTGGTGGCATAGAAAAACTCCAATGCTTCCGACATGGATGAAAAGGTTTTATTTTCTAATTCCTTGTAATGAGTCAAAGCAAAGGGATAAACCTCGAAAAGTTTGTTGTTTTTTAAAATCACGGTTGGTGTATAACTGTGATTTGTCATATCGTTTATAAGATTACAAAATTCTTCGTATAATTTGTCTTTTTGCCAATCGCTTAAGGATAGGACAGATACATCGGAGTCAATGTTTGCCCGATAACACAATTCTTCCGCCATTACAGGACCAAAGCCGATCAACGATGATAAAATCATCTTTTTCATAGGCAAGGGTTTCTTTAACAGGATGTTATAAAAATCCTCTTTTGTAACCGAAAATGCATCCATATGATCTTTCTGAGCCGGCACAAAATAGGGACGATTCGGCAATACTTCACGCACCGAAGAAACAAAAGCGTTTACATGTTTAATGCTGTCTAAAATGGTGTTTTCTTCGTCGCAAAGAATAATATTTGAATGTTTTCCCATGATTTCCACATATAAGTGTTTCTTTGCGGGATCGCCCAGTTCGTTTAAGTGTTCGATTTCAAAATCCAACACACGTTCTAAACCTACCTGCTTAACGGAGGTGATTTTACCGCTGTTTAAGTATTTTCTGAGAATCATACAAAAATTCGGCGCGGTCATGGGGCTTGTTTTATTTTCGCTTGTTAAATAGATGACCGGGAGAGATGCCAAGGAAGAGATTAACAGTCGAAAGGTTTCTCTTTCTTTGGATGCAGTAAGAATCAGTTCTTCTTTTTCCGGTTGTGCTATTTTTTTTATATGACTTTCGCTTAGCTTTTGATTCAGTTCATATGTAAGTGCATGTAAACATATTCCGTCGATTGACATTTTTCTTCTCCAAAAAATTATTTTAAAAGTCGTGCAGCCCTTATTTTACAAGGGTTTGAGGCACTTGTAAAGGACTTTTAAATTTGACAAAGCGTCCTTTTATTTACTATAATATCAATAATTGTGATAATTGTGTCAAAAATTAGGAACAATTATCGATTTCAGGAGGTTTTTTGAGACTGATATGGCTAACTCTATGACCGGTTTCGGACGTTACGAAAACGTTGTTAATTCCTTAAAGGTATGCGTTGAAATCAAATCCGTAAACCATCGTTTTTTAGATTTGAATTTAAAGCTTCCAAGAAAATTTTCTTTCTTTGAAAATGAAGCCAGAAATATTATAAAAAACCGTATTTCCCGCGGAAAGGTGGATGTGTTCTTTTCTTTTGAGGAAGATGCGGCGGATGAAGTGGAAATCCATTATCATCCTGAGATTGCGAAAAAGTATTACGACGGACTCATGGAAATGAAGGAACAGTTTGACTTAAAGGATTCCGTTTCCGTTGGCTTACTTGCCCGTTTCCCGGATGTGTTTACCCAGGATGCAAAAGAAGAAGATCAGGATGAACTTTGCGAGATTTTAAGCGAAACTTTAAACAAAGCTTTGGATGATTTTGTATTAAATCGTAAAGAAGAAGGAAATCGCTTGGTTTCCGATTTGCTTGTAAAAATGGATGAGATGGAAAAACTGGTGGATCAAGTGGAAACTTATTTCCCGAGCATTATCGAAGAGTATAAAAACAGACTTCTTTCAAAGACTAAAGATTTGATTGAGAATCATCAGTTAGATGAGTCCCGTATCGCTGCGGAAGTGGTTTTGTATGCGGATAAGATTTGCGTGGATGAAGAATTGGTTCGTTTAAAGAGCCATGTAAAAGAAGCCAGAGATACCCTTACCGCAAAGGATGAAGTGGGAAGAAAGATGGATTTCTTGGCTCAGGAAATGAATCGTGAAAGCAATACGCTTTTGTCTAAGTCAACTGACGTTAAAGTTGCGGATATCGGAATTGAACTTAAGACTTTAATTGAAAAGATTCGTGAACAGATTCAGAATTTAGAGTAGGAGAAAGTAATGGATTTTAGTAAAGGTTTGGTAATTGTTTTGTCCGGCTTTTCCGGCGCAGGCAAGGGTACCATTATGAAACACCTTTTAAAATTGCATAAGGATGAGTATAATTTATCCATTTCCGCGACTTCGAGAGAAAAACGAACCGGTGAAAAAGAAGGACGTGAATACTTCTTTAAAACCAGAGAAGAGTTCGAAGAAATGATTAAAAACAATGAACTTTTGGAGTATACCGAGTTTAACGGAAACTATTACGGCACTCCGAAAGAGTATGTGGAAACATTGGTAAATCAGGGAAAAGATGTTATCTTGGAAATTGAGATTGACGGTGCTTTGNNTACTTTTGTTTGTGACACCGCCAACGGCCACATCTTTAAAAGAAAGATTGGTGGGACGTGGAACCGAAACCAAAGAAGTGATTGAACAAAGGCTTTCCATTGCTTACGATCAATCCTTTTTAATGGATAAATATGATTATTTGGTTGTAAATGACGATTTGTCGAAATGCGTAAAACGCGTACATCATACCATTCAAGTTGAACGGTATCGCGCATCCAGAAATCAAGCCAATATTGATATTATTCAAAAAGAATTAAAGATGTTTTCGAAAGGAGAATAGAAATGATACATCCGTCTTATGTTGAATTAATGAGAGTTGTAAATGAGGATACCGCTTTGGTAGGAGAGGAACCGGTTGTTAACAGCCGTTATTCCATCGTTTGTGCTACCGCAAAGCGTGCAAGACAGATTGTTTCCGGTGATGAACCTTATGTTGCAAATACAAAGGGTATGAAACCGCTTTCCATCGCAGTAAAAGAACTTTACGAAGGTGAGCTTAAGATTCTTACCGAAGATGAAGTAAAAGAAAAAGATATCGAATTAAAAGAATACAAAGAGAAAAAGGCTGCTTTAAAGAAAGCACAGAAAGAAGCTTTGGAAGAAAATACCGAGGAAGAGACTTCGGAGGAATAAATGAAAGTATCCATTGTATCTCTTGGATGTGATAAAAACCTTTGTGATACCGAGCATATGATGGCTTTGCTTGCAAAAGACGGCCATGAATTTGTCACCGAACCAAAAGACTCCGATATTTGCGTGATTAACACATGTTGTTTTATTGCGGATGCGTTGGAAGAAAGCATCAATACCATTATTGAAGTCGGAAAACTAAAAGAAACCGGTCATTTAAAAGTATTGGTGATTGCCGGATGCTTGGGACAAAGATTTACGGATGAGGTTTTATCTGACTTACCTGAGGTTGACGGCATTGTAGGAACCAATTCCTATAATGAGATCGTAAATGTGGTTCGCAAGGCTTTGGATGGGAAAACGGAAGTATTAAAGAGAGATTTTTCTTCTCTTCCGAAGAATGAAGGCCGCATTTTAAGCAGTATTGTGCCCTATACCTATTTAAAGATAGCGGAAGGATGCGATAAACATTGTACCTATTGCGTAATCCCGTCCATTCGAGGAAATTACAGAAGTGTCCCTTTGGATGATATTATTTCGGAAGCAAAAGAGTTGGCTGCCCATGGCATTAAGGAATTAAACCTTGTTGCTCAGGAAGTAACCGTATGGGGAATCGATATTTACGGAAAGAAATCCCTGCCCCTTCTTTTGAATAAACTTTCCGAGATTGAAGGAATAGAATGGATTCGTCTTTTGTATTGTTATCCCGAAGAAATCGATGATGAATTGATTTTATGCATAAAAAACAATCCAAAGATTTGTCATTACATCGATATGCCGATTCAGCACTGCAATGATGAAATATTAGGTCGTATGGGAAGAAAGACTTCCAAAGCGGATATTGAAAGCATCATTGGCAGACTGAGAGAATATATACCGGATATAGCGATCCGCTCTACATTGATTTGCGGTTTTCCGGGAGAAGATGATAAAAAGCATGAGGAACTCTTAAACTTTATTTCCGATATGCAGTTTGATCGATTAGGAGCGTTTTCTTATTCTAAAGAAGACGGTACACCTGCAGCATCCTTTGAACATCAGGTGGATGATGATGTTAAAAATGCTTGGCGCGATGAGGTTATGGCTTTACAGCAAAAAATCTCTCTTTCCAAGAATGAGGAAATGGTGGGTAAAACTGTTTCTTGCTTTGTGGAAGGAAGAGTTGAAGATGGCGTTTATGTGGGACGCACCTATCGGGATGCTCCGGATGTGGACGGATATATCTTCATCGAAAGTGACAAAGAGTTTATAAGCGGAGATTTGATTTCCGTTAAAGTAACCGGTTTTACGGAATATGATTTGATAGGAGATTATTATGAATTTGCCGAATAAACTTACGATTTTTCGTGTAATCTTGATTCCGTTTTTTGTGGTGGCTTTATTATTTCGCCCGGATGAGATGATGTATCGATGGATTGCGGAAGCGATTTTTATCGTAGCATCACTTACTGATATGTTGGACGGAAAGATTGCCCGTAAATATAATCTGGTGACCAATTTCGGTAAGTTTATGGATCCTTTGGCAGATAAGCTTTTGGTATGTTCCGCTATGATTTGTTTGGTGGAATTAAATACCTTGCTTTCCTGGGTATGCATTATTATTATCGCCCGAGAATTTATTATTTCCGGTTTCCGTTTGATTGCATCCGATAACGGAGTAGTAATTGCAGCCAGCTATTGGGGAAAGTTTAAAACCGTATTTCAGATGCTTATGGTAATCGTTATGATTATTTCTCCTTTACATCCGTATTTGGTTCTTTTGGGACAGATTTTGATGTGGATTGCATTGGCTTTAACCCTTATTTCTTTAATTGATTATATTGTGAAAAACAAGGATGTATTAAAAGAACAGAAATAGGTGTAATATGCTTAGAGTGATCGCAGGGGAAGCACGAAGCATTCCTCTTATGACATTGGAAGGGTTGGATACCCGACCCACAACCGATCGTGTAAAAGAGACGTTATTTAATCTTTTACAGAACGATATTTACGGTTGCAGGTTTTTGGATTTGTTTGCGGGAAGCGGACAAATCGGAATCGAAGCCTTAAGCCGCGGGGCTAAAAGCGCTTGTTTTGTAGAAAAAAACAAGAAAGCGGTTGATATTATAGCGAAGAATCTGGAAAAAACAAAAATGACGGATAAATCCGTATTGATAAAAAAGGATGTGCTTTCTGCATTGTCTGTTTTAACGGATGCTTATGATATCATTTTTATGGATCCGCCCTATGCTTTAAATGTTGAGGGCGAAGTTCTTACGAAGATAAAAGAGAATCGTTTGTTGGATGAAGACGGTTTTATCATTATAGAAGCAGATTTGAAACGTGATTTTTCCTTTGTGTCCGATATGGGCTTTGAAATCACGAAAATCAAACAGTATAAAACCAATCAGCATGTATTCTTGAGGGAAATTTAATGAAAAAAGCAATCTATCCCGGAAGTTTTGATCCGGTCACATTCGGACATTTGGATATCATCAAACGATCATCCAGATTGTTTGACGAAATCGTTGTTGCGGTTTTAAATAACAGCGCAAAAAATTCGTTGTTTTCTGCGAATGAACGTGTTACGATGATTAGAGATTTGGTGAAAGAATACCCGAATGTTACGGTAATTTCTTTCGAAGGTTTGCTCGTGGATTTTGCGAAAGAAATCGATGCAAATATCGTGATTCGCGGTCTTCGAGCCGTTACGGATTTTGAGTATGAGTTACAGATTGCTCAAGTAAATCATGTTGAGAATTCTGATTTGGAAACCATATTTTTGACCACGTCATTGAATTATTCTTATTTAAGTTCCAGCGTGGTTCGCGAATTTGCTTCTTACGGAGCAGATATATCGAAGTTTGTACCGAGTGAGATTATTCCACGCATTATGGAGAAGTATAACAAATAAAAAGGAGAGACGTATATGGCTAGTGCAATTGAAGATATCATTGATGAACTGGAAGAATACATTGATAGCTGTAAACCATCATCCATTTTCAATGACACTAAAATTGTTGTAAATCGAGATGACATTGAGGGGCTTTTAGAAGAACTTCGATCAAAGACGCCGGAGGAAATTCGACGTTATCAAAAGATTATCAGTAATAAAGAAGCGATTCTGGCTGATGCTCGTGCGAAGGCAGATCAGATTGTACAGGAAGCACAGATTACTACCAATGAACTTGTTTCCGAACATCAGATTATGCAACAGGCTTATGCACAGGCAAATGAAGTTGTGATGATTGCTACGAAACAGGCTCAGGAAATGCTGGATGCTGCTACAAAGGATGCCAACGATATCCGTACCGGTGCGATTGCTTATACCGATCAGCTTCTTCGAAGTATTCAGGACGTTTTGGCGGCTTCTATTGATACGACTCGTCAAAGAAACGATACATTCTTAAAGACTATGCAGGGTTATTTGGATGTGGTTGTATCCAATCGTACGGAATTGGCTCCGGAGACACAGGCAGACGTTCCGAAACAAGAAGCAGTTGCAGCGAAAGATAATCACGGAGCAGTGAATACTCAGAAAAAAGAAGTTCCTGTCAGTGAAAGCAAAAAGACGGAAGTTTCCGGAAAAGCAGAGTCCGAAGAAGCACTTGCTGTACTTGATATTCCGGAATCATTTTTTAACAAAGACTAATTATTATCCGGAAGGTTATTCCTTCCGGATTTTTTACTATTATGAAGAGTATAATTATTGATCAAAAAACAGAGAAACAAAGACTGGATAAGTTTTTAAAAAAGTATTTTAAGGAAGCGTCCTCCGGTTTTTTGTATAAGATGCTTCGAAAGAAGAATATTACACTAAACGGGAAAAAAGCGACGGGAAGCGAACTCTTACAAAAAAACGATGAAATTCGTGTGTTTTTCAGTAATGAGACCTTTTTAAAGATGCAGGGATTAAACTCCGATACGGATTTATCCGTCTATGTTTTAGACGATGATCCTTTGGATATTGTGTTTGAAAATGATGATTTTTTGGCTATTAATAAGCAAAAAGGAATTCTTTCTCAAAAATCCAAGGATACGGATGTTTCATTAAACGAATTTGTCCTTTCTTACTTAGTAAAAAAGAATGAAATAAAAGCTTCTGATTTGTCATATTACAAGCCCTCATGTATTAATCGTTTGGATCGAAATACAACGGGACTGATTTTTGCGGCAAAGAACTATAAAGGCGCAAAGGAATTATCGGAGCTTTTTAAAGAAAGAAAACATCCGAAGGTTTATCGTTGCATTTGTGCAGGCGAGATAAAAGATGAAATCCTTTTAAAAGATTATCTTATAAAGGATGAAGACAGTAATACGGTTCGTGTTTTAAATCATAAAGAAGAGAATGCAAAAGAGATTATTACGTGTATTAAACCGTTAAAATCAAACGGAAAGATTACTCTTTTGGAAGTGCTTCTTTATACCGGACGCACCCATCAGATTCGTGCGCATTTAAGATATATTAAGCATCCGGTAATCGGTGATGTAAAATACGGCGATGCGACATTAAATGATGAGTTTAAAAAGAAGTATAACATCACATCACAGATGTTGCATTCCTATGAGATGGAGATTCCCGAAATCGGAAAAATAACGGCGAAAATGCCGGATGAGTTTGAGAAAGTATTTGAGTAAAGTATTTTATGGCGACTTGGAAATCCAGAGGTCTTCGAGGTTCCACTTTCGAAGACTTTATTAATCAAACAAATGAAATCTATAAAGAAAAGAAACTTGGCTTAATTCAAAAAATCCCCACCCCAATTACGCCCATTAATATTGATGAAGCCACCAGACATATTACACTGGCTTATTTTGTACGGTGGACTATATCGGGGTTGTTCAGGGCATTCCCGTTTGTTTTGATGCAAAGGAATGTATGAAAGAAACATTTCCGCTGTCAAACATCCATCTTCATCAGATGGAGTTTATGAGGGATTTTGAAGAGCAGGAAGGAATTGCATTTTTCTTAATCTATTTTACGGAAGCAGACGTATATTATTATCTTTCGTTCCAAGAAGCGCTTTATTTTTGGAATCGCATGGAAAAGGGCGGAAGAAAGAGCTTTCGTATGGACGAATTAAAGGAAAACTTTTTCTTTCATTTTCAGCCCACCTATCCGGTGCCGTATCTTAATATGATACAAAAGGATTTGGATCAAAGAAACGTTGACAGCATGTAAGCACTTTTGTATAATGATTTTACTTGCTAGCACATTAGCGAACTAAAGTGAGAGGGATAACATGAATAAATTAATCCATACACCGGAGGGTGTTCGCGATATTTACAGCGAAGAATTTATGAAGCGTCAGTACTTGCAGACACAGATTTTAGACAAGATGAAGCATTACGGATATGAGAATATTCAGACGCCTACCTTTGAATTTTTTGATATCTTTGCGAAGGAGATGAGTACCATTTCAGCCAAGGAGTTGTTTAAATTCTTTGACAGAGACGGAAATACTCTTGTGCTTCGTCCGGATTTTACACCGTCCATTGCTAGGGCTTGTGCCAAGTATTTTACGGAAGAAATTAAACCGATTCGTCTTTCTTACAGCGGGAATGTTTTTTCCAATAATTTGAATTATCAAGGAAGATTAAAAGAATCCACCCAGCTGGGAGTAGAGTTTATCGGAGATGATTCTTTGGAAACCGATGCAGAGATTATATCATTGGCATGTGAATCTCTTCTTTCCGTGGGATTAAAAGATTTTAAAATTTCCATAGGTCATGCATCCATTTTACAGAGTTTAATGGAAGCCGCTAACTTTTCCGAGGAAGAAAAAGAAGAAGTAAAAGAGTATGTTTTGAATAAAAACTTCTTTGGTTTGGATGAATATGTTTCAAAAAAATCCATTGATGCAAAACTTCGTGAGTTATTCTCGTTGCTTCGGGATTTTTATTCTTCTCCGGACGAGTTTGTTTTGGCAAAAGAGATTTCAAAAGAATATGAAGGTATCTATCAAAGCTTTTTATATTTTGAAAATCTGTATGAATTACTCCAGGCCTATAAGGTAAGTGACTATGTGTCTTTTGAAATGGGGTTGATTTCTGCCCATGAGTATTATACCGGCGTTATTTTTTCCGGATACACATATGGTTCCGGAGAACCCATTGTAAAGGGCGGTCGTTACGATCAGCTTCTTTCATACTTTGGAAAAGATGCTTACGCCATTGGATTTGCCGTATTTGTTGACGGTCTTTTAATGGCTGTGGATAATCAAAAGATTTCCTTACCGGTGGAGCATAAAGTTGATGTGATTTTATATCAAAAAGAACATCGTATCAGCGCCATCGAAAAAGCCAAGATTTATCGTGATTACGGAAAGGTTGTACAAATGATACGATACGCAGATTCCGAAGAATTAAAGCGTTATAAAGAAATGTATCAGGGTGATTTTATCGAAGTGATTGGAGAAGAGTAAGAATGGAAGATAATCGTTATCTTACCGTTGCCTTGGGAAAGGGCCGTTTGGCAAAACAGGCAATGGAGATTTTTGAAAATATCGGAATCACCTGTGAAGAAATGAAGGATAAAGATTCCAGAAAACTGATTTTTGTAAATGAGGAATACAAAATGCGTTTCTTTTTATCCAAAGGACCGGATGTACCCACGTATGTGGAATATGGTGCTGCGGATATTGGTATTGTAGGTGAAGACACGATTTTGGAAGAAGCCAGAAATGTTTATGAGGTTTTAGACCTTGGCTTCGGAAAATGCCGCATGTGTGTGTGCGGACCAAAAGAAGCGGAAGAGTTGTTAAAGCATCAGGAACTTATTCGTGTTGCCACAAAGTATCCCAGAATCGCAAAAAACTATTTTTATAACAGAAAAGATCAGACCATTGATATTATCAAATTAAACGGTTCCATCGAGTTGGCTCCTATTGTGGGTCTTTCCGAAGTGATTGTGGATATTGTGGAGACAGGAAGTACCTTAAAGGAAAACGGACTGGTGGTTTTGGAAGAAATTTGCCCGCTTTCCGCTCGAGTGATTGTGAACCAGGTATCTATGAAAATGGAAAACGATCGTATTACAAAGATTATTACTGCATTCAAAAAGGAATTGGAAAAATGAGAATACAAACATTGACGAAGTCATCCATTGATACGTTATTATCCGAATTATTAAAACGTTCTCCCGCGAATTATGTTTCTTATGAATCCGCGGTGAAGGAAATTG
>CAJOGB010000003.1 GCA_905233835.1 uncultured Lachnospiraceae bacterium
ATTGAAGACGTGGATATTTGTGCCTGCTGTGCGCCCCATGTAAAAAACACCACAGAGGTGGGGCTTTTAAAAATATTGGATGCCGCTGCTTATAAGGGCGGAATTCGTATTTCCATTCTTTGCGGTATGCGTGCGCTTTTTCATTATCGGGATTGTTTAAATCGCTGCATTTTGATTTCACAGCTAACTTCCAAACCACAGGAAGAGATTGTGGAAGCGGTGCAGCAGCAAAAGGATAGCATCGGCACGTTGCAGCAGCAGATTTTTTCTTTACAAAAAAAACTGCTTCGAATGCAGGTAAAAACGGTAGATAAAGATGCTTCCGATGTCATTCTTTTTGTGGAAGGTGTGGATACAAATGTGATTCGCTATCAGATTAATGAACTGACTTTATCCCATCCGGGATACTGTGGGATCTTTAATAAAAACGAAACCGGATATAATTTCATCATCGGTTCCAAAGAAAAGGATTGCAACGAGATCGGAAAGCATCTTCGAGAGAAATTCTCTGCAAAGTGCGGTGGAAAATCCGTAATGATTCAAGGCTCTCTGGAGGCTACGGAAGAAGATATAAGAAACATATTTTAACGAAAGAAAACTCGGGCAAAAGGTGCTCCCTCGTGCCCGAGTTTTTTATTAATTTTTCTTTTTTGTAAAGTATTCGGAAAGCTTATCAATAGGTACCGGCTTTGCGTAATTAAATCCTTGGATGTAATCAAAACCGTGCTTGATACTGAACTGTTTTTGCTCTTCCGTTTCCACGCCTTCCACCAAAGGAGAAATGTTTGACTCCTTCAACATGTGAATTAAGGCATGAATCATTTCCTCGGTCATGTGCCGTTCAATCCAGTCATCTGGATCAACAAAACAGACAAATTGACGAAGTTTGAATAACCGGTTCCGAAATCATCCAGGTAAAAACTGATGCCTTCGTCGCTCATGCTTTGCATGTTGGAAGCAACTACATCAGCGTTTTCGTACATACTGCTTTCGGTAACCTCTAAGCGAACCTTGGAAGGATTGATACCGTTTTTCTCTATGATTTCGATTAAATCATCGGTCATCTTCTTAATGGACAATTCAATGGGTGAGCAGTTTACTGTAATACACTCAAATTCGTATTCGTCCTGAATGCGTTTAATCTCTTCACACACCTTATTTAAAATAATCTTTGTCAACGGATGGATACAGCTGTTGGCTTCCGCAATCGGAATAAACTGTCCCGGTCCTAAAATCTTTCCGTCAATTTCAAGTCGCATCAGAGCCTCTGCGCTTAAGAAGGCTTCTTTTTCTACGGAATAAATGGGCTGTGCGTATGCCAACACACGAATGTCATCCAAATCACGTTTATCGCGGATGTCTTCAATGGCCAAATGGATACGGTAGTATTCCATAAATTCGGTAATCTCTTTTGTGCCGGAGAAAATTTCTTCGTTTTCAATGGTCGGACTTAATCGATCGCACAAAAAGGTGTAATAGTGTTGAAGAATATCCAAGCTCGACAAAAACGGATGGCTGCCCATGCCGATGGCTTTGTAGGAAGCGGGGAAATATCCGTATCCCGTAGGGGAGTTAATGATATTTGTCACTTCGTTAAAGTAATCAATGGCAGTGGTCTTTTTATCCAAGAAAGCAAATGCCGCATAGGTGCTTCCGGAGATTCGGTAGCAGTGACTGGTAGGGCAAATGCGTTCCGTACGACGTGCCACATCCGTAAGCATATGGTGAATCGTGGACTCCTGAATCAAAAGCGTTGTTTTTTCAAGCTGTGGAACCATAACATATACAATGGCGAAGTCTTTGTTCTTTTTCATCGCCTTTGCAATGATGGTGTTTAACGGATCGGCAGACTGCATACCGGTTTCTTCGTCGTAGGGATTACTGTGGAATAAAAGGTAGCAGGCCATGAAAGGCAAAATATAGGTTAACCCGATAAATACGGTTCTCGGGATCAAAAGCTGAACCACTAAAGTAATGCCGATGGCGGTGATGAAAATCTGTCCGCTAAGCAATACGATCTTCGGTACTCGTTTGTAATTGGATACCACTACCGCAAACATCATTACACAGGCAATGAGTCCCGTGGAAGAACAGAAAGAAATAAAGTGCTCAAACAATTCCACATCATTTAAAAACGGTTGGTTAAGTTTTCGGTAGAAAAAGAAATAGCCAAAACCGATTCCGGCATATAAGACGATGGTAATAATCGTACTGTAGCGTGAGCGTTTTTTAAATTCTTTTGTTTCGCCGAAGACGAGATAGTAGACATAGGAAAAAATAATGTTTAAAACCGCTATATAGGTAGTTGCGTATAAAAAGAAACATGCCAATATAAACGGGTTCGACGTAATCTGATATACATATTTTTGACTTCCTATTAATAATAGCAGACAACTGCCGATCAGACCGATAATCAGACCGGCTAAATTGATATAGAAACCTTTTGTCTTTTTGGGATTGGAATAGAATAAGAAAAAGATAATCAATAATCCAATCAAAAGGCTGGAATATTCTCCGTATACGTTAATCATAAATATTTACACTCACCAAGTTTTCTGTTATTTGAGGTCAATATTAACCCCATCATCCTCATTTTTCCATATTTATAGTGTATTGGCAATACAAATTTGAAAATTTGTTCATTGAAAAAAGGCTTTTCGAGACCTAAAATCACTATCAGGATGAAAATGTGAGGTTATATTATTTTTAATTAGGAGGATGATTATGGCTTCTGTAGCAGAAAATATGAAACACGCAGCGGAACGTCAGGCTTTTTCGATTGCTATCGACGGCTTCTTAAACCATTTGGATAAGAAGAACTATAAGGAAAGAACCGAGACCTACGTTAAGCTTGTAAACATGGCTGAAAAGTTCTTTGGAAAAATCGACGAGAACACTTTAAATAAGGTTCGTGCCGCAGTTTCCAATCCGGATAACCGTTGGGTGAAGTACATCAATAAGATTATCGATGAAACCAATCCGAAGTTTGCAAAGAAGTTTATCTTAAACTTAGGATACGAAGCATTCTTCCGCGGAACAAAGATGATTCGTGCAAACCGTGAGAAGTATGGTTGTAATATTCCTTGGTTAATTCTTTTCGATCCCACCATGGCATGTAACATGCACTGTGTAGGATGCTGGTCAGGAACCTACGGACATAAAGCAAATCTTACCTTTGAAGATATGGATAAGATCGTTACCGAAGGTAAAGAACTTGGTGTTTACCTTTATATGATGACCGGTGGTGAACCGATGGTTCGTAAGGCAGACATCATTAAGCTTTGCGAAAAGCATAACGATTGTATCTTTGCGGCATATTCCAACTCTACATTAATCGATGAGGAACTTTGCAAGAAGGTAGTGGAACTCGGAAACTTAACCTTCATGCTTTCTATCGAAGGAACACCGGATACCAACGATGCACGTCGTGGTGAGGGTCACTATGCAGCAGTTATGAAAGCAATGGATCTTTTGAAAGAGTACGGTATCGTTTACGGTACATCCATTTGCTATACCAGAGATAACATTGAAGCAGTTACCAGTGATGATTTCTTAAGATTTATTTCATCTAAGGGTGCTCGTTTCGGATTCTACTTCCACTACATGCCGGTTGGAAACAATGCGGTACCGGAATTAATGCCGACAGTAGAGCAGCGTAGAAAGATGATTGAAAAGATTCGTCAGGTTCGTTCTAAGGACTGTGATATCGAATTCTATCCGATGGACTTCCAGAACGACGGAGAATATGTAGGCGGATGTATTGCCGGAGGAAGAAACTACTTCCACATTAACTCAAACGGTGATGCCGAGCCTTGCGTATTTATTCACTACTCAGATACAAACATCCATACACACAGCATTTTAGAGATGTTACAGTCTCCGTTGTTTATGGAGTATCATAAAGGACAGCCCTTCAATCGTAACCATTTACGTCCGTGCCCGATGCTTGAGAATCCGAAGCTCCTTCGTGAGATGGTTGCTCGAAGCGGTGCACACCAGACAAACCTTGAGTCTCCGGAAGAAGTAGATCACCTTTGTGCAAAGTGCGATCACTATGCAGAGGAGTGGGGCGTTGTTGCGGATGAAGTTTGGGCAAGCCAGACACATCATAAGAAAAACTACGAGAATTACTCGAAAGAACATCGTGAGCATCCGGAATTGGCTGCTTTCGAAGAGCTTGAAGAAAAGAGTGAAAGTAAAGTAGGTTAATCTTTATTAAAACATAAAAAACGTAGCATACATTTTTGCCGGGTGCATAAAAAAGCACTCTATACAAAAAGTATGCTACGTTTTTTATTGTTTAAAATTGAATTAGTTTTCCTTCAGAGATTCCGTAGCTGCATTTTTCAATCTCTTCGATTTTTATCTGGGCGTTGGTTTGGTTGATTAATTCTTTTTTTAACGATTCAACTTCTTCTTCGTCTACGTACACGTGGAAGACCACCCGGTCACTGTAGGCGCTGTCTGCGATAAAAATGTTCTTTTCATTTAAAAGATACTGTACTTTCCCCAAAAGACCATAATCAATATCTAAGGAGAGATGAAAGCCCTCGTGGCGTTCTAAAAGCGTACAAGCGGCCAAGCCTTCTTCAGTGGCTTTTGTGTACGCCCGAACCAATCCGCCGGTGCCTAAGAGTACGCCACCGAAGTATCGGGTAACCACGGCGCAGACGTTATGGACATTTGCCCCCAAAAGAACGTCCAACATGGGGTGACCTGCAGTGCCGGAGGGTTCTCCGTCGTCGGAAGAACGAACCAGTTCGTTTTTGTCTCCGATGAGATAGGCAAAGCAGTTATGTCTGGCGTCGTAGTGTTCTTTCTTTTTCTCGGCAATAAAGGAAAGAGCCTCTTTTTCACTGTGAACGGAGGCGATGGCGCCGATAAAAGTTTATTTTTTTTCGACGATTTTTCCTTCGCCGTTTTCCAAGATTTCGTATTCCATAATCCACATTATATGCAATGGAATGCAGAAACGCCATAGACTTTCTATAAATGTGATTTTCTGTTATAATATCTAAAGCTATGTGCTAAAAAGGAGTTTCTATGAATTACGGAAAGAAAAACTTAAAGAAGAACAGACAAACTCTTTCAAACAAAAAATCAAAAGCAAAAAAGAAATTTGCCATATCCTTCCTTCGTACCTTCGTCATCTGTATTGCACTGGTGATTGTAGGTGCCTTGGGAGTGGCATCCGTTTATACCACCAGATTGGTTTCCAATCTTCCAGATGCATCTACCATAGATATTTCACCCAATGGTTATTCCACTACCATTTACGATGCTTCCGGTGCGGAAATCGAGAATCTCGCAGCATCCGGAGCAAACCGTGAGTATGTGGAACTGTCTCAGATCCCCGAGGATTTGCAGCATGCATTTGTGGCCATTGAGGATGCCAGATTCTATGAGCATAACGGTATCGACGTACAAGGTATTCTTCGTGCCGTATGGATCGATCTTATCAGTGTGGTAGGAGGAAATCGTGCATCTCAGGGTGCATCCACCATTACACAGCAGTTATTAAAGAATAACTACTTTACCACATGGACTTCCGAGAATTCCTTTAAGGATCGACTGGACCGAAAGATTCAGGAACAGTATTTGGCGATTCAGATTGAAAAAGTAGTTACCAAAGATCAGATTTTGGAAAACTATTTAAATACCATTAACTTGGGACAAAACACCCTGGGTGTTCAGTCTGCTTCCCGGCGGTATTTTAATAAGGATGTAAGCCAATTAACTCTTTCCGAGAGTGCGGTTATCGCCGGAATCACACAGAATCCGTCAAAGTATAACCCGATATCAAAACCGGAGGAGAATGCGAAGAGACGGAAAAAGGTCCTTAAAAACATGTTGGAGCAGGGATACATCGATGAGAAAGCCTATAATGCGGCATTAGATGATGATGTATACGATCGAATCCAGGTAGTAAATAACGAGATGACCTCTTCTTCCACCTCTTACTTTGTGGATGCCCTAACCGATCAGGTGGTTAAGGATTTGGTGGAGCAAAAGGGTTACAGCGAGACCGAAGCATATCAAAAATTGTATGCCGGCGGTTTGTCCATTTATTCCACACAGGATACGGAAATTCAGTCCATCGTGGAAAGTGAGATTAACAATAAGGAAAATTACGCGACGGATCCGAAGGTTTCCTTCAGCTACAGACTTACCATCACAAAGGCGGACGGAAGTCTGGAAAACTACAGTGAACAGACCATGCTTTCCTACTATCAGAAAGCTAATAAAAACTACTCTATCAACTTTAAGTCTGAGGAAGAGGCACAGGCTGCCGTCGATGCCTACAAGGCAGAACTTATGGAGCCGGGAGATACCATTTCCGAAGCAGGCGAGTCTTTGACCTTTACGTTACAGCCGCAGGCGGCTATGACGGTTATGGATCAGTCTACCGGTCACGTGGTGGCTTTGGTTGGTGGACGTGGTGAAAAGACTGCCAGCAAGACCTTAAACCGTGCCACGGGTATTACCCGTCAGCCGGGTTCTACCTTTAAAGTATTGGCGGCTTATGTTCCTGCTTTGGATGCCGGCGGTCTTACACTTGCATCCGTACAGGACGATGCTCCTATGACTTATGCAAACGGAACACCGCTTTCCAACTACGATAATCATTATCGCGGTTACACCAATATCCGTACCGCCATTACCTACTCCATTAACGTGGTAACGGTAAAGACCTTAACGGAAATCGGTACTTCCTTAGGATTTAATTACGCACAGAAACTTGGAATCACTACACTTGATTCCGGAGATAATAACCAGTCCCTTTGCTTGGGCGGTATTACAAACGGTGTTACCAATTTGGAACTTACCGCAGCCTATGCCACCATCGCAAACGCCGGTCGTTACAATAAGCCGGTATTCTATACTAAGGTGTTGGATCGAAACGGCGAGGTACTTTTGGACACCACCGAAAACGAATCTACGGAAGTGTTAAAACCTACAACTGCTTGGTTGATTACCAATGCCATGAGAGATGTTATGACAGCCGGAACCGGTGGACGTGCAAACTTCAGCGGAATGGCGGTAGCCGGAAAATCCGGAACGACCACAAAGGATCGTGATACGGTATTCTGCGGATTCACTCCGTATTACACGGCTTCCATTTGGGGCGGATTTGATGATAATACACCGCAGTCTAATACCACATATTCAAAGAATATTTGGCGTGAAGTTATGAAAAAGATTCATGCGAACTTGCAGAACACAGACTTTACAAAGCCGGAGGGCATTGTTCAGGTGGCTGTCTGCAGTAAGTCCGGACTTTTGCCCATTGAAGGTGTATGTGACTGCGATCCGAGAGGTTCCATGGTTTATACGGAATATTTTGCCGAAGGAACGGAACCTACCGAGTACTGTGATCACCATACGCAAATCGATGGTGTGACCTATATTGTCGGAGCGTCAGAAGGAACCGATGATACCGCATTTGCGGTACCGGGAAGTCTCCTTTCACCGGTGGAAGAAATCCATGCGGATGCGGCCTACGATCCGGCGGCAGGAGTAAATATTGGAGATATTCAAGTGGAAATCCCGCCTATGTAAATAAAAAAATAAGAAATAATAAAAAGGGACGGTTCTTTTGTCTCCCTCTCGGGAGACAAAAAGAACCGTCCCTTTTATTAAGTTATAATTTACATATGCAAGAGAGAAAGAACTCCTGCGGCACCTACGCCCATAATAATTCCTGCGAGGATAACGCCGCAAACAATGGCAAGTACGCTTTTCTTAAAGTCCATATCCAACAAGGATGCCGCCAGTGTTCCTGTCCAAGCGCCGGTTCCCGGTACCGGAATTCCCACGAATAAAAAGAGAGCAACATATAAGCCCTGTCCGGTTTTTTCCTGAAGCTTTACACCGCCTTTATGACCTTTTTCCAGGCAGAAAGTAAAGAATCCGCCGATGATCGGTTTATCTTTTCCCCATTCCAGAACCTTTCTTGCAAAGAAGAAAATAATCGGAACCGGAATCATGTTTCCCAAAATACAGACGGGATAAAGAATTCTCGGATCAAGTCCCATGGCAAGTCCCGTAGGTACCGCCACGCGAAGTTCAATTAATGGAACCATGGAAATAAAGAAACAAATTATGTACTGTAACATATTGCCCTCCTAAATTTTCATAAAACAAAAGGCTTTGATAAAACTATCAAAGCCTTTAGGATAAGCTGCCCAGCAAGGATTCGAACCTTGGAAATGACGGAGTCAGAGTCCGTTGCCTTACCGCTTGGCGACTGGGCATCAGTGACTGCTTTTTAGCAGGTCAACAATAGGTATTATACTTAAGGCGGTATAAGAATGCAAGCATTTTTTTAGAAAAAACAGAAAAATTATGATATAATCCTAACTTCAGGAGAATTGTCATGAGAGAAAGAGTAAAAAACGGCTTAGGAACAAGCCTTGACTTCATCCGGATGATTCCGGAGATTTTAATTTATCAAGTAATTACAAAGCTTTTGCTTTTTGTTATCGTTACACTGTTAAAGCAAAATGCACTGCTGTTTTTGTATCGTGCGGGAAGAAGCGCGTTTACCAGCGGAGACTTGCCCTATTTGTTTAAGACCAAATACGGGTGGCTTATAGCCGGAGTGGGTCTTTTGGCACTGTTTATCTATACCGTGTTTGATATCAATGCCATGTTTCTTTTGGCGGACAGTGTACTTAATGAAAAGAAAAAGAGTTGGTGGATTATATTAAAGGAAGCCTTTATTTCTTTAAAGTATTTTACCCATCCACAGGGGCTGTTTGTGACCCTTTATTTATCCTTTTTGGGACCCCTTATTGGAACGGCGGTGGGATTTTCCTTTATGATTGGATTTTCGGCACCGAACTTTGTTTTAAGATATATTTCCACCAATCCGTGGCTTCGGGTGCTGGTACTTTTGGGAGTCCTTTTGTATTTGGCGGTTGCGTTTATTTATATCTTTACGATTCTAAATGTAATCTTTAAAGAGGAAAAAATAAATATCGCCATGAAATCCTCTCGCAAAGCGGTGGCGGAAAATTGGACAAACTATGCATGGAACCTGCTTATGTTTTTCGTTAAGGCAGCAGTATTTGCAGTGGGTTTATTTGTCGTGTTTTATTTTTTGCCCATTCTGTTTATAAATGTGCTTCCGATGCCGGTGGCATTTGCCAGGGGATGGAAAATCTTTTTTTCTATGATATTTACGGTGGGCAGTTTCTTGTTTATGCTTCTTTTTTGTCCGTTTTTGGCCATTCGAATCACCATGCTGTATCGGAATCAGCCCACCATACCGACGACGGAGGAGAGCAGCCGCGCTCAATTGTCAAAACTATGGAAGCGATTTTTTGCGACGTCTTTGGCAGCGACCCTTGCCTTCAGTGTTTTCGGAGGAATTTTCTTTGATGAAATCTTCCCGATTTCCAACGAGACGGAAATTGTAGCTCATCGTGCCGGCGGAAATTTAAGTATTGAAAATTCCTTGTCCGGATTAAAAAAATCCATCGCAAATAACGTATCGGTGGCGGAGGTGGATATCCAGAGGACAAAGGACGGAACCTATATTATTTGTCATGACGCCGATTTGAAAAAGACCACGGGAAAAGCCGGAAATCCCACGGAGTTAACATACGCCCAAATACAAAACTATCGATTGAAAAACAGACAGCGCCCTTGGGAAGAAGGAGAGCGAATTCCCACATTGGAAGAGATGCTTGATGAGGCAAAGGGAAATATTAAACTCTTTTTGGAGTTGAAGGGAGAAAGCGCCGATCCCCAAATGGTTCATGAAGTATATGCGATGTTAAAAGAGCGGGATATGATTTCGGATTGTACCGTCATTTGTTTTAATTATGAAATGATTGAATATATCGAGCGGGAACATCCGGATATGGAAACCGGTTATTTGGTATACTTCTCCTTCGGAAACTTGGAGGAATTAAACTGTGATACCTATATGGTGGAAACCGAGTGCTTGAGTGCCGGCGAGATCAACCGTATTCACGCAGCCGGGAAAAAGGTGGCGGTTTGGACCGTAAATACCACATCGGAATTAAACCGGTGGTTGCTTACGGATGTGGACTATGTGGTGACGGATGAAGTTTTGGCGGCACGCTTATTGAAAAAGTATATTTATAACGGAGCGGATGAGGAGCGTATTCTTCAGAAGCTTGTGATGTAGTTTTATTTGACGTAGGTTTTTTCCTATACTATTATTTTAGTTATGTATGAGATGAAAACGCGGATTCCGTATGAGAATGTGGATACAGAGGGTATCCTAACGGATGCGGGTCTTTTAAAACAATCATTGTGAGGACATCGGATACGGACTTCCCTGGCTTCGGGAACATGACCTCGGATGGTTTGTAATCTCTTGGCAGATTCATATAACAAAACGTCCGAATTTTGGAGAAGAAGTTTATGTAGCGACCATGCCCTATGCGTTAAAGGGTCCCATCGGAAATCGAAACTTTTTGCTTTTGGATGAAAACAAAACTGTGCTTGCAGAGGCAAATTCCATTTGGCTTTTGATGGATTTGAAGGAACAAAAACCCCATCGCATTCCGGAGGACATGAAGGAAGCCTTTAAAGAGGACGAACCTCTTTCCGTAGATTGGCCGTCCAGGAAGATTTCCATTCCAAAACAGCGGGATACTTGTTTTTCTTTTGCGGTATCCCCCATGCATGTGGATACCAACGGGCATATGAACAATGCCTAGTATATGGACGCGGCATCAAGTACCATGCCGGCGGACTTTTATGCAAAAGAACTTTACGTGGAGTACAAGGTGCAAGCGATGCTGGGAGATGAAGTGGTTGTGACTCGAGCAGGTAACCAAATCGTACTTGAAAACACAGAACACGAACCTTACGCAACAGTAGTATTTAAATAAAGGACGGATAGACATGTTAAAATTAGGTGAATATCAAAAATTACAAATAATAAAAAAAGTTGAATTCGGCGTATACTTGGCCGAGGACAAGGGCAGCGAGGAGAAAGTGCTTCTTCCCGTAAAGCAGGTGCCAAAGAAAGCCCGTATCGGTGATGAAATCGAGGTATTTTTATATCGCGACTCCAAAGACCGTATGATTGCAACTACGGCAAAACCTCTGATTACCATGGGACAAATCGCACCCCTTACCGTAAAGGAAGTAACCAAAATCGGTGCCTTTTTGGACTGGGGATTGGAAAAGGATTTATTTCTTCCGTATAAGGAAATGACCGAAAAGGTGCAGAAGGATCAGGAAGTTTTGATTCGATTGTATACCGATAAGAGTAATCGCCTTTGCGGTAGCATGAAAAAGATTTATGACCAGTTAAAAACAAATTCTCCGTATCAAATCGGCGATGAAGTAGTGGGCCGTATTTACGAATTCGGTCATGACTTCGGAACTTTCGTGGCTATTGAAGATATCTACTCCGGTATGATTCCGAAGCATGAGGATGTTTCCAAATATCATATTGGGGATTGCGTTAATTTGCGTGTCACCAACGTAAAGGAAGACGGAAAATTAGACGTTTCCCTTCGTGAAAAATCCTATGTGCAGATGGAAGATGATGCCGAGACACTGCTTTCCTTAATCGATGCTTATGCAGGGGTTCTTCCCTTTACGGAAAAAGCATCTCCGGAAGTAATCAAACGCGAAACCGGTTTGTCAAAGGCAGCATTTAAACGTGCCATCGGAAGACTATACAAAGAAAGAAAAATCGATTTATCCGACGGAAAAATCCGCCGTGTCTAACATGCATTCATCGACATTAGGTCGATTGATATATTAAGGAAAGAAGGTAATGAAATGAAAAAGATTATTTCAACAGACAAGGCTCCGGCAGCAATCGGACCATATTCACAGGCAGTGGAAGTAAACGGACTGGTGTATACTTCAGGTGTCATTCCTGTAGATCCGGCTACCGGCAATATTCCGGAAGGAAGCGTAGCACAGGCAAGACAGGCTTTTACCAATATGAAAAACTTGGTAGAGGCAGCAGGCTCTTCCATGGATAAAGTATTAAAGACCACTGTATTTATCAAAGAGATGAACGACTTTGCAGCAATCAACGAAGTATATGCAGAATTCTTTCCGGAACCATATCCGGCAAGAAGCTGTGTGGAAGTAGCAAGACTTCCGAAGGATGTTATGCTTGAAATCGAAGTAATCGCAGAAAAATAAACATCAAAAAAAGAAGGTTCATCTGAACCTTCTTTTTGTTTACGTTAAATACTCATGTCGAAGTTCCCGCCGATATTCGGGTTAACGGATAATTCCATACCCGGTGCGGAGGCAATCATTTCTGCGACGCCTGCGCCTTGCATTTTTAATGCATCCATCGACATATCCAAAACAGCATAGCCTACGTCGTTATAGGTCTGTGCACGTGAAAGATATGTGGATAATGCAGCTACTGATGTAACATCCATAGACTTGCTCCTTTCGATAGTTATAGTCACTTATATTATAACACGATTTTTGGAAAATACAACTTACGCCACGATATGGCGAGAATGGGAAAATTATATTGACAAATTTTTGTCAATGTTCTATATTTGCATTATGTAAACCACGAGGGAAAATATTTGGGTATTTTCCGAAAAAATAGGAGGAAGGTTAAATGGGAAATTTTAATAACTTAAAGTTGGAAGTGGCAGATGAAATTGCAACACTTACCATCTCTCGTCCGGCAGCGTTAAATGCGCTAAACAGTGAGACATTGGAAGAGTTGGATGTGGCTCTTACCGAGATCGAAGCCAGAGATGATATCAAGGTGGTAATCTTAACCGGTGGTCCGGATAAAAAGGATAACCAGTTTAAGTCTTTTGTGGCAGGTGCGGATATTTCCGAAATGGTAAACTTTACCGCTCCGGAAGCCAGAGCATTCGGCATCAAAGCCAGCGTTCCATTCTTTAAATTAATGAATATGCGTCAGGTAACCATTGCAGCGGTTAACGGATTTGCTTTAGGAGGCGGATGTGAAATCGCTATGGCATGTGATATCAGAATCGCTTCCGAAAATGCAATCTTTGGTCAGCCGGAAGTGGGCCTCGGGATTATCCCCGGATTCGGCGGAACCCAGAGACTTGCAAGATTAATCGGAATGGGTCGCGCAAAGGAATTGATCTTTACCTGCGATAACATTGATGCTCAGGAAGCATACAGAATCGGCTTGGTAAATAAGGTTGTTTCTACGGAAGAACTTTATGATACCGCTAAGAAGATGGCAAAGAAAATTATCAGCAAAGGAAGCTATGCGGTTTCTATCGCAAAAGCTGCTATTAATAACGGATATGATATGGACATTAAGAATGCGGTTGAGATGGAAGCAAACCTCTTTGGTGTGGTAAATGATACCCATGATAAGAAAGAAGGTATGGGAGCTTTCTTGGAAAAACGCGAAGCAAACTTAACTGATTTCTAAAGTTGTTTTAAAAAGGGGTAAATATAAAAGAGGGACGACCAAATGGTCGTCCCTTTTATTTTATGCAATGGCCCATTCTTTTTCACTTTCAGGGATGCGGATTACTTCCCCTGCCATGCCCAAGCGTTCCGCCAACAGGGTTTCGTATCCGTTTCCGTACTTGGAAAAAGATACCTGGCGGATATCTAATTCTTCCAAAATCGCCACTAATTTTAAATCCATGGCTTCTGCGATTTTTAGTTCCATCAAGTACTGATCTTTTTCCAAAAGATCTTTTCCTTCGTTTCCGTATTTCAAATCCAAATGATTGATTCTCCACCGAATGTTTTGATCGAAGGTGATGCGTAGTTCCGGGTCGATGGTTCCGACCATTGCGATGCGATCATAGGAAATCGCCATGGCCGGTCGAAGTCCCGGATAGCATTTTTTAAAATAATCTATCTCCGCGGAAATCTGGGAGGATTTTTCCAACGGAATATTTTCATATAAATAATCTTTTGATTCTTTATATGGAGCGGAAATTCTTCGCTTATATACAATTCCTTTATATTTCTTTTTTATCTCAATAAAGGAAGGACTCTCGTCTGTGGGAATCCCGTAGGAACGAAGACGAAGTTTTTCTTTGTAAACCGGTTTTTCCAAGGAACGGCGAATGAGTTCAAAGTCCGGCGTGTCAAAATAGATATTTAAAATGGAGGTTTTCCCGTAGTCATCTATTTTTGCCATATCTTTGATTCTTTCCATGAAACCAAGATATTGTTCTTTATTTAACAGGTATTTTAGCTCTTTTCTTTTAAAGGTATATTTGTTTGCCATAATGGTTCTCCTTTTTCTTTACGGGTACATCATATATGCCAAACCTTAAACTATCCTTAAAAAGAAATAAAAAAGTGGGCTTAGTTAAAGCCCACAAGTTTTTGTGATATTTTATAACCCATAACGGAAAGTCTTCTTCCGAATTTGCCCGGAAGATTCATGGATCCGCCTAGGATTCCGTAGCGCAAATGTTTATAGGTGCGCTCGTCTTTTTTCTTAATGTATTTCCAGAGTTTTTTCACCTTTGCGATATTCTCCGGATTCTTTGAAACATAGCCGATGGCAGAAGAAACAACGGTAATCATTTCCAAATAGGAAAGCATGTACTCACGTAAATGTTTTTCTTCAATGGACCATAAATCGTAAGCGTCCACCATCAAATAGTTTACCCGAAGCTGCTGATCGATACGCTTAATCATGGTAGCTTCCGCTACGGACTGGCCCTCGCGACCGATGTAATAACGATAGAAATCCACATCCAGATAGTAAATGGTTTTTACGTAAGGAAGGGGAACGAAAACAAAAAGGTTATCTACATAAAAGGTGTGCTTTGGAAGCTCCAACTTACATTCCCGAAGCATCGCGGTACGATAGGTTACGGAGTGCATCAAAATGGAAAAACCTTTGATGTTTCGTTTCATGCCGTCCCAACCGATGATTTCCTTTTGCGGGAAAAGCAATCGATACTGCATGTGACGATGCTGGTTGGTGGAAGGCTTTTCGTACACATAGTTTGTTAAAAGCATATCCACCGGGGTGCCTGCGTTTACAAGATTTCTTAAGGTGTCCAAAACCTGCATGTAAGCGTCTTTGTCTACCCAGTCATCGGAATCCACAACTTTATAATATAATCCGGTTGCATTACGAAGACCGGTGTTTACCGCTTCTCCGTGACCGCCGTTTTCCTGATGTACGGCTTTGCAAATGGTTGGATATTTTTTTGCATATGCGTCTGCGATCTCTGCGGTTTTGTCGGTGGATCCGTCATCAACGATGATGATTTCCACATCTTCGCCACCGATTAAAAGAGATTCGATGCATTTTCCCATGTACGCGTAGGAATTGTAGCATGGGATGCCAAAACTGATAAGTTTCATATTTTACTCCTAATAAATAATCCACTAATGATTATATCAATTATTTGGGGTGTGTCTACTTTTGATTCAAAAATCCGGACTTCCCCAGTTCGATTTGGGCGATGTTGGCGTAGGTTTCGAATGCAGAAGGTATTGCGTATTCTTTTTGAATCTTTTCTTTGGTTACAAGAATGCTTTCCGGATCGATGGTGGCATCGGAAAGATCTGCCACACGTACAAGATATCCTTTCATACGCCATTCTACGTGGGAAAAGATATGCTTTGCGTCCGGTAGGGCTTCAATCAAAACGGGATCTAACCCTTTTTCCCTGGCAAAAGAAACCACATCCTTTCGGTTAAGATGACCCTCTGCTCCCGGGAATTCATATAAGCCAGCAAGAAGCCCTTTGCTCGGACGTTTTTGAATTATAATATCCTTTCCGTCCATAATCAAAAAGACGGTTCGCTCTTCGATTCGTCGCTTTGCAGGTTTTGATTTTACGGGATATATATCGTAGGTTTTGTGTTTGTGAGTAAGGCAATGTGCCTTCCAGGGGCATGAGTCACACAGGGGCTGTCCGTTTGGCACACAAATGCAGGCTCCGATTTCCATAAGTGCCTGGTTAAAATCTCCCGATGCGTCTTTTGGTATAATGGTGGAGAGTAAATCCTGTACAGCTTTTTTTACAGATTCTTTTTTGATATCGGAGTCGTCCTCTGCCACGCGACAAAGGATGCGAAGCACATTTCCGTCCACAGCCGGATGAGGCAGGCCAAAGGCGATGGATGAAATCGCGCCTGCGGTGTAATTTCCGATGCCGGGAAGAGAAAGGATTTCTTCGTAGGATTTTGGAAAGCCTCCCTCGTAGTTTTCAACCATTACTTTTGCAGCGCGTTGCATATTTCGCACTCGATTATAGTAACCGAGACCCTCCCAGAGTTTTAAAAGTTCATCCTCCGGGCATGAAGCCAAATCTAAGATGGTGGGAAGTCGATGTAAAAATCGTTCGTAGTATCCCTTTACGGCTTCCACTCTTGTCTGCTGCAACATGATTTCGGACACCCAAATGTGATAGGGATTTTTATCTTTTCGCCAAGGCAAATCTCTTTTATTTTTTTTATACCAACCCAAGGCGGGTGATACCAATTTTTCCAAATTAAAATTATCTAACATACCAAGCAATTATAACATAAAAAAGATGCGATCCCGGATTTGAGTTTAGATCGCAGAATCATTATAATAAAAGGGATTACGAAACGAAACTTGGGGGTCTTAAAAATCATGCATTTTGGTGTGGTGTTTTTATATTATTTGCAGGCGCTTCGATTGTCCTGCGGAAGCATTTTTGACGACTTCATGCTGTTTGTTACGGATACGGCGGGAGGAACATTTTCTTTTTTGGTGCTTGCTTTATTCTATTGGTGTTTGAATAAAGAATTGGGCAGTGCCATTCTTTTAAATCTTTCCTTTGGTTCCAATGTCAATTATTTGTTGAAAAATCGATTTAAGATTCCGAGACCTTGGCATCGGGATCCAAGAATCGTTCCGGTATCCGCGGCCTTGAAGGATGCATCCGGCTATTCCTTGCCCAGTGGTCATGTGGCACGATCAGTGGCTACCTATGGTGTAATCGCTTCTGATTTTTCAAAGCGCGGTGAAAAAAAGGAACATACCCTTTGGCAGACGCTCGGCACCTTTTTATGGGTGTGGGTTTTTCTTATCATGTTTTCCCGCATGTATTTGGGAGTACATACGCCTCTTGACGTATTGGTGGCCCTCGGCCTCGGCCTTCTGTGGACGAAGGTGTTTTCTGTTGTGCAACGGGTGATTAAGGAAGAGGTTGTTTTAATCTTTGCTGCATTAATAGCGGTTTATTCTATTTGCCGCTACGGTTTAAATGCAAATGCGGGTGTGATGATCGGCCTTGTGTTCGGATGGTACGCGGAGCAAAGATGGATCGGATTTAAAACCGAGGGAGAACCTGCAAGAAAGGTGCTTCGGTTTTTAATCGGCGGTGGATCCTTGGTTTTGCTTTTAACCCTGCTTCCCCAGTTTATAACCGTATTTACTTTGGAGCGTTATGCAAACTTTGTGACCTATTTGGTTGCGGGTTTGTATGTAACGGTTATTTTCCCCACATGTTTTTCTTTGGTGCAAAAAAGAAAAGTTTCTTTGCAACGCATGCTGGTTGTAAATACTTCTTTTGTGTTGGCGCTTGTTTTGGTTTTGGGATCTTTGGGATTTTACTGGACCAGAAACCCCAGACTTCTGGCAGAGGAAGATGCGGATCGTATTATTGCTGCCGCAAATGTAACCAGTGAGGAAACCGCTACGGGAGATATCAATACGGTGGATATCAAAGAAAATGCCATGACCATCGTGGCGGACGGAGGATATGCCGCCAGATATCCGGCAAACTCTCTGGCCGCATTTAAAAACGCTATGGAAATGGGCGCTGATTCTTTGCGCTGTGATGTACAGGTCTCCTCCGACGGTGTGTTGGTTTTATATAAAATGCCAACCTTTTTAAATGAAGATGAAGAAACCTGTCGTATCGGACAGTTTACCTATGACGAACTTCGCAGAATGTCTTTTGACGATGCGCACTTAATAAGCATGGAACAGTTTTGGAAACTGGTGTCCGAAACCGACTTGGAGATTTATGTAAATATCGTGGATGTGGGAAATGCCCAGAGAGAAACGCTCATTCAAAATGTTTACGCCGGACTGGATGCATTGGAAATGACAAAGCGGGTTACCTGCATGTCTTCAAATTACAGTTATTTGGAATCCATTCGCGCATTGGACGAAGATCTTTCTTTGATGTATGAGACCTCCAGCGGAACTGTGGATATTTTAGAAAAATATCCTTCGGATGCTTACAGTATTTCCGTGGATAATTTAAGCAGCGAATTGGTTTCCGCCATTCAGGAAAGCGGAGCAAAAGTATATGCGTATGACGTGCAAAATCCAACCCAGCTTTTGAATGTATATCGCTTCGGAACAGACGGTGTATTTTCCGAAAACTACGGCTTGGCCAGCGTGGTATCTCACCCGGAATATTCATTTCTTTGCGACCGATTCGAAGCATCTTATGCCATGCCCGGATTATACGGATACTACGTTCCGAAGATGTGTGAGGATATGATTTGTCAGGGAATGACACGAACCCCTACAAACATTATCGTATCCGCATACAGTTATTCCGGAGATTACAATAGCATCTTGTATGTAATGGACTTGGACGGAAATCTCATGAAGATCATTGATTTGGGATTCCAGTCTCATGTGGGTGGAATTGCCTACGATGAAGCCCATGATGTGCTGTGGATTACGGGACGTCTCGGATATGTATATGCCTTGGATTGGAGCAAGCTTCGTGAAAAGATAGAACAAGAGGATCCCTATAACATTATTTACCGTCACGACGGAAGTTATCTTGCTTACTTTGATGCGGGCCTGATTAACCACAAAGGTATCAAGGTGGCATCTTTCTTAACCATGTTTGAAGGAAAACTCTATGTGGGAAGTTACGTAAACGGCGGAAACGGAATTCTAAACGGGTATGAAATCGATGATGACTGCCTGGTTACTTTGGATTCGTCGGTAGAAATTCCTCAACGTATTCAGGGCTTATGCTTCTATCGCGATGTGGCAACGAATACGGTTTACATGTTAATGAGCCAAAGTTACTCCGTGTTTGACAGTCAGCTCCTTCGATTTGAATACCGTGATACCACGAAAAAATACAAATACGCTTCGGATTATTGGAGACTTCCGGAGGGTGCGGAACAGATCGTGATGACGACGCGTGGGCTCTACCTTTTATTTGAATCTTCTGCGAAGAAATATCGCAGTACCGCACGATTGGTAAACGATCAGATCTTTGTAATTCGAATGAACGAGTAGTGGTTACTGACTGTTTTTCTTGACATGTGTGTAGGAATACAGTTAAAATTACACCTAGGTTTACAGTTGTCTTGTCACCTGTATTTACCGGAAAAAGAGGAAGAGGATGAAACGGGATCTTATCTTGGTGATTGATATGCAAAATGTCTATGCAAAAGATGGCGCTTGGTGCTGTCCGAAGGCAGAGACTGCTTCGCAAAACATTCACCGTCTCTTAGATGAATCACAGGAAAATAGCGATGTGATTTTCACAAAGTTTCTTGCACCGAATAATCCGCAGGGTACTTGGGAAGATTACAACCGGGAGAATGTATCCGTCAACGAAGATGTTTTTTCGAATGAATTGATGGAGTCGTTTTCGGAAGATGTAAAAAAATTTCCTGTGTATTTAAAATCCACCTATTCTTCTTATGAAATTCCCGAAGTAAAAGAGATGGCGAAAAAAGCCTCTCGGGTAGTTTTGTGCGGCGTGGTAGCGGAATGCTGTGTGTTGTCTACGGCATTTGCACTTATCGATGCGGGAGTGGACGTAGTCTATCTTACGGACGCTGTGGCGGGTATCGATGAGGAAACCGAAAAAGCAACGGTAAAGGTATTGGAGGGATTATCTCCGATTCAGGTAAAGATCATGACAACAAAGGAATATTTAACATCCATGGGAAAGGGAGAAAAATAACTATGGGAAACATTTTTAAAACCAAATTAAACACAGCAACCATCGTTTTAATTCCTGCATGTATCGGAATTAACTATCTTGGCAAATTATTTGCTTCATTTTTGAAACTTCCGCTTTGGTTGGACTCCATCGGAACCTGCTTGGGAGCATGCCTTGGCGGACCGATTATCGGAGCAATTTGCGGTGCTTTAAATAACTTAATCTATGGACTTACCACAGGAGATAACATTACACTTATTTATGCCATTACAAGTTTGTTCATCGGTCTCGCTGTCGGTGTTACCGCTCGTCTGGGATTTATGGAGACCTTCCCGAAGTCATTCGTTTGTGCACTTGCAGGCGGACTTGCGGCAGTAATCGTTTCTACACCCCTTAACGTTATTTTCTGGGGCGGTACCACAGGAAATGTTTGGGGCGATGCTTTATTTGCTTCCACACAGGCAGCAGGTATGCCGGTAGCCTTAGGTTCTTTCTTGGATGAGTTGGTTGTAGATGTTCCGGATAAGATTCTTACCATCATCATTACCTTCTTAATCTTAAAAGGACTTCCGAAGAAACTTACATCTTTATATGATGTAAACGCACAGATTGAAAGATTGGATTAATGAGCTCTTTAAGTTTATATGTCGATAAGGGCAGTTGGTTGAATCGACTGCATCCGTATGTAAAATTGTTATATATATTGGCAGCGATATGCATACCATTGATAGGGGGAAAGCTTTGGCTTTTCCCTATCGTAATTTTATGCAGTATCTGCCTTTTAATCAGCGGAAGATGTTTTCGAAAGTCTCTTCCTCTGATTGCGTTTTCCTTTACCATGATCTTGGTTATCTTTTTGGTGCAAGGCCTTTTTTATCATGCCCGTGAAAACGTGATGTTCCAAATCGGTGCTTTGACCTTCTACAAAGAAGGGGTGCTGTATGCCACAAAAATCAGCTGCAATATTTTAAATATGCTTTTATCCTTTGCGGTCTTTGTTCTTACCACATCCATACCGGAGTTTGTGGACGAATTGGAAAAAAGCGGATTTCCACCGAAGTTTGCCTACATCATTACCTCTGTATTTCAGATTGTACCGCAAATGATGAAGACAAAGGATACCATTGTGGATGCACAGCGAAGCCGTGGAATGGAAACGGAAGGAAAACTTCTTACCCGTATGAAGGCTTTTTTGCCGTTGATTTCACCGGTGGTTATGAGCGCGCTTATTAATACCAGAGAACGCGCCATCGCATTGGAAGTCCGGGGATTTGGAAGAAAAAATAAAAAGACCATTCTTTCGGAACGAACAAAGCGACCCATTGATACATTTTTGGAAGTGCTTCTTATCGTTCTTATTTTGCTTACTTTGGTATGGAGGATTGCATCATGTCTTTAATTGAAATCGAGCATTTGAAATATCGCTATCCCAATACCGAGAAGCTGGCCTTGGATGATATTTCCCTTTCCATTGAAAAGGGAGAGTTTATTGGAATCGTAGGAAGAAACGGCGCCGGAAAAAGTACCCTTGGACAGGCAATCATCGGATTGGTTCCCAGATTTTATAACGGAGCCTACGGTGGAAAGGTGACGGTAAACGGAAGGTTGGTGGAAGAAACTCCCACACCGGAAATGTGCGAAACCGTGGGACTTATTTTCCAAAATCCCTTTAATCAATTATCGGGAGCAAAGGAAACGGTTTTCGGAGAGGTTTGCTACGGCGTGGAAAATTTGGGTGTGGAACCAAAGGAGATTCATCGCCGCGTGGAAAACGCCTTAAAGCAGCTGGATATCTGGGAGTATCGGGACAGAAATCCCTTTGAACTTTCCGGCGGTCAGATGCAGCGCGTTGCCATAGCAAGTATTCTTGTTATGCAGCCGGATATTATCATTTTGGATGAGCCCACTTCTCAGTTGGATCCCCAGGGAACCGAAGAAGTGTTTTCCGTGGTTGACAAACTTACAAATACCGGTATCACCATTTTGATGATTGAACAAAAATTGGAAAAATTGGCGGGCTATTCCGATCGGATTATCTTGATGGACGACGGAAAGGTCGTTGATTTTGATACACCGGAAGCGGTTTTTAAAAGAAGTGACTTGGAGTCCTTCGGCGTGCAACCCTTTGTGTATTATCCGGGACGAAAGGTAACGACAAAGGAATTGGAAACTTATTACGGATCCGGTGTAATTAAAAATGAACAGGCATCATTAAAAGAAGAAATCTTTGCAGTAAAAGATGTGGATTTTTCTTACTTAAAAGATGTGCCGATTTTTGAAGGGTTAAATTTGTCTTTGGATAAACGCCCCACGGCCATTATCGGACAAAACGGTGCGGGAAAGACCACGCTGGTTCGCCTTTTAAAAGGACTGTTAAAACCGGTAAGCGGAAATATTTATTTTATGAAGGAAGCTATTTCCGAAAAAACCGTGGCGATGCTGGCGGATAAAGTGGGCTATGTTTTCCAGAATCCGGACGATCAGATCTTTAAATATAAGGTCATTGATGAAGTTATGTTCGGACCTTTAAATATCGGAATGTCGCCAAAAAAGGCTAGGGAAGAGGCAAAAAAAGCCCTTGAGCTTATGGGACTTTCCGGAATGGAAGATGTAAATCCCTATGACTTGGAATTATACGAGCGAAAGATGACGGCCATCGCATCGGTAATCGCCATGGATACGGATGTGATTATTTTGGATGAGCCTACCATTGCCCAGGATTATTTGGGAAGAAAAACCATCGGAAAGATGATTCGAGAGATGACCGCAAAAGGAAAACTGGTTATCGCGATTTTACATGATATGGATTTTGTTTGGGAGAATTTTGAAAGAGTTATCGTCATGGCCCACGGAAAGATTCTTTGCGAAGGAAACTCTGCGGAGGTGTTCTCTCAGGATGAAATCCTAAAAGAAGCCAGACTACAGAAGCCCCATGGCGTTGCCTTGGGACAGTCCCTGCAGAAATCGGGAGAGATATAAATGAGCGGAGAAGAAAGAAGAAAAGAAATAGTTAAGCTTTTAAAAAGCGCGGACAAACCGATTCCCGGAAGAAAGTTGGCAAAAAGATTTGATGTCAGCCGTCAGGTAATCGTGCAGGATATCGCGCTTCTTCGAGCAAAAAAGACAGAGATTACGTCTACCAATATGGGTTATGTTCTTTCGAAAAAAGATACGGTAAGCCGCGTGTTTAAGGTATCTCATTCCGATGAGCAGGCGGAGGAAGAATTAAAGCTTTTTGTGGACTTGGGCGGATACGTGGAAGATGTGTTTGTGTATCATAAGGCCTACGGTCTTTTGCGTGCGGAGTTATCCATTGGCAGCAGAATGGATGTGGAAAAGTTTATGTCGGATATCCGAAGCGGTAAATCTTCACTTTTAAAAAATGTAACTTCGGGTTATCATTATCATACGGTGAGTGCTTCTTCGGAAGCGGTTTTGGATGTAATCCAGGAAAAGTTAAAGGAAAAAGGATTTTTGGCTACGTTGACAGATTATGAACCGGTAGATTTTTCGAAGGCGAAAGAGAAGAAATAAGTATGTCTAAAGTAAGAATATTGGGGACCGGTGTGGCTACCATGGATATTTACCCGGATAAGCATCGTATGTACCCCGGCGGAAATGAATATAACGTGGCTTGTAATGCGGCGCTCTTGGGAGCGGATGCCGGTTTTTTGGGTGTGTTCGGAAACGATAAGGCCGGAGAGATTTTGGAGTCCACATTAAAAGAACTTCGTGTGGATACCTCCATGTGTCATCATGAAATCGGTTCTTCCGGATACAGTTTGGTAAAACTGAAGGATGACGGTGACCGTATCTTTTTGGATTGGAATCAAAAAGGGGTTACGGATTTACATCCCATTCAGTTTACAAATGAAGAACTGGATTACATACGTACCTATGATGTGATTACCATGGGACGTGTGGCGGATGTATCTTTGGAGATGATTAAGCGATTGGACGAAGAGGATTGTATTCCCATTTGTTATGATTTTCATGCGGCGTTTACGGATGAAGATATCGAGGCCATAGCACCCCACATTGTTTACGGATTTTTCTCCTGCAGTCATTTGGACGAGATGGAAATCCAAAGAGTATTAAAAAAGGCGGTGGATTTGGGATGCGATATCGCCATCGGAACCCAGGGATGCGATCCGATTTATGCATACGACGGAGATTGCTATTATATCCATGAGGTCCATGAAGTACACGCCATTGATGCATTGGGTGCCGGAGATTCCTTTATCGGAGCCTTCTTGGTGGACTATCTTTCCTATGACGAGGAAGTTGATGTAAAAGACCCACAGGAAAAGGTGGAACACGCACTTTTTGCGGCAGCACAGCATGCGGCTACGGTAGTCGTTAAAGAGGGAAGCGTGGGAATCGGTTATGATTATGATCCGCCGGCGTTTGAAGATGTGGTAAATGTGACAAATATGTTATAATGGAAAATGATGCACACATTTATGGGGGAGACGTGATGGGTGAAAAAGAAGAAATGGAGGCTCTTCGTCGGGAGAACGAAAAGCTGAAAGAAGAAAATGCGGCACTTCACGAACGATTAAAAAGTGGTGAAGAACAGAAACGAATTTTTACACAGCGTTTGAACCACGGAATTCGAACGCCTTTAAACGCGTCTATCGGTCTTACGAATCTGATTCTTCAAAAGAAGGTTCGAGAAGACGAATTGGAAAACTGTATACGAAGGATTGAAAAATCCGGAAACGAGATAAAAAAAGTTTTAAACGATCTTTGGGATTATTCGTTTTTGACCAATGAGAAAGTTCGCCTGGAGGAACGCGAGTACAGTATGGCGGAACTCTTAAGCGAAGTGGATGCACAGCTTCGGGTTCGCACCGGAGGAAAAGAAATACGCGAACATTTGGAACTGGATCCGGACATGCCCAGCGTTTTGTACGGAGATGCCACCCGCTTAAAGCAGATTCTTATGGGTGTGGTGGAAAATGCCATTCGTTTTACCAAAGAGGGAAGTATCTTTTTAAAGATTCGTGTAGATCTTTTGGATAACAGTGATACGGCCAATCTTTTCTTTTCCATTCGGGATACCGGATTGGGATTCAGTGAAGAGCAGGTAAATAAAATGTTCGAACCCTTCGGTGGAAAAGAAATTATTGATGAGGATTTGGACGAATTGGAAACCGGATTTGAACTTCCCATTGTTCGTCGATTGATTGAAATCATGAACGGCGGAATTCAGGTTTCCAGTGAAAAAGGAAAAGGCACGGAGATATTATTTGTGATACCTCAGAAAGTAGTTGATAAAAGTCCCATTGATTTTTCGGAAGACGTTATTGACGATTTCCATTTTGTGGCACCGAACGCAAAGGTTTTAATCGTTGATGATAACGAAATAAATCTTACGGTGGCAAAGGGCCATCTTCTTCCCCTTCAGATGCAAATCGACTTGGCAGCAAACGGGGAAGAAGCCATCGAAAAAGTAAAACAAAATCCCTATCATTTAATCTTTATGGATTATATGATGCCGGGATTAAATGGTTTGGAAACCGTGAAAAAAATCCGTGAGGAAGATGGTGGGAAATACAAAGATATTCCAATGATTGCTTTAAGCGCCAATGTCATTGAAGAGACAAAAAAAATCTTCAAGGCAGAGGGCATGAACGATTATTTGGAAAAGCCCATTAAGCCAAATGATATTATTTCCATGACAAAGAAATGGCTGCCGAAGGATCTGCTTCAAAAGACGGAGGAAGCCACCTTTGAAATCAAAGTGGAACAGAACCTTCCGAAGATTGAAGGAATCAATCCCGAAGAAGGTGTGAAGTATTCTGGATCAAAGAAGCGTTGGCTTGAGATGCTTTCCGATTTCTATCATATTATCGATTTTAAAAAGAAGAAAATCGAAGATGATATGGCTGCGGAAGATTACGCTTCCTATACCGTGGAAGTGCATGCTTTAAAAAATACGGCGCGTTTGATCGGCGCCATGGAGCTTTCTACAGAGTTTTACGAACTGGAACAGTTGGGAGACGAAAAAAATGTGGATAAGATCCGAGAAAAAACTCCCGGTGTACTGAACCATTTTGAAAGCTATAAACCGATTTTAAAACCATATGCTTTTTCAAGTGAGGAGAAGGAAAGGAATGTGGTTTCCAACGATGAAATCATCGCTGTTTTAAAGGAAATCCGAGATGCCATCGACGGGTTTGATTTAGACGGTGCGGACGAAGGTATGGAGAAGTTAAATACTTACGAAGTGCCAAAGCAGTACAAGGATCGCATGAAGAAACTTCGTGCATTGGTGGCGGATGTTGCTATGGAGGATGTCATCAGTGAAACAACAGCACTGATTGACGAACTTAGCAAATAAGGGGAATGATATGAGACGTGACAATATTTTGTTTGTGACCGAGGGTAAGAATTACCTAAACGAATCCATTATCGATAATTTAAGTGATAAAGGATTTAAAGTAATTCAGTGCGCCGCTGAAAAAGAAGAATTGGAATCGGCGACTCAGCATTCGGTGGTTGGTATGCTTTTGTTTGTGGATGACAGGGTCCTAAAAGCAGCCAACAAACTGGAGTGTGTCAAAGAGTGCGTGCTTCGTGAGGACATTCCGATTTTCCTTTTGGGCCAAAAAGAAGATATCGATCGAGCCATGACGGTACTGCCACCCCATACGGTGCGGGAATCCTATATCCGTCCCATTGATATTAAGGATGTGGCCATTAATATCCGTATGGATGTGGATCGGCTTTCTTATGAAGAAAGACAAAGTATTTTGGTGGTGGATGATTCCGGTGCTTACCTTAGAAGTGTACGAGAGTGGCTGGGAGATAAATACCAGGTGGTACTTGCAAACTCCGGAGCTATGGCCATTAAATCCATGACGCTTAAAAAACCGGATTTGGTTTTGTTGGATTATGAAATGCCTATCGTGGACGGAAAACAGGTACTTGAAATGATTCGTTCCGAGACAGAATTTTCGGATGTACCGGTCATCTTTTTAACCGGTAAAAATGATAAAAAAAGTATCATGGGGGTTATGTCTTTAAAGCCCAACGGATACTTATTAAAAACCATGGATCCCATTGAAATCATTCGGGCCGTGGACGAATTTTTCTCAACATATAAGGGGTAGAAATGAACGGACTTGAAAACAAAGAAGTAAACAGTATTGTGGAACAGATTTTAAAAGACTATGAGATGGGCAAGGATATCGACACCATGAAGGTGTACGATCAGCCGGATCGCATGGCCATTAAAGAAATTGTTAATAAATTGATTCGAATCGTATATCCCGGTTACTATCGGGATAAGGTTTATAAAAGTTATAACCTCCAAGGAAACTTAACGGTTTTAATCGAGGATGTGCTTTATAACTTAAGTAAGCAGATTACCACGGTTTTAAAATACGATTGCAAGTGTGAGCCGGATGAGAAAAAGTTTGAGGAACAGGCTCATAACATTTCTTTGGAGTTTTGCTCTCGTATTCCAAAAATCAGAGAATATGTGGAGACGGATTTGGAGGCCACCTATGAGGGAGATCCGGCAGCTTACAGTAAGGATGAAATCATTCTTAGCTACCCGGGACTTTTGGCCACCACGGTTTATCGTTTGGCACATGAACTTTTTACATTGGATGTTCCATTGATTCCTCGTATGATGACGGAGTATGCGCATTCAAAAACAGGAATTGATATTCATCCGGGAGCCACCATCGGAAAGTATTTCTTTATCGATCACGGTACCGGAGTGGTTATCGGTTATTCCACCATTATCGGGGAACACGTTAAGGTGTATCAGGGAGTTACATTGGGAGCACTTTCTACCAGCGGAGGCCAAGCGCTTCATGGGGTACGAAGACATCCTACCATTGAGGATAATGTCACCATCTACTCCGGTGCATCTATTCTGGGGGCAGATACGGTTGTCGGTGAGGGATCGGTAATCGGATCGAACGCATTTATTACAGAGTCACTTCCTGCGGGAACCCGGGTAACAATTAAAAATGATCAGAGAAAAGTATAAGAAAAAGCTTACAGATATATTAAAAAAGATTTCCGTCATATCGGCACTTCCGGCGCTTCTTATTGCAACGGCAGCAGTGCTTTTGCTACCGATTGTGATTATGACTTTTGCGTGGGATGTTACCCACATGTTGGCGATTTTATATATCTTTTACGGTATATTGGTTATCGTGGTCAATCGATGGGAAGTCTGGGCAAAATTAAAAGAAATCGGTCACGCCATTCCGCTGATCGATCATATGATGCGCGAAAAGAATTTTCGGTTTCGTGTTTTTTTGTACTGGAGTACGTTTATCAGTTTCTTAATGCTGGTATTCTACATCTGGGCAGGTTGGGCATACGGATCCTTTTGGTTTTTTGCATTGGCAGGATATAACTTTGTGGTAATGGCCATTCGCATGATTATGTCTCGAAGAGATTTTTATTATAAGCGGAAGGGTTATTCGGGAGAACGCTTGTATCGTCGTCAGATGCATACCTATCGATGGGTGGGTGCTTCCATTCTGTTTTTAAATATTTTTATCGGCGGTATGGCCCTTCTTATGACTTTTGAAAATCAGTATTTCCCATACCATCCGGCACTTATTATGAGTATCGCATTATTTGCGATTTATCGATTCATTACCGGTTTTATCAACGCAAAGAAGTTCCAGGATAATAAGAATAAAATTTTTTCTGCCGCAAAGATTTTGGATATGATCATCGGAATCATGGCTATGTATACCTTGCAGACCACACTGTTATCTCTTTTGCCGGATGACCACATGGGTCGATTCTATGCGAATTTGATCGTGGGTGTTTTGGTATTTACCTATTCACTGGTCATTGGAGTTCGAATGATTGTGCATGCGACTTGTGAATTGGTCGCCATAGAAAAAAATAAATGAGTTATTTAGACGAGCATTATAATAAATTTTTCGAAGAAAAGCGTTTGGATTCCCGTCACGGACAGGTGGAGTATCGACTGACCGCAAAGCGAATTAAAGACGTTTTAAATGAGATTGAAAAAACGGGACGTAAAAAAAACGAGATAAGGGTCGCGGACATCGGAGCCGGCACCGGTCGCTATGCCATTTTTTTGTTTGAAGAAGGATATGATGTAACGGCGGTGGAATTGGTGCAGCACAATCTTGGCATTATGAAGCAAAAATGCCCAAGTTTAAACTGCTATAAAGGAAACGCACTGAAACTGAAACGAATCCCGGATGAAAGCTGTGATGTGGTGCTGCTTCTCGGTCCCATGTATCATTTGTTTTCCTACGAGGATAAGTTAAAGGCCCTTTCGGAAGCAAAGCGGATTTGTAAATGTGGCGGAAGAATCTTTGTGGCCTACTTAATGAATGAGTACGGAATCATAACGTATGGGTTTAAAGAGAAGCATATTTTGGAAGTAAAAAGCGAAGGCCGTTTGACCGACGACTATCAGTGTGTTTCCAAAGAAGAGCATTTGTATGATTATGTTCGCATCGAAACCATTGATGCGTTAAAGAATGACGCTTCTTTGAAACGCGAGGTTTTATTTACACCGGACGGACCGGCAAATTATATGCGCCCCTTTTTAAATCAATTAAGCGAAGAAGAGTTTGAAGAGTTTGTTTCCTATGTGGAAAGTATAAGTACACGCAGTGATTTAATGGGTGCGGCGGCACATACGGTGGATGTGCTTATAAAGGAATGAGGTTTTTATATGACGCAAAAAGAGCGAATGGAAGCGGGGATTGTTTACGATCCCGCAGATCCGGAGATTGAACGGGAACAGGGTGCATGCTTGGAAAAGTTGTACGACTTTAATGTCACCAGACCTTCCGAAATGGAGAAACGGCAGGAGCTTTTAAAGCAGATGTTTGGAAGTATCGGAAGAGGGTGCTATATCGAGCAACCCTTTCATGCGAACTGGGGTGGAAAGCATTGCCACTTTGGCGAGTTGGTGTATGCGAATTTTAATTTGACTTTGGTGGATGACGGAAACATCTACGTGGGAGATAAAACCATGTTTGGTCCCAACGTTTGCGTAGCCACGGCCAATCATCCCATTAATGTGGAACTTCGTGAAAAGATGCTTCAGTACAATAAAGATGTGCATATCGGAAAGTGCGTTTGGATTGGAGCAAACAGTGTGATTTGTCCGGGAGTAACCATCGGAGATAATACGGTTATCGGAGCGGGAAGTGTGGTGACAAAAGACATCCCCGCAAATGTGGTGGCCGCAGGTGTGCCATGTAAAGTGATTCGAGAAATCGGTGCGCGGGATGATGAGTTTTTCTATAAAGATGAAAAACTGGACTGGGAAAATTTAAAAGATATGGTGCCGCAGTTTGGGCATGTAAAGGAATAGAATAACGTTTCGCATGGGGAGAATATGGACGTTAACGGAAGTGATTATGAAAAAAATATTTTAAAGGCGATATTTGCCACAGACGGAATTAAGTTTTTCGTAAAAGACAAAGACCGAAAATTTGTGGATGCAAATCAGGCGTTTTTGGATTTTTACGGATTTGAATCCGTGGCGGTTATTCGCGGACGCACGGATGAGGATATGGGCTGGCATGTGGATCCGGTTCCCTTCAAGCAGGACGAACTTCGTGTCATTGAAAACGGAGAAAAGATTGATGGGGCGGAAGGAAACTGTATTATCCGCGGAGAGATTCGAAATATCCGTGCCTTTAAGATGCCGATTTATGACGATGATGAAAACATCATCGGCTTGGTGGGATATTTTTATGACATTACTGAAGAGGTTCGGGAAAAGGAGCATACGGAAAAACGAATACGCCGAGATAAATTAACCGGTCTTTTAAACAAGGACGGTTTGGTAGAACAGTTAACGGTGTATGAAGGCGGATATAGACTTCGAGGAATTAACTTCTGCTGTATTTATTTAAATATCGATAATTTCAGAGACATCATGACACAGTATGGCGAAGAGTTTGCGAATGATCTTTTGATTAACATCGCAGAGTGCTTTTCCCTTACCCTTTCCACCGGCGGTGTCATGGCTCGTATGTATAAAGATAATTTTGTGATTTTGCATCAGATAACCAGAGAAGATCAGGTGGATATTTTGATCTCCCGACTTCGACTGGCATTAAATAAGGTAAAGGTTTTATCGGAGAATCAACTGAAGCCAGGAATCTCCGTGGGTGCTGCTTTAATATCCGAAGCGGAAGACGGAGAGCATTTAATTAACTTGGCGGAAGCGAGAATGTTAGAGGATAAAAACCGAAGAAAAGATAACGGTATTCATGCCGGAATGAGCTAGAAAGGGGATTTATGTAATGGAAGTTTCAAAGAACATTTTATATGTGGGAGTGGATGATACATCCATCGATTTATTTGAGAGTCAGTATCCTATGGAAGAAGAGGTGGGCATCTCATATAACTCTTATGTAATTTTGGATGAGAAGATTGCCGTTATGGATGCGGTGGATAAACGAGGAGAAGCAGAGTGGTTTGCAAATCTAAAGAAAGCACTTTCCGGAAAGACTCCGGATTATTTGGTAGTGCAGCATTTGGAACCGGATCATTCCGGCTGCGTACAGAAATTTGTGGAGAAGTATCCTTCCGTACAGGTGGTTTGCTCAGCAAAAGCAAAACCCATGCTTCCACAGTTTTTTGACTTTGATATGACAAATGTTCTTGGTGTGGCAGAAGGTGATATCTTGGAACTGGGAAGTCATACCCTTCACTTTGTAATGGCACCCATGGTTCACTGGCCGGAGGTTATGGTGTCTTATGAGTCTTCGGAAAAAGTATTATTTTCCGCTGACGGATTCGGAACCTTTGGAGCTATCAAGAATAACGTTCCTTGGGAGCAGGAAGCCAGCCATTATTTCTTAAATATTGTGGGTAAGTACGGCGCAAGTGTACAGGCGTTGTTGAAAAAAGCAGCTACGTTGGAAATCGAAAAGATTTGTCCGTTACACGGACCGGTGTTATCCGGAGATTTAAGTCCCTATTTAGAGAAGTATCAGATTTGGTCTTCCTATGAACCGGAGATTGACGGGATTTTGGTTTGCCATGCTTCCGCACACGGAAATACGAAAAAGGCAGCAGAAGATTTTGCGGAGGAATTAAAGGCAGCAGGAGCCAAAGTAAAAGTGTTGGATCTTTGCAGAGAAGATGTTTCCGAAGCGGTTGAAAAATGCTTCCAGTATAAAAAGATTGTACTTGCGGCCATTACCTATGACGGAAATTTATTCCCTGCGATGCAGGATTTGATTTATCATCTTTCCATTAAAAATTTCCAGAACCGCACCATCGGTTTGATTGAAAACGGTTCTTGGGCACCGGTATCCGGAAAGAAGATGCGTGAGCAGTTGGAAACTATGAAGGACGTGACCGTCTTGGAAGAGCAGGTAACTTTAAAGACCAAGGCTCACGAAGAAAACAAGGCGCAGTTTGAAGCGTTAAAGAAAGCACTTTTGGCATAAATGGGAAATAAAAACTTTCGACTGAAAATCTCATACGACGGAACCAGATACTTGGGTTGGGAACATCAACCCGGAAAAGATACCATCCAAGGAAAAATCGAGATGGTGTTGGCTCGCATGATTGGGTTGGAGCCGAACCAGGAGGAGTTCTTCGGAGATAACCCGCCGGTGGATGTGATTGCTTCGGGACGAACCGATGCGGGAGTGCACGCAAAAGCCCAGGTGGCAAATGCAGTTTTGGATACCAATCTTTCTGCGGAAGAAATTCGGGATTATTTAAATACTTATCTTCCGGATGATATCGCGGTTACCGATGTAAAAGAAGTTTCCGATCGATTCCATGCCAGATACAATGCGGTTGGAAAAACCTATCAGTACACTTGCTTTGAAGGACCGGTAAAGCCGGTGTTTAATCGAAAGTACTACACTTATTTGGATTCGCCTGTGGATGTGGATGCCATGCAAAAGGCAGCAGAGTATCTCGTCGGTGAACATGACTTTAAATCCTTTTGCGGAAACAGCCACATGAAAAAATCCACTGTTCGTGTGGTGGATAAAATCGAAATCAAACGAAGCAAAGGATATATTTATTTTACCTTTCACGGCACCGGTTTTTTACAAAACATGGTGCGAATCTTAGTGGGCACACTTTTGGAAGTGGGTGCCGGTCGAATGTCACCATCGGACATGCCCGGTATCTTAGAGGCCAAAGATCGAAAAGTTGCGGGTCCCACCGCCCCCGCCAAAGGACTTTGTTTGGTGAAGGTGGATTATTGATTATAAGTTTTATAGAGACAGCGAAGGAGACTTCGCTGTTTTTTTATTCTGAAACGTTTTTTATGCAATTCGCACAAAAACGAATTTGACGTTTTGTGAATGATTTTGAGCGAAAATGTTTGAACTTGACGGAAACAGATGATAAACTGAAGATAGTTGAAGGAATTTGACTGACTTTGAATGAAACTAGAGGAGAGAAGGGATTAAAAGTGCTGACAGAACAACGTTTTGAAAAAATCTTAGCGATTGTGGAATCCAGAGGAAGCGTTACCGTGGCGGAACTTATGAAGGATTTAAAGTCTTCCGAGTCCACCATTCGAAGAGATTTAACGACTTTGGATAAAGAGGGTCTTCTTACCAAAGTGCGCGGCGGTGCGATTTCAAAAACTTCCTTTGCCACCAGAGACGATGAGGTAAAGCTTCGTAGGGAACGAAATACCAAGGAAAAGATTTCCATCGGAAAATATGCCGCTTCTTTAATTCAAAAGAATGATTTTGTGTATATCGATGCGGGAACTTCTACGGATTTGATGTTGGATCATATCAAAGAGCGTGAAGCGGTTTATGTAACCAACGCCGTAAGTCACGCCATGCGCTTGGCGGGAATCGGCTGCAAAGTATTTTTGTTGGGCGGAGAATTTAAACATACAACAGAAGCAATCGTGGGTGAAGAAGCCATCCTTTCCATTGAAAAATACAATTTTACCAAAGGATTTTTCGGAACAAACGGCATTACGGAAAAAAACGGCTACACCACTCCGGAAGTAAAGGAAGCCATGGTAAAACGACATGCCATGAAGTGCTGTAAAGAGTGCTTTGTCCTTGCGGATGATTCCAAGTTCGGACAGGTGTCCGCCGTGAAATTCGGAAAGTTCGAAGATGCGGTTGTGATTACAAATAAAATCCCCAAGGGATTTAAGGATAAGAAAAATATAAAGGAGGTGGGAGCGTGATCTATACGGTGACTTTTAATCCGTCCTTGGATTACATTGTTTCGGTAAATCATTTTAAACCGGGGATTGTAAACAGAACCGTGGCGGAACTCATGTTTCCGGGCGGAAAAGGAATTAACGTATCCATGGTATTAAAGAATCTCGGATACGACAGCGTGGCCCTCGGCTTTATGGCGGGCTTTACCGGAAACGAGATTGTTCGTCTGTTGGAAGAAAAAGAGATTAACAGTGACTTTATTTCCGTAGCACATGGAATGAGCCGTATCAACGTAAAACTTCGTTCCGATGAGGAGTCCGAAATCAACGGTATGGGACCGGAAATCGGACGAGAGGACATTCAAAAACTCTACACCCAGTTGGATAAGTTAAAAGAAGGAGACATCCTGGTTTTGGCCGGAAGCATCCCTTCCGTGATGCCGGAGTCCATGTATATGGATATCATGCGATATCTTTCCGGAAGAGGTATCGATATCATCGTGGATGCCACCAAGGACTTGCTCTTAAACGTTTTGGAATATCATCCGTTTTTGATTAAACCAAACAACCATGAACTTGGTGAAATCTTCGGCGTGAAGTTAAAGACAAAGGACGATGTGATTCCTTATGCCAGAAGAATGCAGGAAAAAGGTGCGAGAAACGTGCTGGTTTCCATGGCTGGGGAAGGCGCACTCCTTGTTACCGAAGAGGGTCGTGTGTATGAGTCTATGCCGCCGAAGGGTGAAGTGAAAAACTCCGTTGGTGCGGGAGACTCCATGGTAGCAGGTTTCTTGGCCGGATACTTAAGCTCACACGATTATGAGCAGGCTTTTTACATGGGACTTTGTACAGGAAGTGCTTCTGCGTTTTCCGATAACCTGGCCACCAAGCCGGAAGTGGAAGCTCTTTTAAAGCAACTTGGTAAATAATGTCATTTTGACATTTTTATGAGTAATAAATATAAAGAGGAAAAGAGAGGTAAAAAAGATGAGAGTAAAAGATTTACTTTCTGCGGCTTGCATTGACTTAAACGGTTCTGCAAGCAGCAAAAAAGAAGCCATCGAAAAGATGGTGGACTTGATGTCAAAGAGGGGAAATATTTCCGACAAAGAAACCTATTTAAAGGGAGTCTTTGCAAGAGAAGAAGAATCAACGACAGGTATCGGTGAAGGAATTGCCATTCCACACTGCAAATCCGATGCGGTTAACGCTCCGGGGCTTGCGGCTATGCGACTTCCCAACGGTGTGGATTATGATTCCCTTGACGGTGCACCGGTAGATTTGATTTTTTTAATCGCTGCACCAAACTCCGAGGACAATGTTCACTTGGATGTACTTTCCAGATTGTCCATGCTTTTAATGGATGAGAAGTTTGTGGCAGATCTTCGCGCAGCAAAAACACCGGAGGAATTCTTAGGTGTGATCGATGCGGCTGAAAATGCAAAGGAAGCAGCTGAAGGCAAAAAGGAAGATGCTAAGGCTGCGACCGTTTTGGCGGTTACCGCATGCCCAACGGGTATTGCACATACCTACATGGCAGCGGAGGCCATCGAAAAGGCCGCAGAAAAACTGGGTATTACCGTAAAGGTAGAAACCAGAGGAAGCGGCGGAGCAAAGAACGTGCTTACGGATACGGATATAAAAAACGCAAAGGCAATCATCGTGGCTGCGGATACAAAAGTACCGGTAGATCGATTTGCAGGTAAGCCGGTAATCCAGTGTAAGGTAGCCGACGGAATTAATAAGGCAGAAGATTTATTAAAACGTGCAGAAAAAGGTGATGCACCGATTTTTGAAGCCAAGGGAGCAGATGCATCTGTGGAAAGAGGAAACGAGTCTGCAGGACATCAGGCATATAAACACTTGATGAGCGGTGTTTCTCATATGCTTCCTTTCGTTATCGGCGGTGGTATTTTAGTAGCACTTGCATTCTTAATTGATACACTTTGCGGATATGGAGCAGTTGCCGGTGGTGCATTCGGTAGCGCAACACCTCTTGCAGCATTCCTTAAATATGTTGGTGGTCTTGCAATGGGACTTATGGTTCCGGTGTTGGCCGGATATATTGCATATTCTATTGCAGATCGTCCGGGTCTTGCAGTTGGTTTTGCCGGTGGTATGCTTGCT
>CAJOGB010000004.1 GCA_905233835.1 uncultured Lachnospiraceae bacterium
TTTTATAACAAAGGGATTATTCTTCTTTTTAATAATGGAAGGTTTTCTTCTTCGGGGGTGCGTAAGTAATGGGGGCCGTTTCGTCTTCGTGTACGTAGATGGCTCCGAACTGTGCTTCGAAGGTTTCTTCCTTTTTAATTTTCTTCGCTTTGGTTTTGGCTTCTACTTTTTTTCTGTCTTCCTTTTCGTCGTGATATAAAGTAGTCATCATAACCGGTGCGACCATGCTGGTGAATCCATCCATGTTACACACCTCCTTGGCTTTGCCTTGTGCTATTTCCTCGAAACAAAAGGTCTCTTGGTGTACCGGTTTTTCTTTTCTAACTTGGTTATCGGAGGAATTTTCTGAAAATTAACCCTTTTTTGATAAAAATACTGAAAAATAAATCCGCCATCCACACCGGGCACACGTTCTCACTCCTTGTTTGACATAGCGGATACTAAACTCACATACGTTCGTTAAGTACCGATGTCAAACAAAGGTGCCCTACGTGTGGAGGTGTATTTATTTTTCTGCCTAGATAATTAAGAAACAGATTGATATAATATCTTTTGTAGTTAATCGATTACGAAAATTGTAATCATAGGAGGAAATATATATGTACGGATATGGGTATTACGGATATGATTGGACCTATCTATTGGTTATCGTGGCAGCGATTTTTTCGCTCATCGCACAATGGAAGGTAAAATCTACCTATAGTAAATATGCAAAAGTAAGAAGTATGACAAATATGACCGGTCGCGAGGCAGCGGAACGTATTTTGGCACATGCGGGTATTCAGGGAATTGAGATTCGACACGTAAGCGGAACCTTAACGGATCACTACAATCCTGCAAACCAGACGGTAAATCTTTCGGACGCGGTATACGATTCCACTTCTGTAGCGGCAGTTTCCGTAGCGGCACACGAGTGCGGACATGTAATGCAGCATCATGAGGGATATACCCCCATTACCATTCGTTCCAAATTGGTTCCGATTGCAAACTTCGGTTCCTATGCGGCTTGGCCTCTTATTTTACTCGGTCTTTTCTTTAACAACGGAATGAGCACATTGATTATCGAGATTGGTATTTTACTTTTCTCTGCATCTGTTTTATTCCAGCTTGTAACTTTACCGGTAGAGTTTGATGCATCCCGTCGCGCGGATGAGACCTTACAGGAACTTGGTATTTTAAGCCATGACGAGGCACGTATGACAAAGAAGGTTTTGGGTGCTGCGGCTTTAACTTATGTGGCAGCGGCTGCTACCGCCATCATTCAGTTACTCCGACTTCTTTTGATTTTAAACAGGCGTCGCGACTGATAAAGGATTTTTGATAAAACAGTCAAATTAGAAACGAGGATTATTTTATGGCACCGAAAGTGGTGGTATTAATGTCGACCTATAACGGCGAGAAATACATGCGCCATCAGATCGATACGATTTTAAATCAGACCTATGAGAACTTGGAACTCTTTGTCCGAGATGACGGATCAAAGGATGCTACCTTGGAGATTTTGGAAGAATATGCTTCCAAATATAAAAACGTCTCCTATGTAAAAGGAGAAAACGTAGGCTCCAACCAAAGCTTTTTGGAAATGGTAAATATCGCTCCCGATGCGGACTATTATTCTTTTGCGGATCAGGACGACGATTGGATGCCGGAAAAGATCTCTCGTGCGGTAGAAAAAATCGAAAGCTCAGATTATCTTGTATACTGCAGTAATAAGCAGCAGGTGGATAATGACTTAGTTCCCCTTCCGAATCAAGAATACAAAACCCTTCGTCCGGCATTTGAGAATGCGGTGATTGAAAACATCTGCACCGGCTGTACCATGCTTGTTAAAAAGGAACTTTTCGATTTGATGCGTGGCAAGCTTCCGAAGAAGCCCATTTATCACGATTGGTGGATGTATTTGGTGGGAACCTATTTCGGAAATGTCTACTTTGATAAAGAACCATTTATCAATTACCGTCAGCACGGAAACAATCAAGTGGGTGCAACGGTGGGATTCTTTGAACGATTTAAAGTTGAAATCGAATTCTTTAAAAAGCAGCGCGGAAAGCTTCGTGATCAGCTTTCTGAATTTCAGGAGCTTTATCGTGGGGATGCCACGAAGGACGCTCTTGTTGACAGCTTACTTACCGACACCAAGCGATTCGGCGGCAGCCTAAAGTTTGTCTTCGGACATAAAGTATTCCGCCAAAGCGGATTTGAAGGATTGGCGGTACGATTACTGTTTTTATTTCATATGATGATATAGCAATATCCCCTTCGAGGGGATATTACTCATTTATGGACAACTGTCTATTGACAGGGTAGTATTCCACACGTTAGAATTATCTTATCCCTAATACACACTTGTCAATTTTTTAACGATATGAGGTGAACATGCGCTATGATTCCCCTTTTGTGGGAATTGGTATGTCCATCCTTTTTTGTGTAAAGAAGAGACAAACAGGAGGTTAACAGAATGAAGAACGATGATTTGATGACACCTTATTCACTGGATCCGAATCGTAATAAAGTGGATCCCAGAGCAGGTATTATTCCTGACTGCGTTGATATGGATGCACCTTTCAGAGAGCCTTTAGCACGTTTGGCAAAGGTTATTACTGACCGTGCAGCTGTAAAGCTCGGTAAGGAAGACATTACCAAAGAAAGCCCGGAATACTGGGGTATCTACAACTTGGTAACCGATGAGCAGTGCGAAATCGCCATTAAGTTAGAGAAACGTAAGCCGAAGACTTTTGAGGAAATCAGTGCACTTTGCCCTGAGTATTCCGCAGAAGAGTTACAGAAGCATTTAGATCAGATGGCTTACACAGGAATCATTGAGTACAATTATGAAAACGAAGCTCATGTAAGACAGTATGTACTTCCGATGTACGTACCGGGATCCGCTGAATTTGGTAACATGAATCCGGATATTATTGCAAAACATCCTGAGGTTGGTGCATTCTTCGAAAGAATGAGCCGTATCCCGTTGGAAGGTTTGACACAGATGGTACCGATGGGTGGTGCCGGTGTCGGAATGCATGTTATCCCGGTTGAAAAGGCCATCGAATTAGAGAATAAATCTTCCAGCTTAGAGCACATCTCTTACTGGTTGGATAAGTATGAAGGACAGTTTGCGGCAGCTCCGTGTTCATGCAGAAAGTCACGTAAGACTTTCGAACAGGGTTGTGCGGACGATCCGGAAGGTTGGTGTATCGCAGTAGGCGATATGGCTGACTGGGTAGTGGAAACCAACAAGGGTGGACGCTATATCACCAGAGAAGAAGCACTTGAAATTTTTAAGAAGGCTGAAGATAACGGATTTGTTCATCAGATCACAAACATCGACGGTGAGGAAAAGATTTTTGCGATTTGTAACTGTAACGTAAACGTATGTTATGCGCTTCGTACTTCACAGTTATTTAATACTCCGAACATGTCACGTTCTGCATATGTAGCTCACGTTGATAAGGAAAACTGCGTTGCCTGCGGACGATGCGTTGAAGTTTGTCCTGCCGGTGCCGCTACTTTGGGACAGAAGCTTTGCAGAAAAGACGGTTCCGAGGTTGTTTATCCTAAGATGCCGCTTCCGACCGAGAAGAAGTGGTCACAGGATATGTGGACAGAAGATTATCGTGATATTAACCGTATCAATACACACAAGACCGGTACTGCTCCGTGTAAGACCGCTTGTCCGGCACACATTCCGGTACAGGGATACTTAAAGATGGCTTCACAGGGCAGATATCAGGAAGCTCTTGCTTTGATTAAGAAGTACAATCCACTTCCTGCAGTTTGCGGTCATGTATGTAACAGACGTTGTGAGGATGCTTGTACCCGTGGTACCATCGATGAGGCTTTGGCTATCGATGAAGTTAAGAAGTTCCTTGCAATGCAGGATTTAAAGAGCGACAACCCATATGTAGCTCCAAAGGTAGTACCAAAGATCTTAGGTGATTTCGATGAGAAGATCGCTGTTATCGGTGCAGGTCCTGCAGGTATTTCTTGCGCATACTACTTGGCTGAAAAAGGTTATAAGCCGACCTTGTTCGAAAAGAACAAGAAGCCGGGCGGAATGGTTACCTATGGTATTCCTTCCTTCGTTATGGAAAAAGATGTTATCGAGGCAGAAGTTGACGTTCTTCGTAAGATGGGTGTAGATATTCGTCTCGGTGTTGAAGTTGGTAAAGACATTACCATTAAGCAGCTTCGTGAAGAAGGCTACAAGGCATTCTACATCGCAATCGGATGCCAGGGCGGACGTGGCGTAAACGTTCCGGGTGAAGATTCTGAAGGCGTTATGAAGGGTGTTGATTTACTTCATATCGTTATCGATGATGAGTCTTACAAGCTTACCGGTGACACCGTAGTTATCGGTGGTGGTAACGTAGCGATCGACGTTTCCCGTACAGCAATCAGATGCGGCTCTTTAAAGGTAACTCAGGTTTCTTTGGAAACCCGTGATATCATGCCTGCACTTCCGGAAGAAATCGAACTTGCAGAATCTGAAGGTATCGAGTTCGCCGGTGGTTGGGGACCGAAGGAAATCCTTTCTGAAAACGGAAAGGTAACCGGTATTGTATTTAAGAAGTGTACTCAGGTTAAGAATGCGGAAGGCCGCTTCGATCCTCAGTATGATGAAAATGATACTATGACCATCGCATGCTCTAACGTAATTCTTTCCGTTGGTCAGTGCACCGAATGGGGCAACTTATTGGAAGGTGAAAACGTTGAGTTTAGAGGACCGGCTCCGGTAGCTGATAAGGTTACATTCCAGACAACCGTTCCGGATATCTTCGTTGGTGGTGATATGTTCTACGGACCGAGATTCGCAATCGATGCTATCGCCTGCGGTAAGGAAGGTGCGATTTCAATCCACAGATTTGTACAGCCGCACTCATCACTTACCATCGGTCGTGATCCGAACTACTTCATCGAACTTGATAAGGATGATATCTTAGTTGAAAACTACGATAACACCGGAAGACAAACCGCAAAATATGCTAACACCGATTCTAAGGAACTTACCTTCCGTGATACAAAGCTTACCTTCACAGAAGAGCAGGTAAAGGCTGAGACTTCACGTTGTCTCGGATGCGGTGCTTCCATCGTTGACCCGAACAAGTGCGTTGGATGTGGTTTGTGTACTACCAGATGTGAATTTGATGCGATCAAGTTAACCAGAGACAATCCGGATTGTACAACCATGAGAAAGGCTGAAGAGAAGTTAAAATACATTCTTCCGAACGGCTTAAAGCAGGCTGTTGCCAGACCTTTCATTAAAAAGACACCAAAGGAAACTGCTTGGTTAAAGAAATAATGGAGAAGTCCTATGCATGAATTAGGAGTTGTGTTTAAAGTTATCGACGATATCAAAGAGGTGGCTGCCGAAAATGATATCACCAAAGTCGAATCCGTAACCCTACAGTTAGGTACCGTATCCGCAGTTGTTCCAAACCTTTTGGAGGACTGCTGGAAATGGGCGGTGGATCGTGAGGAGTTAATGAAGGGCTGCGAGCTTGTCATTGAACCCATCGAAGCCATCACCTTCTGTGAGGATTGCAAAAGCGAGTATGACACCATAAAACATGGAAAAACCTGCCCGAACTGCGGTAGCGGAAATACTTACCTTTTGCAGGGAAATGAATTTATGATAAAAGAAATTTCCGTTTAACAAAATTAAGGGATGATTCGAAAAGAGTCGTCCCTTTTTTATTTTGCTTTCCTATGGTAGAATATGAAAGTTAGAATTTTTATATAAAGAGGAGCTTTGTCCAATGGATATTGCAGCAAAAATCGCTGAAGAGATTGAAGTAAAAAAATCACAGGTCGATGCGGCCATTAAACTAATTGATGAGGGAAATACCATCCCCTTTATCGCCCGTTATCGTAAGGAAGCCACCGGCGCATTAAACGACGAGCAGCTTCGTAACTTATTTGAGCGTCTTACCTATCTTCGAAACTTGGAAGAAAGAAAGGCCACCATTGTTACCTCCATTCAGGAGCAGGGCAAGTTAACAAAGGAATTGTTGGATCAAATCACCGCGGCGGAAACCATGGTGGTATTGGAGGATTTATATCGTCCGTATAAGCCGAAGAGAAGAACCAGAGCAACCATCGCAAAAGAAAAAGGTTTGGAGCCTTTAGCAGAACTTATTTTTGCACAGGAATTTACCGGTAACCTTTTAGAGGAGGCCGCTAAGTATATCAACACAGAAGAAGGCAAAGAAGTAAAAACCGCAGAGGAAGCCATTGAAGGCGCAAAGGATATTATTGCGGAACAGATTTCCGATGTGGCAGATTACAGAAGCCGTATCCGTGAGCTTACCTTTGAACATGGCGTAATTGTAACAAGTGCAAAGGATGAGAAGGCAGCCAGCGTTTATGAAATGTATTACGATTTTTCCGAAGCTGTAAAGAAGCTTCCGGGACATCGAATCTTGGCCATCAATCGTGGTGAAAAAGAAAAGTTTTTAAACGTAAAATTAAATGCTCCGGAAGAAGAGATTTTACGCTTCTTGGAAAAGCAGATTATTAGGGCGGATAATGCCACCACTCCCGTATTAAAGGAAGTGATTGATGATGCATATCATCGTCTCATTCAGCCGTCTATCGAAAATGAAATTCGAAGCGAAATTAAAGAAGAGGCGGAAGACGCAGCTATCGTTGTTTTCGGTAAAAACTGTAAGCAGCTTTTGATGCAGCCTCCGATTGCGGATAAAGTGGTTCTTGGTTGGGATCCGGCATTCCGTACCGGATGTAAGCTTTCTGTTGTAGATGCAACCGGAAAGGTACTTGATACCGCAGTTATTTATCCTACGGAGCCCCAGAATAAAGTATTGGAGTCACAGGCTTTTGTGGCAAACTGGATTAAAAAATACGGTATCAATTTGATTTCTCTGGGTAACGGAACTGCTTCCCGTGAGTCCGAACAGGTGATTGTAGACTTGTTAAAGAAAATCGATGAGCCGGTTCAATACGTTATCGTAAATGAGGCCGGTGCATCCGTTTACTCTGCAAGTAAATTGGCAACGGAAGAGTTCCCAAACTTTGATGTGGGACAGCGAAGCGCAACTTCCATGGCTCGTCGTTTGCAGGATCCTTTGGCGGAACTTGTTAAAATGGATCCGAAGTCTTTAGGCGTTGGTCAGTATCAGCATGATATGAACCAGAAAAAGTTGTCCGATGCCATCGGCGGTGTGGTAGAAGGTACCGTTAACGAAGTAGGTGTGGATTTAAATACCGCATCTGTACCGCTTTTGTCATACGTAGCCGGAATTTCCGCTCCTATCGCAAAGAACTTGGTAGCTTATCGTGAAGCAAACGGTTCCTTTAAGAATCGTAGAGAACTTTTGAAAGTTCCGAAGCTTGGACCCAAGGCCTTCGAGCAGTGCGCAGGTTTTTTACGTATTCGTGAAGGAGAAAATATGCTGGATAACACCGGTGTGCATCCGGAAAGTTATGCGGCAGCGGAAGCGCTTTTAAAGAAGTTTGACGGAGACGTAACTAAGCTTCCAAAAGCGGATGAAAAGAGTAAAGCCATCGCTGATTTGGCGGTAGAACTTGGCATCGGTGAAATCACACTTTCCGATATCATTAAGGAACTTAAGAAACCGGGACGCGATCCTCGTGAAGATATGCCTGCTCCGATTTTACGAAGCGACGTTATGGATATGAAGGACTTAAAGCCGGGTATGGTATTAAAGGGTACCGTTCGAAACATCGTAGACTTTGGAGCCTTCGTGGATATCGGTGTTCATGAAGACGGACTCGTTCATATTTCTCATATGACGGAAAAATATATTAAGCATCCGATGGAAGTGGTATCCGTCGGTGATATCGTGGATGTGGAAGTGTTGGAAGTGGATATGGTAAAGAATCGTATCGCGCTTTCCATGCGAATCGGTCACGGCGATGTTGCAGGAGATTCCTCCGCACCGAAGCGTGAAAAACCGGCGCGTGAAAATCGTGAGCATCGCGATGATAAAAACCGCGGTAATCGCCCGAACCGTTCAAAGAACAATCAGCCGAACCGCCCGAAGAAGGATACGGGCTTTAATACGATGGCAGATTTGTTCAAGAACATACAACTATAGCTAAATTCCCACCGCGAGCAGGGGAGGGACAACGGGGTCTCGCCTGCCGGCTCGGTCGGTGCTTCTCACTTCGTGAGAGGTGTCCACCGGACACCCGCACCCCCTGCGGGAGGTGGGGAGTAATATAAAAAATAAGGAAAAAGAAAGAAAAAAGATGAAAGAACGTAACTCATTTTCAGGATCCATTGGATTCGTACTTGCTGCGGCCGGAAGTGCCGTGGGCTTAGGGAATATTTGGCGTTTCCCTTATCTTGCCGCAAAAGACGGTGGCGGATTGTTCCTCGTAGTTTACATTATATTGGCATTAACCTTTGGTTTTACCCTTTTGGTATCCGAGTGCGCCATCGGTCGTAAAACCCACCAGAGTGCACTGACTGCGTATGGTCAGATTCATCCGAAGTTTAAGTGGATTGGACGATTTTCTACTCTGGTTCCGTTTTTGATTTTGCCATATTATTGCATTATCGGTGGATGGGTGTTAAAGTATGCGATTGCGTTTTTAACGGGCCATGGTAAGGATGCAGCAGTGGATGGATACTTCGGAGGATTTATTACCTCCACCATGCCACCAATCGTATTTGATTTTATTTTCTTGGCTGCAACCGCGGTTGTGGTATTTATGGGTGTGGACAAAGGAATCGAAGCGGTTTCAAGAGTTTTAATGCCGATCTTATTTATCTTGGTTGTGGGTATTGCAATCTTTAGTGTATTTGTAAAGAATCCGGACACCGGAATGACAGGTTTTGACGGATTAAAGGTTTATCTAATTCCTTCTTTTGAGGGACTTACCTTTAAGAAGTTTTTCGTGGTTATTACAGACGCCATGGGACAGCTTTTCTACAGTATTTCCGTAGCCATGGGTATTATGGTTACTTACTCTTCTTATTTTAAGGATGAGGATAACTTGGTTCAGTCCGTAAACCGTATCGAAGTATTTGATACTTTGGTAGCGATTTTGGCAGGTGTTATGATTATTCCTGCGGTAATCGTATTTATGGGAAAAGACGGAATGACAGCAGGCCCGGGACTCATGTTTGTGGCACTTCCAAAGACTTTTGAAGCCATGGGCTTTGCAGGACAAATAGTTGGTGCCATCTTCTTTATCATGGTGCTTTTTGCAGCGCTTACATCCTCTGTATCAGTGCTTGAAGCGGTAGTAGCCGGCATTATCGATAAGCTTCATTGGAGCAGACGTAAAGCAACCGTTACCGAATTTTTGGCTGCTTTTGTCATCGGTGTTATTATCTGTCTCGGATATAACGTATTCTACTTCGAAGTGGATATGCCAAACGGCGGTGTAGGCCAGATTTTGGATATCGTAGATTATCTTGCAAACAACATCTTTATGCCGATTGTAGCCATCGGAACCTGTATCTTAATCGGATGGGTGGTAAAACCGAAGGTGGTTATCGAAGAGGCAACCAAAAACGGAGAACACTTCGGCCGTAAGAAACTTTACGAAGTGATGATTACTTACGTTGCACCGATACTTTTAATGGTACTTCTTCTTGGTGCACTTGGAATTTTCTAGAAAAATAAAACACTATATAACAAAAAAATAACTACATTTTCACCGGGGACACCGTGAAAAGTAGTTATTTTTTTGCTTTAATCTTTATTATTCCAGAAGTTCAAAGCGTTTTCCAACCAGCCTTCGGCGGAGGTTCGAGAACCTAGGCCGATGCCGTGGGGCAGTGCAAAGAATTTTTCATATTTGTACGGTACGTTCTTTTCCTTTAATGCCGCTTCCAATACGTCTGTGTGGGAGTGGGATAAAACAAGTACATCATTTCCGCCTGCATACATATATGTGGGCGGATATTTTTTTGTAACAAAGTTTTGAACGCATAAGGACTCCCGATTCTTTCGTAAAAAGTGAGGCCCGAATTTAAACATACAGATGTTGCCGCGCTCGGATAACCACATGCCCAGAAGTCCAATCCAGATGTTCCAATACGGATGCTGTAACCAGTGATTTACGTTAGTCCATGGATACCCTAAAATGAGACATCCCGGTTTTTTCACACCGTATTTTTTGTAGCCATATTCTTTGGTTCCGAATAATCCGGCTAAATTGCCGCCGGCGGAAAAACCGATGATGGCGTAGTTTTCCATGGTTACGTTGAATTCTTCCTGATGCTCGGTTACAAGAGAAATTGCTTTGGCTAAATCTTCCATTGGAAAGTAGGGACCGCAGTTTAAACCGGTACGGTACTCCACGATAAAAGCGGTGTAGCCTAAGTCGTTTAATTTTGCGGCCACCGGATAGCCCTCGGTCTTGGTGCACAAGTGATCGTAGCCACCGCCGGGACAAATAAATACGGCCTTTGATTTTTCACCGGTTTTTGAAGGAAAGACATGTAATCTGGCAACGCCACGTTTTTTATGTTCTGCGATTTCTTCAAAGGAATACAGGGGCAGCACTTTTAACTGACCGTTTTCCATTAATTCCGCCCGGCGCTGTTTTCCGTAGGCTTTATCGCAGGCGTAGTGCTGGATGCGATACATACGAAGGATACAAAAAATCGCATGCAAAAACGCTAAAAACAAATAGGCACGAAACAAATGCCAAATAAATTTTAATGTAAAAACAGAAGCCATGAGTCACTCCTTGTAAAAATATAAAATGATAATACTATTATATGATAAAAATAAAAACCACGGAATCAAATCCGTGGTTTTTGTTTTATTTATTTCGCCATACTTTTTGCAAGTTCGCAAATCATATGTACGCTCGTTTCCTCACCGAGTGTTCCACTGTCGATGGAAAGATCGTAGTTCTGATACTCACCCCAACGCTGGTCGGTGTAGTAACGATAATAGGTGCGACGCTGTTTATCTTTTTTAAGGATTCGCTTCTTTACGTCCACATCCTTAATCTCACCGTATCTTTGAAGGACACGGGCGATGCGGTGTTCCATATCCGCATGAATCAAAATATGTAAAGAGGGAATCTCTTCTGTTTTTAAAATATAATCGGAGCAACGTCCAACAATAACGCATGGTCCTTTTGCAGCGCAATCCAAAATCACTTTTCTCTGTGCCAAAAAGATTTCATCCTGCGGGCTCTGGAAATACATAGCGCTGGCTGCGGTTACATCGAACCACTTATTTCCTGCTGTGGTATGTTCTCCTTGCTCTTCAATAAGTTCTTTTGCGTAGCCGCTTTCCATAGCAACTCGATTTACGATTTCTCCGTCATAAAACGGGATGCCAAGTTCCTTTGCGACAGCTTCTCCAATACTGTGTCCGCCGCTTCCGAACTCGCGGCTGATTGTAATAATCGGTAACATAAGTTTTCCCCCTAATTTTGTATAAGCAAATGCTTTTTCTTAATTATAGCATATCTGCGTTGTCATTATGATTCTTTTTTCTTTTGAATGAAAAATAGAATAACTCCGGCAGATACAATGACAACGTAGCCTGCAATACTCAAAACATCCGGCTTTTCTCCGAGGAAGATCATGCCGAGGATGGCCGCAAAGATAATCTGGATATAATCGTAAACGGAAATCTCCCGAGCCGGTGCATGGGAGTAAGCTGCGGTGATGGCAAACTGTCCTCCGGTGGCGGAAAGTCCTGCCAATAGAAGCAGTAGTAATTGACGAGGACTAAGCCATGTAAAGTTTATCAAACTTAAAGGTATCGACATTACGCAGGAAAATACCGAAAAGAAAAATACGATAAAGGGTCCCGGTACCCCGTGTTTTGATGCGAGGCGTACGTTGGTGTAGGCAAAGCCCGCGCACATGCCACCCATTAATCCGATAAACGCCGGGAAGGTGGTTAAGGTTTGTCCCCCGGGTTTTAAAATCAAAAGCGCACCGCAAAACGCAATAAGCACACATGCAATCTGGTGGGGCTTAATCTTTTCTTTCAAAAGGAAAAAGGAAAAGATAATGGCAAAAAAGGGTGACAGCTTGTTTAACATATTTGCATCGGCGATGACTAGGTGGTCTACGGCATAGAAGTTGCAAAAGATGCCCAAGGTTCCCATGAAGGAGCGGGCAATCAAGTATTTGTAGTTGGATTTGTCACCTGCGGAAAGCGGAACGTGCTGTTTCTTTAAGATGGCAAAAGCAAAAAAGATTGCAACAAGATTGCGGAAAAAACTCTTCTCGAAAGAAGAAATGTCTCCTGATAATTTTAAAAATAAAGTCATGCAGGCAAAACAAAAACCTGCCATGATGATGTATAAGATTCCTTTGTATTTTTCTTTTTCCATAAGATTTGTTTTTTCTGTTTAAAATTCTTACAATAGTTTTGTAAAGACAAGCCTTTACGGTTTTGTATTATAAGAGAAAGGAATGCGGGATGAAAGGGGAATATTATATAAATCTGTCCGGTATTTACGACGGGTTTTTAAGCGAAATTGATTGTAAAAGTGTTTCCGGCACCAACTGCTACTGCGATGCTACCGCAAAAGATACGTTAAGAGACCGCCTAAAAGACATCCCCGTAGATGCCTTCCATTTTTTAGATAGCGGAAACTATCACTATCTTTCCTATTTCTTTTTGGAGCAAATAAAAGAAGAGTATGCTCTGGTTCTGTTCGACAAACATCCGGATTATCAACTGCCTTCCTTTGGAGAGATTTTATCCTGCGGCGGCTGGGTTAAAAATGCGTGGGAGGATTTTTCGAATTTAAAAGCAGTTTATATGATTGGGGTGGATGAAAATCTGTATGATAGCCTGGAGGATGTGCCGAAGAGTGTGAAACGTTTAAACGCAGGTGATGTGTGCAAAATTCCCACGGATTTGCCGCTATATATTTCCGTTGATAAAGATGTATTATCGGAAGAGTTTGTTTCCTGTGACTGGGATCAGGGGGACATGTCTTTGGAAGAATTATTGTGCGCTTTGCGGGAGTTAAGAGACAATCATCCCATTCTTGGAGTGGATGTTTGCGGTGAGAAAAAGGAATCTCCTACGGATGCACAACGGGATAGAAATCAAAAAGTAAACGACGAAATTCTAAAAGTGTTTCCTTTGTAGCACTTTATGATATAATTATTTCGTTAGACTATGTATTGACTCGTTGGGGAGTTTTTATGATTTGGAATTTTGACTTTGATATCAGTGCCATTGTTATCATTACTACACTGATTCTATATTATGTCTATCGAAAGCCGTTGCCGTTAATTCACAATTTGCTGTTTTTGGCATTAATGGTATTGTCTGATTTGGTGGCGATTACGGACGTAGTGGCATCTATCATGACGTCCTACGGTGGCAGATTTACCATTCCCACATTATACGGAATTAATATGCTTTATTATTTATGCCTGATAAGCGTGCCGGCTGTTTTTTGCAATTATGCGGCGGCACTTTCTTATAAGCAGGTAATAAAGACAAGATCTTTGAAGTACATTTTTTGTTCGATTCCGTTTTTGATTCTGGTTTTTATGGATATGATTACGCCATTTTATCATACGTTTTTCTCCATAAACTCCAACCATATTTTTTCCTATGGGGGTTTTCGTCCTGTAATCTTTTATGAGACGGTTTTGTATCTTTTGGTCGGAGGAGCTTTTGTGTTGGCGGAGCAGACAAATCTTCGCGTGAGCGAGCGCTACTCTGTATATATTTATTTAGGACTTAGCCTTCTTGGACATATTTATCAGTGCTACATTAACCCCTATATCCAGACGGTATCTCTTGCAAATACCGTGGGAATCTTAATAGTATTTTTGATTCATCAAAATCCGGACTACGACAGAGACCGTCGAAGCGGAATGTATCGCGAAATGGGTGTCGCAAAGATGAAGACTGAGGATTTATTGTACGGATTAAACCGTTCCTATTTAACGGTGGCAGTGGAAAACTACAAGGAACTTCGTTCGTCTTACGGGGAAGTGGTGTCCGATCACGTGCTTTTTGAACTTGGAAAGTTTTTGCGAATCAGTTTCCCTCGTATGAATCATTTCTACGTACATAACGGAAAATTCGTTTGCGATTATGCCAGATACGGTGTAAAAGCAGAGGACTATGCTAAAGTTGTTTTTGATCGCTGTAAAGAACCGTTTTATATAGACGGATTGACTTATTATATTTCGTCTTACATCGTGTACACCGACGGGGATGTGGTGATGGAAAACCATGCAGTTATGCGAGATACCATGCGAATCGCAGCGGATGAAGCCGCATCCATGGGAGCCGGTACCATTTTACACGTAACGGAGGCTATGCATCAAAAGGCCATTCGAAGCGTAAAGATTGATTCGGCATTGAATCAGGCACTTCAGGGAGATAATCTTTTGATTTATTACCAGCCCATTTACGGTATCAAAGAACGTCGTATCGTGGGGGCAGAAGCGTTGGTTCGTTTGTATGATAAAGAAATGGGTCTTATCATGCCGGATGAATTTATCTGGAGAGCCGAGGAAACCGGCCGCGTCCTAAAACTTGGAGAGCAGGTATTCCGAAAGGTGTGCCAGTTTGTAAAGAAGAGTAATATGGATTCTCTCGGTTTACAGATTATCGAAGTAAACTTATCACCTTTGCAGTGTATGCGGGAGCAGTTGGCGGAAGAATTCCAAGAGATCATGAAAGAATACGGTGTGGATCCGAAATACATCTGTTTGGAAATTACAGAAAGCCATACGGTAAACATCGATGTGGTTCGGAAAAACATGGTAAACTTATCCAATATAGGTGTAAGATTTGCTTTGGATGACTACGGCACCGGCTATTCGAATTTGGTAAACGTGCTTAGTTTGCCACTAAATATCGTAAAGATCGATAAGTCCATTGTATGGGCGTATTTTAACGAAGGACACAAACTTCTTACCAAGGTGATTTCCATGTTTGAAAATGAGAATTTAAGACTGGTAGTGGAAGGCGTGGAGACGGAGGAGATGGCTTGCAAGCTGGAGGAGTTGGGCTGCCATTATGAGCAGGGATACTTCTATTCAAAGCCCATTCCGGAATATGCATTTTTGAAATACGTGACCGATCAGCGTTACTAGTTTAAGGAGGAAAGGAAAATGTGGTCAATCAGTAACTTGAAGAACAGAGGAAAGGAAGCCTTTAAGAGAAATTATTGGAAGTGCGTGTTAATCGGACTTTTGGTATCTCTTCTGGCGGGAGGTGCAAGCGGAAGCTTCTCCGGCGCAACTTCGGGCATCAGTTCTTCTATCACACAGTATTCATCCGACTATCACAGCGATTTTGATTTCGATGAAATCTTTGATGCAGGCGATGCGGCAGTAGTTGGAACTTTGTTTGCGGTAATTATGATTTTTGTTGTAATCATTGTAATTGTTGCAATCTTAATGGATTTATTTGTAAACCTTCCGTTGGAAGTTGGAACCTGCCGATTCTTCTTTAAGAATCAAAAGACGGAAGCAAAGGTAGCGGAAGTGGTATTTGCCTATGATAACTGTTGGAAGAATATCGCGGTAACCATGTTCCTTCGTGATTTGTTTACCTTCTTCTGGAGTTTACTCTTTATTATTCCGGGTATTATCAAAGCATACGAGTACCGTATGATTCCGTACATCTTGGCAGAGAATCCGGATATGGACAGAAAAGAAGTGTTTGCTCTTTCAAAGAAGATGATGGACGGCGAAAAGTGGCATGCTTTTGTTTTGGATTTATCCTTTATCGGATGGCATATTTTATCACTTTTTACCGCAGGAATTTTAGAAGTGTTCTATGTGGTTCCTTACCAGGCATCCACCAATGCAACTCTTTATGAGGCGCTGAAATATTTAAAGATCGAGCACCCCTACACAAGGCACTCAGAGCCTGTAAATCCGGTGTCTGAACAGAGTGAACAAACGAATTTATAATGATGAAAATCTTTCAACCTTAAAAGACTTTAATTTATAATTTACTCGTGTTATTATAATCTCAACAAGAGGAAATATTTTCTTAATCGTATAGTGTGAAATGTTTTGTTTGTCAGCGTTTGCTGAGAAGGGAGGCAGTTATGCTAGCATTTGAAAATCCTATTCTTAATGAGATGGATACTCAGCAGAGAAAATTATATTCTTCTAAGGAATCGGTTGCACATCGCGATCGTGAGAGAATACTTTTTATCGAGCGAGAAATCAAAGGCGAGTGGAGCTGGTTTAATTTACTTCGTCCGAGAACGGTATAGATATTAAATGAGGCTTCTTTCAAGGAAGAGAAAGAGTTTGTTGCGATAGAAGATGGTCCCTACCACTATGTGTAGGGGCTGTTTTTTTTGCTTTTTTCTATATCTTTTCATAAGAAAAAGAAATTCCTTTTAAAAGGGGATGTATGATAAAATAATGCATGTATGCGACGGCTTTTTGTCCATGCGAAATAGGAAAATGAAGGAAAAGATTATGATTAAAGTTTCAGAGATTATTAAAGAGAATAAACCGACCCTTTCTTTTGAGGTTTTCCCTCCGAAGACAGAGGATAAATATGAGGGTGTGCTTTCTGCGGCAAAACAGATGTCAAAACTTCATCCCTCCTTTATCAGTGTAACCTACGGTGCGGCAGGAGGAACCAGAGCCTTTACCACCAATATCGCAGGAGATATCGCATCTCTTGGTGTACCTTCCTTGGCGCATTTAACCTGTGTATCTTCCACAAAGGAATCCGTAGATGAAGCCCTGGCGCAGTATAAGACCCACGGTATTGAAAACATCTTGGCACTTCGAGGAGATTTGCCGGAGGGGGTAAGTGATTTAGGGGAGGATGCGGACTTTCGCCATGCTTCCGATTTGACTGCTTATATCAAATCTCACGGAGACTTCTGCGTGGGCGGAGCCTGCTACCCGGAAACCCATCCGGAGGCGGAGAATAAAAATGCGGACATTTTAAACATCAAAAAGAAGGTGGATGCGGGTTGCGAATTTTTAACCACCCAGATGTTTTTTGAAAATTCCATTATGTATAACTATATGTATCGCCTTCGTGAGGCAGGAGTTTTGGTGCCCATTTGTGCGGGAATTATGCCAATTACAAATGCTAATCAAGTAAAGCGTGCCATCCAGTTGTCCGGTACCGTAATGCCTCCAAGATTCTTAGCGCTCGTGGATAAATTCGGCGATAAGCCGGAGGCAATGAAACAGGCGGGAATCGCCTATGCTACAGATCAGATTATTGATTTGATCGCAAATGACGTAAATCACATCCACGTTTATTCCATGAATAAACCGGAAGTGGCGGAAGCCATCGTGAAAAACTTATCCGACATCGTGGTATTAAAGTAGGACGTTTTTGGATATGGAATACAGAACCGAAAAACTTGGAAGTATCCCTTTTGAAATCAATCGAAAGGAACTATATATTTATGCCGGATACGATGCAAAGACCACACCAAGCGAAGAAGTCCTTTCTTTAATTGATGAATGTATCGCAGAAGTTAAAGAGGCGGCGCAGCTTCGGGCCATTTTAAAGTGGTGTCCCATTGTGCGAAAAAAAGATGATGCCGGCAAGGAGTTAAAGGTCGAGTTTTCCATCGGAGATTTTGCAATTAAAAGCGAAGCCTTGGGAAAGAATCTGGTAGAGTGTAAAGATGCCATTTTGGTGGGTGCCACACTTTCTCCTTCCGTGGATTTACTTTTGCATCGCTATGCAAAACTTCAGGTGGCAAAAAGCCTTCTTATGCAGGCAACGGCAGCAGCCTATATCGAAGCTTATTTAGATGAGATCCAACGTGTGATAAAAAAACGCCTCGAGCCTGAGAGACTAACCCTTCGCCCACGATTTTCTCCGGGATTTGCGGATTTTGGTACGGAATATCAGCCGGCGTTTTTAAACGCGATTAACGCAGAAAAACAACTGGGAATTACCTTAGCCCAGGATTCAAATATGATGGTGCCGTCCAAATCGGTTACGGCAGTGATGGGAATTTGTAAACTATGAGAGAATATTTAAACGAATGTATAAAACAAAATAAATTCCTCTTCTTCGACGGAGGTATGGGAACCTACTTGCAGGCTCACGGCTTACAGCAGGGGGTACTCCCGGAGACCTTTAACTTGGATCATCCGGAAGTCTTAAAAGACTTGGCCCGTATGTATATGGAAGCGGGAGCCAATATCATTAACACCAATACCTTCGGTGCTAACCGCATGAAGTTTCCTGTGGATGATGAGAATTATCCTTTGGAAAAAATCGTCACCGCTGCGGTAAAAAATGTGATGGAAGTTCGAGATGAATATGTGGCAAAAAATCCGGATCAAAAGGTTTTTGTTGCACTTGATATCGGACCTACGGGAAAACTTCTTGCACCTCTCGGAAATTTGGATTTTGAAGAAGCGGTGGATATTTATAAAGAGGTGATTTCCATAGGTGTAAAGGCAGGGGCGGACCTTGTCTTAATCGAAACCATGAGCGATTCCTACGAGTGTAAGGCAGCGGTTTTGGCCGCAAAGGAGGTCTGCGATTTACCGGTCATCGCTACAGTAATCTTTTCCGAAAACGGAAAACTTTTAACCGGTGGTCAGCCTAAGGGCGTGGTAGCTATGCTGGAAGGTCTACGAGTTGATGCGTTAGGTGTAAACTGCGGTCTCGGACCTACAGAAATGAAGGGTATCGTAAAGGAGTTAGCAAAAGCGGCTTCCGTTCCTGTGGTGGTAAACCCAAATGCGGGTCTTCCTCGTGTGGAAAACGGGATAACCTACTTTGATGTAACACCGGAGGAGTTTTCTTCCGTTATGAAAGAAATCGCCGGTGAGAACAATAACGTCTTAGGTGTCGGCGGATGCTGCGGTACCACACCGGATCACATTCGTGCTCTGGTAGAGACTTTAAAAAATGAAAAGACAAACGACGTAGTGCCCTGTGATGATACGGTGGTTAGCTCCGGTATGGGACACGTGGTTTTAAACGAAAAGCCGGTAATCATCGGGGAGCGCATTAACCCCACCGGAAAGAAAAAGATGAAGCAGGCTTTGGTGGATAACGACATGGACTACATCTTAAACGAAGGTGTGACCCAGGAAGAAAACGGAGCCCATATTTTAGATGTAAACGTGGGACTTCCGGAAATCGACGAGCCTACCATGTTAAAGCGTGCGGTATATGAGTTACAGGGAATTTCCGCACTTCCGTTACAGATTGATACTTCAGATCCTGTCGCTATGGAAGGGGCCATGCGTATCTATAACGGAAAGCCCATGATCAATTCCGTTAACGGCAAGCAGGAAGTGATGGATGCGATTTTTCCATTGGTGAAAAAATACGGGGGAACCGTGGTATCCCTTCTTTTGGATGAGGAAGGCATTCCGGAAACCGCAGACGGTCGTATGGCCATCGCTGAGAAGATTTATGAAAACGCGGATAAGTGGGGCATCCCCAAAAAAGATATTGTTTTTGATGCGCTGGTAATGTCCATTTCTACCAGTAAGGAGGCCGCAAAGATTACACTTGAAACCGTACGACGTGTCACGGAAGAGTTACATGCCTGCAGTGTCCTTGGTGTATCAAACGTATCCTTCGGACTTCCCAGACGAGATTTAATTAACTCTACTTTTTATGCGTCTGCTTTAAATGCGGGACTTACCGCGGGCATTATTAATCCGTCTTCTTCGGCCATGAAATCCGTATACGATTCCTATTTGGCCATTAAGGGATTTGATGACAACTGCCTATCCTTTATCAATGCTTATGCGGGAACGGTATCTGCGGAAGCACAGCTTAAAAAAGTAATGGAAGAGAAAGCAGTAGTTTCCTCCGATGCTCAGGAAAAAAGCGCGTCCGATGATATTTCAAAAACCAAACTTGGAAATGCCATCATAAAAGGTTTAAAGGAAAACTGTAAAACCTTTACCAAAGCGGAACTGGAAAGCGGAACGGATCCACTGGATGTGATTAATAATTACATCGTTCCGGCCCTTGATTATGTGGGTGTGGGATTTGAGAAAAATACAATCTTTTTGCCTCAGCTTTTAATGAGCGCGGAAGGTGCTCAGGTTTGCTTTGAGGTTATCAAAGATAAACTAAATAACGAAGGTGTAAAAAACGAGCCCAAGGGCAAAGTGATTTTAGCCACCGTAAAGGGTGACATTCACGACATCGGAAAAAATATCGTAAAAGTCCTTCTGGAAAACTATTCCTTTGAGGTTATCGACTTAGGAAAAGACGTACCGCCGGAGCTTATCGTGGAAACCGCTATCAAAGAAAATATTCATTTGGTAGGTCTGTCCGCATTAATGACCACTACCGTGGTGAGTATGGAAGAAACCATTAAAGCCCTGCGGGAGGCAAATGTGGATTGTAAGGTAATGGTGGGCGGCGCAGTGTTGAATCAGGATTATGCAGATATGATTGGTGCAGATGCCTATTGCAAAGATGCAATGCAAACTGTAAGATATGCGGAGGACTTCTTTTCAAAGTATCCGGATAAAAAATAAATCAAAGAATCTTTGATGGAGATAAAAATGGAAGAACAGAAGAAACTGAAGATGACAAAGAAAAGATTTATGGTATATTTCCGCGACTTTTGGATTATCATACTTGGAACCACCATTGTATCCTTTGCCGTAAAATATATTTTCGATCCGGCAGGCATGGTTACCGGAGGAGTTTCCGGTCTTGCCATCGTCATCAAATATGTTTCAAAGATGATGTTTGGCCATGAGGTTCCTCTTTGGGTATCCAACTTGGTTTTAAACATTCCGATTTTCCTTTTTGCGTGGAAGACGGAGGGCTGGAAGCGTATTATGAGAACCGGCCTTGCCTTTACGGTAATGACGGCGGAACTCTACATTTTCCCGGATTATGTTTTCTTTCAGGACAACCCGCTTCTTACGGCGGTATACGGCGGAATTTGCTTTGGTGCCGGAACCGGCTTAATGCTTCTTGCAAAGGCCACCACAGGCGGTACCGATATGCTTGGTAACTCCTTGGCAAAGTATCTTCGCCATGTGCCGGTAGGACGTTTGATTGAGTACTTGGACGGCGCTGTGGTTGTTGTGGGTGCTTTTGTTTTTGGTTTGGAAGAAACTTTATATGCTATCATTTCAGTATTTATTATGGGACGCGTGATTGATTACATCGTGGACCACGGTAAGAAAGCAAAGATGGCCATTATTATTTCTTCCCATCCGGATGAAATCAAGAATCAGATTTTACAGCAGTTGGACCGTGGTGTCACCAGCTTAACCGGAACCGGAGAATATACGGGAAAGCAGAGAAAAGTATTATTCTGTGTCTGCACCCAGCGAGATGTTCCCATGATTAAGGACATCGTGAAAGAATATGATAAAAAAGCCTTCTTTATCGTAGGCAGCGTATCCGAAGCCATGGGTGAAGGATTCGTGGAAAAATGGTTTTAAAGAGACGTCGGCAAAGCCGACGTTTTTCTTTGATACAAGGGATGAAATCTTGAAGTGGAATAGCTTCTAAGATATAATTGAAAAGGTATGTGTACTTGAATTTAAAGGAGGAAATCATGCGACATTTAATGAGCCCCATGGACTTTTCCGTGGAGGAATTGGATGAGTTGATGAACCTGGCTGAGGA
>CAJOGB010000005.1 GCA_905233835.1 uncultured Lachnospiraceae bacterium
ATCCTTTCATGGCCATTGAAAAAGAACTCTATGCCTATGCTTCCGAACACGGATATTGCGTAAAGGACAAAGAGGGAAAGGATTATTTGGTTACCATTACCACCTTCCCGGCAGCGATGATTGACTTTACGAATCCGAAAGCTTACGAATGGTATAAGGGATTGATTAAAGAAAATATGATTGGTCTTGGCCTTTCCGGTTGGATGGCGGACTTCGGTGAATACTTACCGGTGGATGCGGTGCTTTTCTCCGGTGAGGATCCGGAAGTGATTCATAATCAGTGGCCCGCCATTTGGGCAAAAATGAACCGTGAGGCTATTGAAGAGTGCAAAAAAGAAGGAGAGGTCTTCTTCTTTACCAGAGCGGGACATACGGGAACAATCGCGGCATCTACCATGATGTGGACCGGCGATCAACATGTGGATTGGTCTGTGGATGACGGACTAATTTCTACGGTACCGGCGACCTTATCTCTTGCCATGTCCGGCTACGGTGTGACTCACTCCGACGCAGGGGGTTATACCACCTACGGAAAGTTGCTGTCCCGAAGCAAAGAACTTTTGATGCGTTGGGAAGAAATGAATGCATTTACCCCGCTTCTTCGTACCCACGAAGGAAATCAGCCGGTAAATGATGTGCAGTTTGACGCGGATGAGGAACTTTTAAAGCATACCGCAAAGTGTTCAAAGATGCATGCGGCGCTAAAGCCTTATATCATTGATTTGGTTAAGGAGCAGACAGAAAAAGGAACCCCTGTGATGCGACCGCTTTTCTATCACTACGATGAAGAAAAGGCCTACGAGGAAATGACCGAGTACTTGTTGGGAAAAGATCTTTTGGTGGCTCCGGTATACGAAAAGGGAAGAAGCAGTCGAAACGTGTATTTCCCAAAGGATGCTTGGATACATTTATTTACGAAAAAAGAGTATGTGGGCGGAACGCATGTGATTGATGCACCCATTGGATATCCACCGGTATTTGTTCGAAAGGATTCCGATTGTGCCAAAGAGTTGTTAAGTGTTTCGAATGTATAGGGAAAAAGGAGAAGTACTATGAGAACAGAAAGTATGGAATTATTAAAACACTTAAATGAAGTAAATGATGTAAAAATCTATTCCGTAGAGGATCCGGAATTTGCTCCTTACGGAAGAATCGTAAAAGGCTATGACTTTTCCGATGTCACAAAATATATGGTTGAGCATACCGATATCCCGGCAGAGGGAAATGTATATGTTCCAAGCGTTGCCGAGGTGGAAGCATTCCCGGTATATGAAAAGGTTCAGGCAGGACTTTACGGCGGAATGCCCATTCAGTTTGGATATTGTAACGGAAGAAACTCTACCTATAACGGATTTGAGTACCACAAAGGAAGCGAGATTAACATCGCGGTAACCGATTTTATGCTTGTTTTGGGACACCGTTGGGAGATTCAAAACAACCATTACGATAATAAGGACGCAAAGGTGTTCTTCGTAGAACGCGGATGTGCCATTGAGATGTTTGAAACTACCCTTCATTTATCACCGCTTAAAGTAACGGACGACGGATTTAAGGGCGTGGTTATTCTTCCAAAGAATACCAACACACCGCTTACCGATGAGGAAAAGGCGTTTGTAGATAAAAAGGATGCGGAGCAGACACTTTTGTTACAGAGAAACAAATGGGTGATTGCACATCCGAAGCGTGAGCCCCTTATTAAGCAGGGGGCGCATCCGGGAATTATCGGAGATAACAAAGAACTGTTTTATTAAAAGTTTATTTTGAGGGAAAAGATATGGAAATCGATCGTTCTGGAATGAATATGGAGCAGGTGAAGCGAAAGAATCGCTCTGCGATTTTAAATCATCTGATGGAATACGGACCAGTGTCGCGAAAGGAATTATCCGAAGCCACCGGACTGACCCCCGCAGCGGTAACCCAGATTTGCAATTCGCTTTTGGAAAAAAAGCTTCTGATGGAACTGGGCACCGCCGAGAGTGAAGGTGTGGGAAGAAAAAAGGTTCTTATCGATATTGACTATGAATATGCCTATTTGTATGCCATTAATATCGAACCGGAATCCGTGGTTATCGCCATTTCCAATTTAAAGGGAGACGCAAAGGCCACACGGACCTTCCCCTGTGATACCACCTCCCGCCCGGAAGTAATGCTTCACGAAATCGCAAAGACGGCCATGGAGATGTCTTTAAACTTTGATGATTTGCCAATTCGCGGGGCGGCAGTGGGAATCTCGGGTATCGTAGATAAAACCCGAGGGGTTTCCGTTCATGCCTACGGTATTTGGGATGAAGAAGTGCCGGTGAAAAAGATATTGGAAGAGAAACTTGCGCTTCCCGTATGGATTGAAAACAATGTAAATGCACTGGCCTTGGCGGAAAAACTCTACGGAAAAGGACAGGAAACCGACAGCATCATGTTAATCAAATGGGGCCCGGGTGTGGGCGGCAGTTTGATTTTGAATGAAAAACTTTACGAGGGAACGGATCGAAAGGCAGCAGAACTTGGACACTACATCGTTGATAAGGACGGAGAACTATGTTCCTGCGGACGTCGCGGATGCTTGCAGACAAAGGTTTCTTACTCTGCCTTAAATAAGATTACACCTTTTACACCAAAGACCTTTGGAGAAGCACTTGCAAAGGAAGAGAAACTAAAGGATGCCATGGATTTATTTGCCAGAAGTATCGTAAACGCCATTACCATTGTTTCTCCCGATTTTGTAATCCTTTGCGGCAGCCTGTTTCAGCAGGAAACGGTACGTAAGGAACTGGTAAAAATGTGTAAGTACTACGACGAAACCATCGATGAGAATAAGATTCTTTATACCGGGTTTAAGGAAAAGGAGTACTACATCGGAGCGGTTGCCATCTTCGTACAGAACGCGATGTATTATACGAATCTAAGTTAATAGTATTATGAAAAAAACAACATACATTTCAAAGTGACCTACGTGAAAAGTATGTTGTTTTTTCTTGCCAAAAACTTCATTTCTGATTAAAATATCATGGAATTAGTGTTGAGAACGAAGGTGAGAGATTTGAAGACGGGTTTGATTGTCGAAGGTGGAGGAATGAAATGCGCTTATTCAGCCGGAGTGCTGGATGTATTTCTGGATGAGCATATAACGTTTGATTACTGTATCGGGGTGTCTGCCGGGGCGGCCAATACCGCATCCTTTTTGGCGGGACAGCGCGAGAGAAACAAGCGATTCTACTGTGACTATTCTTCGGATCCGGAGTACTTCGGGGTAAAAAGCTTCGTAAAGACCGGAAACCTGTTCGGACTGGATTATATATACGGAACCTTAACGGAAGAGGGCGGAAAAGATCCCTTAGACTATGAGGCCATGATGAAAAATCCCGCGGAGTTTGAATGTCCGGCTACGGATGTGGAAACGGGACGCCCTCACTACTTTACGAAAAAAGACATTCATCCCAATGACTATTCCGTCATCAAAGCTACCTGTGCCATTCCGGTGGCGGCCAAAGCGGTTGAAATCGACGGTCGCTTTTATTATGATGGTGGGGTGTCGGATTCCATCCCCGTTTGGAGAGCCATGGAAAAGGGATGTGACAAAATCGTGGTGATTATGTCAAAGCCCAAGGGCTACCGATTGGAACCCCAGGGACATCGAGGTGTATATACCCGTGTGCTTCGAAAGAAACCTAATGTGATTCATGCCTTGGATCATCGCCATGAAGTCTACAATGCGCAGATGGCGGAAGTCTTAAAACTGGAAAAAGAAGGAAAAGCCTTTGTTTACTATACGCCGGCGATGGATAAGATGAGTACTTATTCCATTGATACGGTAATCGCAAAAGCCTTATATGATAGTGGCGTTTACGATGGGCAGCAGTCTGTGGAGGCCTTAAAGGAGTTTTTAAAATAAATGAAAAGAACAAATAATATAATGAAAGCATTTTTGCCGATTATCGTGGTGTTTGTGATTCAAAATGCCCTTGCCGTTATGGGAATGGAAGTGGTGTTTATGGAAAAACTCGCCACGTTTTCCGGCGGAGATTATACGGATATCGCAGATTCCATGATGGATGCGATTCAGACCGCCGATTTTACGGTTTGGGTATCCATTGCCTATACTTTAATCTGCGGTATCACTTTTTCTGTTTGGTATTATCGTTTACGTCATAATAAGCAGGTGATGGGCGGACTTTCCAACGTAAGTGAAGTGGCCAGTGATATTAAAACCGAAGGAAAGGGTGTATTTGAAGGATATCGCATCTCCATTATTCCGGGACTTATAATGTTGGCGGTGGGATTGCAATATCTTTGCACCTATCTTATGAACTTTTTGTCCACCATGTTTCCGGAGTGGCTCGTAAACTATGAGAAGTTAATGGAAAACATGGGATTGGATTCTTGGGAGAACTATACCGTTCCCCTTATTATCTACACCGTGCTTTTGGGACCCATCGTGGAGGAACTTACCTTTCGAGGTCTTACCTTTACCTATGCACGTCGTGCAACCACGTTTTTTAGAGCAAATCTTATGCAGGCGATTTTGTTCGGACTTTTGCATATGAATCCTTTGCAGGGAATCTATGCTGCGGCCTTGGGCTTGGTATTCGGTGTGATCTACGAAAAGAGCAGAAATATTTTGGTCACCATCGGTCTTCATATTTTGTTTAATTTGGCAGGAACCTTCTTGTCTAATTTTATGGAACTGGGAGACAATGCGATTTCATTTTACTTCATCGTATTGGGAAGCCTGATTGTTACTTACATCGGCTACGAGCTCACCGTAAAATCCATTCCTCAGAGAGTGGAAATCGAAGAAAAATTTTAAAAAAATCCGTTAAGATATTTTTTGCATTTCCGATATATTGTGTGAAGGGTTTTGATGGCCACATAATCCTTCACAAAATATGGGATGCACCAGGATGGTACTTAAAAGTCAGGGTATGGATACCCTAACCGATAAGTGCTATTTTTTTGCATTAAAAAAGGGATTTTGCTTTGCAGAATCGGTACTTCCCGAAGGGAGGTATTATATGATTATTGCGTCTAGCGATGTGGGGATGAAAAGCTCGCGCGTGTATCGCCAAAGCAGTTCATCGTCAGTAATGATTTCCACATCCGGAAGTAATCATGCAGGCGGAATCCGGCAAAATTCAAGCCTTGGATTTGGTTCTCCTAACTTTCTCGGCTATTTAAACTACAACTTAGACAGTTTAAAAGAAGACAAGAAAGCGAATAAGGAAGCCGGTCTGCTTGGAAATATTACGGACGGTAACGGGAAATCCTCTGCGACGAGAGGAGCGTCGCAGAAATCGGGATTGACGGAACTGGAAAATTCCGCCAAGAAAATTCGACTTCAAACTTTAAACTACCTGTTTATGCTTCTTTTTGGGGAACGTCTGCCATCGGATGAAGAGGATGGGGATGAGTTTGCCAAACTGGTAAACGGTAGCGGAAGCTTTGAAACGCCGACGACGATTAGTTACGAACAAAGTTATACCTACGAGGAAACAGAAACTACTACCTTTTCCACGACAGGGAAGGTCGTAACCGCCGACGGAAATGAAATCGAATTTGGCATCGATGTTACCATGAGTCGAAGCTTTTACCAAGAGTATACCGAGAGATTTGAAAGAAGCGTTGTCCATTACCTGGATCCTTTAGTTATTAATTTAGACGGTAACGTACCGAGTGTAAGTGACCAGTCATTTTTCTTTGATCTGGATTGTGATGGAAATGCGGAAGAAATATCTTCTCTGGGTGCCGGTAACGGCTTTCTGGCACTGGACAAAAACGAAGACGGAATCATCGGTGACGGGTCCGAACTATTCGGAGCTTTAACCGGAAACGGATTTGAAGAATTAGCTACTTATGATTTAGACGGTAACGGTTGGATTGACGAAGCGGATGAGATTTTCTCACGCTTAAGGATATTTACAAAGGATGAAAACGGAAAAGATATTCTGTTGACCTTAAAGGAGGCAGATGTTGGTGCCATCTGTCTGAAAGCAAAGGAAACACCCTTTAACCATACCGACGAAAACAACAAATCCCGTGCCATGATTCGCCAAAGTGGAGTATTTCTTCACGAAAACGGAATGGCCGGTCTGGTGCAACAAATGGATATGGCTATGTAACATCAAAAAACCTTTCTGAATTTTAAAACTGTTTTTCAAAAAAGCGCCCGGCTCTATTTAGAGTCGGGCGTTTTACATTTGTTTTTAAAAAGGAAAAAGGCAGTCTTTCGACCGCCTAAAGAAAAAAGATTACTCAACATTGACTGTTCGAACAGATTGTACTAAAATAACCTCGTGAAGTAAAGTTCAACTTTTTCATTTATAGGATGAATGAGATTCAACACGGAGGGGCTTTTAAAATGACATTGTTATCTTATGAAATATTTCAAAGCATTATCGACAACGGATCCTTTGCGAAAGCAGCGGCAGCACTTCATTTGACGCCGTCTGCTGTGAGCCATTCCATTTCCAGTATGGAAGAGGAAATCGGCTTTCCACTTTTTATCCGAAGTAAAACCGGAGTACAGCTTACGTCTGCGGGGGAAGAGGTAAGTCCGTACATCAAAAAAATCGTGGCATCCAATAACGCACTTTCTCAGGCGGTGTCACAGATGCAGGGATTACAGACAGGTACCGTTCGAATCGGATGTACCAACACCGTTTGCCTTACCTGGATTCCCAATATTTTAAAGAGTTTCCAAAAAGAGTATCCCCAGATTGACGTGGAGATCTTCCAGGGAAGTTACGACGACGTTGTTTACTGGTTGAAAAACGGAAATATTGAACTTGGTATTATTTCCGATGAAGCCAGAGAAAAGCTGCCATTTATTCCGCTTTATAAGGAAGCCTTGGTTTGCTTGGTACCCAAGGGCTATTTGCCGAAGAAGAAAAAGAACATGACGCCGGAGGATTTGAAGGATCGACCCTTCGTTATTCAGCAGGACAGCTGTGATGTGGACGTGGTAAATTATTTGTCCAAGTATCACTTGTCTGTTCGTGCCAATTGTCATATCTTGGATGACCAGTCCGCCATCGCCATGGTGGAATGCGGTGCCGGTATATCCATTATGCCGGAGCTTATTTTACAGACCTCCAAGATGAACGTGGATGTTTATCCATTAGAGCCCAAGCAGTATCGTACCTTGGGTATTTGTACCGGAAGTAATGAATTTTTGCCTCCGGCCGCAAAGGTTATGATTTCTCACATCAAGGATTACGTACGTACCCTTGATGGAAGTATCGTGGAGTAGTTTATGATAAAAGCAGTACTGTTTGATATGGACGGAACCGTTACGGACACGGAGCGAATCTACAATCGTGCCTGGCAGGATTCTGCCCATGAGTTGGGATATTCTATGTTTTCCTATCAGGATGCCTTGGATCTTCGCAGTTTAAATCATGAGGATGCTCATAAAATGTTTGCCGAGCGTCATGATGGTGTGGTGGATATCGAAGCGGTTCGTGGACTTTGTCGAGTAAAAGTGGCGAAGGAACTTGAAGAAAACGGCATTCCTTTAAAGCCCGGGCTAAAAGAAATCCTGGCATATTTGAAAGAACATAATTTAAAGTCTGCCATCGTAACGGCAAATCAACTGGAAAAAGCGGTGGAACGCCTTCATATGGCAGGGCTTTCCAATGACTTTGACGAAGTTATCAGCGCTCATGAAGTTCCTAACGGAAAACCCTATCCGGATCCTTATTTGTATGCATGTGAGAAACTGGGGTTTACACCCGAAGAATGTATCGCTGTGGAGGATTCTCCAAACGGTGTGCTTTCCGCTGTTCGGGCAGGATGTAAAACCGTGATGGTGCCGGATTTGACAAAACCCGACGATGAACTTCGTAAACAGCTTTTTGCGGTCTGCCCGTCCCTTGACAAAATTATTGAGATATTAAAATGAGTGAAGAAGTAATTACATACATTCCGGACATCTACGAGAAATACCATTGCCTGGCGGATAAGTGTCCCACCAGTTGTTGCAAGGGTTGGGTCCTTCCTGTGGATGACGAAACCTATGAACGGTATCAGAATTTGCCGGGTCTTTACGGTCGCCACGTAAGAAGTCATGTGGCAAAGCATCCAAAGAATCCGGATATGAAAATCATAAAGCGCCTGATGGGCAGATGTCCCTTTTGGAACTGCGATAAAACCTGTCAGTTTCAGGCAAACGGCACACCGGAGTTAATGCCCCTTGTTTGTCGAACTTACCCAAGAGAAACGGTGGAGTTTTATAAGGAAGCACGGATGACCTTCGTGCTTTCCTGTCCGGCCATTGCAAAGTTATTTATAAAACATCCGGGACGACTGACCTTTCATAAGGCGGATGTGCCGACGGAAGTTTTTTGGAAAATCGAAAACGAAGATGAGAAGATGTTTGCCTTCCTTAAAAAAGAAGAGGAAAAACTTCTTGATTTCTTTTGGAACGAGAAAGAAGATATGGCATCCCTTTGGCAGGCCATGTATGCCTATGTTTATGGGAAACATGACTTGATTATCCGAGATAAGCTTTCCGAAACGGAGGACATAGAGCTTACCCTTGATAAAAAGAACCAGGGAGTCTATGCGCTTTTAAATCGACCTACTTACAGTTTCTTTAAAATCGAAACCATCGATCATATGGTGCTTGACTGCATAAACTACGGAGCGCTGTCCGTGCGGGAACCCAAGTTCTATCATTTGATAAAAGGGTATTTGGATATCTTCGGAAAACAGTATTTGGACAGCGTGGATGATTATTTTGACAAGGAACTTCGGAAAATGCTACGGGAATGCCCGGATGCATATCTTAGGTATCAGTCTTATTTTTCATGGTGTATGAATGAACTGTTTTTCTTGGCTTACGAGAATTACAATATCATTCGCCAGTTTTTGTACTGTGTGCTCTATACCCAGCTTTACATGATTTTCGATTTGGTGGATTATATGGAAAAGGGAAAGGACAGATCACCGGAGCGCTTGGCGGAAGTATTGTATATCTGCGAACAGGGAATCCAGCACAATCCTTCATTAAAGCATAATTTAATGGAAGTCATCCGTAGAGAGTTTCTATAAAAAAATCTCAAATATTTTTTTAATAGTTAATATTGCTAAATACAAATGTGAACAATTTGTGAAAAACGACGAAAGGGCTCTGTGTGTCCTTTTATTTTGACCACTTTTGTGGTATTATAACCAAGTAACTGCGGGAAATCTTCTAAAATGAGGTGAGTCGCAGTTTTTTGTCCCCTTAGTATAGTTTTTTACCAAAGCTTTTAGCTATACTTGTTGTTCGTTTAGAAAGATGGTGAAATTTATGAGCGATTACCAGGTTGGTGATTATTTAATGCATGAAGGAAGCGGTGTTTGCCAGGTGGCGGACATTTCGGAAAAGGCTCTTCAGGGAAAAGGATCCGAAAAGATGTATTATTCATTGGAGCCTGTTTTTCAGAAAGGTGCCCAGGTGCTTACTCCTGTGGCTTCCAAACTTCGAATCCGTGATGTAAAGAGTCAGGAGGAAATGCAGAACTTATTGGACCGTGTATTGGAACTTCCTGTGATTCCCGAGCAGAATATTCGTACTCTTGGTGATATTTTTAAGGAAAAGATTTCCGAATTCGATCCGGTGCCGTTGGCTACCGTAGTAAAAACCGTATACTTAAGAGAGCAGATGCGTATGGCATCCGGGAAAAAGGCCATGTCATCCGATGAAAAGGTGATGGCTACCGCAGGACGAAAGCTTTTTGAAGAAATGGCTTTTGCTCTTGGAAAAGATATGGAAACGGTTCGTGATTTATTCTTCGCGAATTTAAAATCCGAAAAGGATATTTGTATTAAGACAATGAAAATCCAGTAATGAAAACGGGCTTTATAAAAAGTCCGTTTTTTTATTTTGCCCACTTTTGGTATAATAAATATAAGAAAAGATTTCCCAAGGAAAGGCACTATGAACGAGAAACGATTTCAAAAAGTAACGGAGATTATCCGGAAAAGAAAACTCCTGGTTATGGCCATCAATTTATTGGATAAATTGATTACCGCCATTACATTTATGTGTTACCCTTTGCTTTTGGCATATTTGTTTGTAAACAAATCTGATTTGCTTCTTTCCGCGGTATTGGTACCGGGAGTGTCTTTTGCGGTGGTAACCGTATTTCGCAGATTGTACAACAGTAAACGACCCTATGAAGTGTATGACTTTGAACCTGTGATTCAAAAAAATACGTTGGGCAAGAGTTTTCCAAGTCGTCATGTATTTTCTATTTTTGTAATTGGAATGACATTTTTACAGGTTCAGACGGATCTTGGAATTTGGTTTATGTTTTTAGGTGTTTTACTTGCCATGATTCGTGTCTTCGGAGGTGTACATTTTATTAAGGATGTAACGGTGGGAGCTGTGGCAGGAATTGTTTTTGGGTGCATCGGATTTTACGTGATTTTTTAGAGGTTTGGGATGAAAAAAGCATTTAAAAAAGTGATGGAATTATTATTGTCCTTGGGAGGAACTCTTTTTGGACTGTATCTTTGCGGATACTGGTTGTTGTTCGCTCCTCTCCGAAATTTGTATGTGGGATATACCACCCACACCATTACCTGGGGACTTTTATTAAACAGTTTTATTCGGGTTTTCTTCTGCGCCACGGTGTTTGGTGCCATTTGGTGTATCTTCGATATTTTGGCGGGATTTTTTAGAGAGGACGAGGAACTTTAAGATTTGATTCTTTTTCCATTATTCTTTATAATATTGGAAAACTATCCGATATGGATAATATAAAAACAGAAAGAAGGTGAGTCCATGAAATTTACAAAGTTAGATGAAAATTCCATTCGATGCGTTATCTCCAAAGACGAGATGGTAGCCTATGGTGTACAGTTGGATGATTTGATGGACGACCGTGAAAAAGCGGAGGGATTCCTTCGTTATATATTACAGGAAGCCAAAGAAGAAGTGGATTTCCACACCACAGGGGAAGCGCTAAACGTTCAGCTTTCCATTATGCCGGACGGAGATATTTCTCTGATGATCAGTGACGATCAAAACTCCGCGATCAAAGCCATGCTTTCACAGTTTAAGGATAAATTAAAAGACTTTTCCGAGATGATCATTCAGGAACGTCAAAAAGCAGATTCCGTTCATAAGGGCGGACTTGCCACTGCGAAACCTTACAAGCCGGTTTCCTTTGATGAGGAGCAGGCAAAGGAAGTTTTGGAAAAAGCTTCCGAAAACGATCCGTTGGAAATGACCTTTTGGGCAGTCTTTTTTGATTTGGATGATGCCATTCGTATGGCAAAGACCCTTGTACATTTAGGAGAGATTTCTTCTACGTTATATAAATTTAACGATGAGTATTATCTTTCATTAAACTTCATTCAGACGAAGAAAGAAATTGCCAGAAATGTATTTGCGGTAGCGGAATATTCCGTTCAAATGTTCCACGATGAGGGATTGGGCGGCAGATTAAAAGAGCATGGAACCTGCATGATTAAAGATACGGCGATTTCCGATTTGGCTCAGTTATAAAACGACTTTTAAGAGACGGTTTTTGCCGTCTCTTTTTTATTGACCAAATTTGACGAAACGTTGAAAAATGGGTAAACTATACCACGTTAAAACTCAAAGAATGAGGGAGGAGTAATTGCATTATGAATTGCCCGAATTGCGGAAAACTAATTGAGGGAGATCATATCAAATTCTGCCCGTCCTGTGGTTGTAATTTGCAGATTGAAACTGTGGAAAATCCATACGGAAACGGATTTGCGACACAGACCCCTTACAATACACCGAATGCACCGGAAAAGAAGAGTAAGACCCCGCTTATCATCGCTATTGTAGCCATTGTTTTGGTGGTTGCTTTGATAGCATCTCTTATGATGTCGGGACTGCTTTTTGGTCTTATGAAAGGCTTTGGCGGACAAAAGACGTCCAAAACCATCTTTTATCAGAGCAAGGGCGACATCCATATGATTTCGGATGTTACCGCAAAGAAGGATAAGCTTAACGATATTGAGTTTTCGGAGTGCTCCGATGATGATAATTGTTTGATCGGTGTGGATAAGAGCCAAAAGTATTTTTATTATTACAGTGAGTTTGATTACGACAAATATGAGGGAACCGCATGCGTGATTCCTATTTCTCAGATTTCCGATAAGACCGACAAGGTGAAAAAAGCTACCGTGGAAATCTCCGACGATGTTTCTTCTTTCCAGATTGTGGACGGAGGAAAAGCGGTTTATATCGTTGACGAAGATGAACTATACTATTTCGACGGAAAGAAATCCTATGAAATCGACGATGACGTGGATTGGATGACTGTCTATGACGATGTGGTCATGTTTGAAAAATATGACGACGATACCTATGATTTGTACTATGCAAAGCTTACTTCCAATCCGAAAGCGGAAGAAGTGGATGATGATATTGAATTTGTGACCAGCTACAATCCAAACTTCTTGGTTTATTCCAAGGATGAAGACGACGGTCTCTACGATCTTTACGTGGGAACTGCCGAAAAAGGCTGTGAAAAGTTTGCAAAAGACAGTGTCATCTTTGATTTCGATGCGGATAAAAAGGTGATTTGGTACGGCGAAAGCAATGATGCCGAAATCACATTTAACGATTTCTTTGAAAATGATTTGATGGGTCCGGAAGATGTAAAAATGGCTCCGAACTTGAAAGAAATTGATGTGGATGAACTCCTGGGAGATAATGACTTCGATGACGATGAGTTGGCGGAAATCGTAGAGATGTTGGTGGAGTGGTATCCGGAAGACGAAAAGCTTTTGGATGAAACCGGAAAGCATTACTACAATGTGGACAGCGGTTATGATGACGACGATAACTACGTTTACTATTATTACTGCAAAGAAGATAAGAAGTGGTACTCTATTAATTCCGATGACTATTACAAAGCAACCCATGCACAGGAAACCTATGAGGACTTCATAAAGGAGTGGGAAGATAAAAAGGATGAGGCCTTATCCTCTAACTTCTATACCTTAAAATGCTATAAGAACGGTGAAGAAAAGGAAGTTGCCGATAACGTATCCTATGCATCCGTTCAGAATGATGTTTGCTATTATTCTCATATTTCCGACGGGGATGATTTTGAAAAAATCAGTTTGAAGAAGATTTATCAGTCCTATTTGGAAGGGGATTATTACGCACTTACGGATGCCGGAAATTATATGGACTTCTTCGGAATCAGCTATTCTATTTCCGGAGCCAAAGGTCAAACTTTAGATACAGACTTTGATTTGGATAAGTTTTCCGGTATTTTTATTACAAAGGATAATAAACATGCTTATGTAACCGTAAACGATGACGATGAATCCTTGGGTTATCGTATCATTGAATATGTAAATAAGGGCGGAAGCTTTGAAATCTCCGAAAAGAAAATGGCGAAAAACGGCGCTTATTTAGGAGAGGCAGACGGGAAGATTTATTACCTTGATAATTATGATGAAGAGAATTATGTAGGCGATTTGTACGTTCGTGCCGGCGGCGAGAGCAAACTTGTTTCCAAAAAGGTAAGTTCCGAAGCTTCTTTGTATGCCTTTGGTGACGAGGCCTACGGCTTCTCCGATTATGAGGACTATTATAAAGCGGACTTCTACCGATTCAAAGACGGAGAAAGAAATAAGGTGGAATCCGACGTGGCGGCATACGGCGTATATGCTCTGGGTGAGAAGATGTTTGTCTTCTATAAAGGCAACGATCTTTACTATACCGACGGAGAAAGCGAGCCGGTAAAACTTGCCAAGAAAGTGGATTATCTTGAAACGGTGTCCTCTGCTTCTGCAGTCAGCGCTTGGTAAAGATTGAAACAGAATAAAACAGTGATTTTAGGCGGTTCCTATCAGTATCCGCCTTTTTTGTTTTTGTGGCTTTTTGCCACAGGTGGTGTATTAGAAGACATGAATCGATTTCGTGTGCAAAATGCACAATTTTCAAGGTTTTTTATATACAAACTTCGTTTTTTTTGATAGAATAAGAGCAGTGTGAAAACCCTATAGGGGGGATTTTGTAATTCTGCAAAAGAAAAGTATATATAATATTTAGGAGGAAAACTCATGGCTTTAGTAAAGAATCTAAGACCAATGGACATGTCAAAGGGCGATCCGATGATCAACGAATGGGACTTTTGGCAGGATCCGAATTACGTGGCTGAAGATCCTGAAAAGGAAAAGCTGGTAATTGAACTTGCAAAGCGCATTACCGACCGCTATGTAAAGAAATTTACAAACAAGATCAACAATCGTGACCCGGAGTACTGGTTGCTTGATCGCGTACTTACAAAGGAACAGGTTAAGTTCTTGTTAACCAGCTTCCCAAAGACCCGTGTACCGTTTTCTATTCCTCAGCTTGCTGGGAAGAACGGTATGTCTGTAGAAGATACCACTAAGATGGTTCATGACCTTCGTTACTTAGGTATCATCGAGCAGACTCGTCACTATGAAAACAAAGAAGACAGAAAAGACAATCCGGACAACTTCGAATATCATTACGAGTTACCGATCTTCGTTCCGGGATCTGCAGAGTTTATGATGATGCAGGAGTCCGTTACCGAAGAACATCCGGAAATGGCTACTTTCTTCAACCTTATGACACAGCTTCCACTTGGTGGTATTACCCAGATGGTACCTCCGGGAGGTGCAGGTGTAGGTATGCATACCATCCCTGTAGAAAAAGCAATCGAACTTGAGAATCAGTCCGTACCGGTGGAACACTTAAGCCGTTGGATTGATATGTATGATAAATATGGTATCTCCGAATGTTCCTGCCGTAAGCAGCAGACCATGCGTGGAGAAGGTTCCGGCCAGATCCGCGGTGATTACTGTATCGGTATGGGTGACATGGCTGAGTACATGGATGACAGAGGAATCGGTCACTATGTTACCAAAGAAGAAGTTTATGAAATCTTAGAGAGAGCAGAGCGTCACGGCTATGTTCATCAGATTACCAATATCGATGGCGAAGGCAAAATCGTTGCTATTTGCAACTGTGCTGCCGGCGTATGTAACGCACTTCGTACATCACAGCTTTACAACACTCCAAACCTTTCCGCATCTGCATATCGTGCACATGTTGAAAAAGAGAAGTGTGTTGCCTGTGGTAAGTGTGTGGAAATCTGCCCGGTTGGTGCTGCTAAACTTGGACAGAAACTTTGCAAGAAGGATGGTTCTGAGGTGAAATATCCGAAGAGCGAACTTCCTGATGCACGTAAGTGGGGTCCGGAACACTGGAACTACAACTTCCGTGATGATGCAAAGATCAACTGTTACGAGACAGGTACAGCTCCATGTAAGACAGCTTGCCCGGTTCACTTAGCTATTCAGGGTTATATCAAGATGGCTGCTGAAGGCAGATATGAAGATGCATTAAAGCTTATCAAGCAGGATAACCCATTCCCGATGGTTTGCGGTGCTGTATGTAACCGTCGCTGTGAAGATGCATGTACTCGTGGTACCATCGATCAGCCACTGGCAATTGATGAAATTAAGAAGTTTATTGCTTCCTTAGACTTAAATAAATCTGAACGTTATGTACCGCTTTGCGAGAAGCATGATGGTGGTATGTGGTCAGATGATTACAAGGTAGCCGTTATCGGTGCAGGTCCTGCCGGACTTTCTTGTGCTTACTTCTTACGTTTAGACGGATATCCGGTAACCGTATTCGAAAAAGAAAGCCGTCCGGGTGGTATGCTTATGAATGGTATTCCTTCTTATCGTTTGCAGAAGGATATCATCGAAGCTGAAATCGATGTTATGAAACAGATGGGCATCGAGATTAAGTGTGGGGTTAACGTTGGTGAGGATGTAACCATCCAGAGCTTACGTGAGCAGGGATACAAAGCATTCTTTATCGCAGTTGGATGCCAGGGCGGACGTCTTGCAGGTGTTCCGGGTGAAGATGCTTTAGGTGTTCAGACCGGTGTAGACTTCTTAAGAAAGGTCAACCTTGATCATGATGCAAACCGCTTAAGCGGTGATACTGTAGTAGTCGGTGGTGGTAACGTAGCTATCGACGTTGCAGGAAGCGCACTTCGTGCAGGATCTTCTAAAGTTACCATGCTTTGCTTGGAGTCTCCGGAAGAAATGCCTGCAGCAAAAGATGAAGTTGCAGAAGCAAAAGAAGACGGTATCGAAATCAAGAACGGCTGGGGTCCGAAAGAGATCTTGGTTGAAAACGGAAAAGTTACCGGAATCGTATTTAAGAAATGTACTTCCGTATTCGATGAGAATCACAGATTCGCACCGGTATACGATGAAGCTGAAACCATTACCATTCCATGTGAGAACGTACTTCTTTCCATTGGTCAGTCAATCCAGTGGGGCAAGTTATTAGAGGGTACCAAAGTTGAACTTCGTCCGAACGGCGGAATTATTGCTGATCCTCTTACCCGTCAGACTGCTGAGCCTGATATCTTCGCAGGTGGTGATGTATTTACAGGACCGAAGTTTGCTATCGATGCTATCGCAGGCGGACGCGAAGGTGCGGTTTCCATTAACCGTTTCGTACATCCGGGTAACAGACTTGATTTGGCTCGTGATCGTCGTGAGTTTATCGAACTTGATAAGAACGATATCGAAGATCAGACCAAGCTTGAAACCTTTGATAACGCACAGCGTCAGATCCCGGGCAAGAAAGCCGGAGTTGCAAAGGAAACATTTGATGACTTACGTCTTACCTTAACAGAAGAGCAGGTTAAGGCTGAAGCAAAACGTTGCTTGGGCTGCGGTGCTACTACTGTTGATGAGAACCGTTGTATCGGATGCGGACTTTGTACTACAAAGTGCGAATTTGACGCGATCAAGCTTCACAGAGATCACCCGGATGCTTCTAATATGTGCCGCGCTGAGGACAAAGTTGGAAAACTTCTTCCGTATGTAATTAAGCGTGGTGGTAAGATTGTTGGAAACGCACTTACCGGATACAAAAAATAAAGAATAGATAGTTTTATCTATAATTATTAATCAAAAAACTACATACCTTTTCACCGGGGACACGTCAAACAAAAGTCCCCTACGTGAAAAGTATGTAGTTTTTTGTGTTATAATCTGAGTAATATAGTTGGAGGAATAAATCCATGCAGTGTGTTGTTGTCGGTGGAGCGGACATTAAAAATTACGAAAGAATAAAGACGTACATTCGGGAAGATGACTACGTCATCGCATGTGACTGTGGGGTGCGGCATTTGGATGCGCTGGGGGTGCAGGCGGATTTGATCGTTGGTGATTTTGACTCCTATAAGGGCGTTTTGGAGACCGAGGCGGAGGTGATAAGGCTTCCAAAGGAAAAGGACGATACAGATACCGTATATGCACTCAGAGAGGGTATAAATCGTGGTTTTGACGAGTTTCTTCTTCTTGGTGTAGTGGGAAATCGATTCGATCACAGTTTTGTAAATGTGGCGGCATTATTGAAATTAGATTCCCTTGGAAAGAAGGCGCTTATCGTGGATGACTACTGCGAGATGGAAGTGGTTTCCGATGCAGCCTTTGTGACGTCGGAGTATCCCTTCTTTTCCCTTTTAAATATCTCGGGGGAGGAGAATGAGATAAGCATTGAAAATGCGAAATTCGGGCTAAATCACGGGTCTATATCATCGGAATATCAGTTTGCCACCAGTAATGAGGTGCTCCCCGAAAAAACCGTAAAAATAACCCTGCACAAAGGCAGGGTACTTTTACTTCGTGATTTTTAATCAGATACGACCGATGGTGGTCTGATTCTTTCCGTTTTTCTTTGAAGCGTAAAGTGCTTTATCTGCGATAGCCAATACTTCGTCGAAGGGGATGGAACCGTAGCTGGTAACCAAACCCGCAGAAATGGTAAAGTGCTCATCGGTGAAAGGATATTCCTGAGCTTCGAATGCTTTTCTGAATTCCTCAATCTGAAGACGGTGCTTGGTAACATCCTCATCTGTAAACATAAATAAAAATTCTTCGCCGCCGAATCTGGAAACGATACAAGTTTCCGGATCCAAACATTGGCTGGCATCATAAATTCTTTTCAATACTTCATCGCCGTTTTCATGGCCGTAGGTATCGTTTACATGCTTAAAGTTATCGATATCCGTCATGGCCAGGGAAATGGGTCTGTGAAGGCTTAAATCCTTAAACAACTTGGTTAAATAGTTATCGATATAGTATCTGGAGTGAACCTTTGTAAGGACGTCCTGTTTTAAGCGATCTTCGTATGCCTTTTGCTTCTCGCCGGATTCTTCGATCATGCTTTCCGCATTGATAAAGAAGTCGTAGATGATGTTAGATACCAAAAATACCAAGGTAGAAAATACAGCGGCAATCACTGCGGATTCAATCAGCATTTTAAGGCTGATTTCACTTCCCAAAAGATATTCCGTAACCGCAGAAGCGGCAATTGTCAAAATCGTAATGATATATAAAATTCGCTTGATTGTTTTGTTTTGGAATACCACGGAATAAACAATACCGAAGCAGGGAGAAAGCCAAAGTACCACATAGGAAGAGTGAAAGAGTGCTATCACGGTTCCAATCAGAGTAAGTCCCATGGCGCAAATCCAATTTTTACAATCTTCGGAATATCCGTAGGACGTATTAATGAAGCTGGCAAAGCAAAATAACGCACCGTTAATTAAAAACGGAACGATTACCTTAACCAGAAAATATGTCTTTGGCTGATAGGAAAGTGTATCTTGATATAAAAATATTAGATAAAAGATAAAGTCAACAATAGAAATGACCACCCATGCATAGAGCATGAAATCGGTCATTAACCCCCGAATTTTTTTGATATTTATTTCCATATAAACCCCTTAGCAATATTGGGGAATCGGTAAGCTCCAACTCCCTTAAAAGTCACTTTTATTCTATCAAATCGGAGGGGAAATTAAAAGGAAAAATATAAAAAAGAAAGCCGATTACGAATAATCGGCTTTCAGGGGAGAGTGATATGAAAAATTTCATAGCCCCTAAGGCTTCTGCACTAAAACCTCAAGAGCATAGTAATAATAACATAAATAAAATTGATGTCTAGGGGCAAAGTTCATGTTGCGAACTTTTGCAATCACAGAAATGTTTTGGTGTTAACATTTGCAAAAAATATACCTAAAATTGATAGAAAATTGATATATTTTTTAAAAATTATACAGAAAAGTTTGAAACTATAAATAAAGTGTGTCTTTTTTGTGTCCTTTAGTGTAGTAAACTAACCTCACCTTCTAGGGAGAAGTGATATGGGGTGAGGAATTCCTTTTACTTACTGCACTTTTTGGTAAAAGGAATTTCATTCGCCTGTATGTGGGATGAGTTTTTTATAACTTTTAAGGGACGGTTCCAAACGGAATCGTCCCTTTTTGTATGGTTATTTTGTTTACATCAGGTTTTCCAATAAAGAAAAGTACACGTTTTCGTAATTGGATCTCCAATTGGTACAAATGGATTTGGCCTGTTCTTCGTTTGCAACATGGAAGGTAAAGTCCATGACACTTCGCTGTTCCTCTGCCATATGGAGGTGTACATAGTAGCCTCCTGTGGTGGAAGGATAGTAGTTGGAAGTAATGGAGTTTTCCTTTCGCATTTCCAGGCCGTTTTTTTGGAAGAAGTTTTTAATGTCTTCTTCAATGGATTCTGTGAGTCGTTCCTGGAATAAGCTTAAGGTATCCAAACCTTCGGCTGTAATTTTATAGGTAGTCTCATTTGCACTTTGCTCCTTGGCCACCATGGAAGAATCCACCAAATCATTTAGAATCTGTTGAATATTAAAATAATCCGTGTAATTTCCGGAAATAAAAAACTCGGTAATCTGTTTGTTGCTTAGGGCAAAATCCGCTTTGGACAATAAATCCAATGCCGTGATTTTATATATGAGGTTTACTTCTGACATTTAGATCAATCCCTTTACAGCGTCTGCTACCTTTCTTGCAACTCTTTCATCAAATGCTTCCGGCATAATAAAGTCTTCGCACAATTCTTCGTCGGATACTAAAGATGCGATGGCTTCCGCAGCCGCCAACTTCATTTCTTCCGTAATCTGTTTTGCTCGTCCTTCCAATGCTCCCTTAAAGATGCCCGGGAATGCAACTACGTTATTAATCTGGTTCGGGAAATCGCTTCGACCGGTTCCCACGATTCTGGCACCTGCGGCCTTTGCCTCATCCGGCATGATTTCCGGAATCGGATTTGCCATGGCAAAAATAATCGGGTCAGCGTTCATGGAGCGAACCATATCCTGTGTTACGGAATTCGGAGCGGAAACACCGATAAAGATGTCTGCACCTACCAAAGCGTCTGCCAAAGAGCCGGTACGGTTTTCCAAGTTTGTGATTTTAAGCATTTCCTCTTTGGTGACATTTAAGTGATCGCGACCTTTGGAAATGATTCCGCTTCTGTCGCAAAGGATGGCGTGCTTAAATCCGTAGCGAAGTAAAAGCTTAGTGATGGCGATACCTGCGGCTCCCGCACCGTTTACTACGATACGGCAGTCTTCTTTTTTCTTTCCGGTGATTTTTAAACTGTTGATGATATGGCGGTTCCGTGCTGATCGTCATGGAATACCGGAATATCCAAAGTCGCTTTTAAACGATCTTCGATTTCAAAACATCTGGGAGCGGAAATATCTTCTAAGTTAATTCCACCGAAGGTTGGTGCCAAGGCAGTCACGATTTTTACGATTTCGTCGGTGTCCTGGGTATCCAAGCAGATGGGGAAAGCGTTTACATCACCGAATTCTTTAAAAAGTACACATTTTCCTTCCATAACAGGCATAGCTGCTTCCGGTCCGATGTTTCCCAGTCCCAAAACCGCGCTACCGTCGGAAACCACGGCGATGGTATTTGCTTTTAATGTATATTTGTAAGCGTCTTCTTTGTTTTTTGCAATCAGTTTACACGGTGCCGCTACTCCCGGAGTGTAGGCAAGTGCCAAATCTTCTCTGGATTTAACGGCTGCTTTTGCTTCTGTCGATAATTTACCGTTCCACTGTTCGTGAAGCATAATTGCTTTTTCATCGTGTGTCATAAGACGCCTCCTTATTATTAAAAATAACTGCAAAATGTATCATAGCAAATCGAAAAAAACCTTGCAAGAGAAAGGAATGATAGAGTATAATCTCTCTATATTAATTAGTTACGAAAATCATTGTCGTTTCCGACATTATTTCCATGGTTGTATAAGTAGATATAAATTTTACATAAGAAGGATTACAAGAAAAGGAGTTTATATGGAAGATAATCGAGCTAGATATGAGACTTTATCCGCTGCCGTATTAAAGGATCTTTGTAAGGCCAGGGATATTAAAGGAATCTCTAAAATGAAGAAGGATGAACTGGTAGAAGCTATGTTGGCACAGGATATTTTGGATGCCAAAAAAGAAGAACCAAAGAAAACTGCAGAAGTTCCTGCTACTGAAGAAGCGGAAGACGAAATCCCGCATTATGATGATGAAAAACCTTGCGACGGTATTTTGGAAGTTTTGGCAGACGGTTACGGGTTTATTCGCTGCGAGAACTATATGCCGGGAGAAAATGATGTATATGTTTCTCCTTCACAGATTCGCAAGTTTAATTTAAAGACGGGAGATATTATTTCCGGACGTACCAGAAAGAATAACCCGAATGATAAATACGGTGCTCTTTTATATATGAACGAGATTAACGGATGCGATCCGGATAAGGCGGCAAAGCGTCCGAACTTTGAGGATTTGACTCCGATTTTCCCGAACGAGAGAATTCGCTTAGAGCGTCCGGGAAGTTCCGTTGCCATGCGTCTTGTGGATCTTATTTCCCCTATCGGCAAAGGCCAGCGTGGTATGATCGTTGCACAGCCGAAGGCCGGAAAGACCACACTTTTAAAGCAGGTGGCAAAGTCGATTACAGAAAGCAATCCGGACATGCACCTTATTATTTTGCTTATTGATGAGCGCCCGGAGGAAGTTACCGACATGAAGGAAGCCATCGAAGGGAAGAATGTAGAAGTCATCTATTCTACCTTTGATGAGAAGCCGGAGCATCATAAGCGTGTATCAGAAATGGTAATCGAGCGTGCAAGAAGACTTGTGGAACACGGAAAAGATGTTGTAATTCTTTTGGATTCCATTACACGTCTTGCACGAGCATATAACCTTACGGTACAGCCCAGTGGACGTACCCTTTCCGGTGGTTTGGATCCTGCGGCACTTCATATGCCAAAGAGATTCTTTGGTGCGGCACGTAACATGCGTGAGGGTGGTTCTCTTACGATTCTTGCAACCGCACTTGTGGAAACCGGTTCAAAGATGGATGATGTGGTATTCGAGGAATTTAAGGGAACAGGAAACATGGAACTTGTGTTAGACCGTAAGCTTTCTGAAAAGAGAGTATTCCCTGCCATCGATTTGGCAAAATCTTCTACCCGTCGTGATGATTTACTTCTTACCAAGCAGGAACAGGAAGCAATCGACATTATCAGAAAAGCCTTAAACGGAATGAGAAAAGACGAGGCGGCTGAAAACATTATTAATATGTTTGCACACACAAAAAACAATGCGGAAGTGGTGGACTTAATCCTTCGCAAACGAATGATTTAAAATAAATAGATGAAGTTTGTTCTTTGTTTTTTAACATAAGGGGGATGTTATGAGTGATATGAGGCAGGGACAAAACAAAACAATCGGTATTTCCTCCGAGTGGGCGTATGCGTTCGGCTGCGCCTGTGGATGGGGAGCCTTTATGATGCCGGGGAATATCTTTTTGCCGGAGGCGGGTCCGCTTGGTTCCGCCATCGGTATTATACTTGCGTCGATTCTGATGTATTTTATTGTTTCAAGCATTTCTTATGTGGCAAATCACTATCCGAATGATTCGGGAATTCACGTTTATATTGGAAAAATTTTAGGAGCGGATCATGGCTTTTTGTCTGCATGGTGCGTTTTACTTGCATATCTTTCAATTCTTTGGGCAAACGTCACTGCATTTATCGTCCTTATCCGGAATCTGTGGGGGGATGTGTTGCAATGGGGATTTCACTATGAAGTGGCCGGCTATGATGTGTACTTTGGCGAGGTGCTTACCACCATAGTTATAATCGTTTCCTTCGGGCTACTGGCTATTGTGGGAAAAGTTGCGGTACGGTTGCTACATGTATTTGCAGCCTTGTTTCAAATAGGAATCATAATTGTATTGTTTGTGGGCGTTTTGATATCGGGAGTACATACGCCTGCGGATAGTTTTGGATTTGCTTTGGGAATCTCTCCCGGTGTTCAGGTTATGAATATAACGATGCTTGCGCCATGGATGTTTATCGGAATCGAAGCCTGCACCTATATGGTCAATTCCGGAGGAAGAAAGGCTTCTGATACACAAAGCGTGCGCTTGTTTGCGATTGTGGCATCCTGCCTGGCGTATTTATTGCCGGTACTGATAATTGTTTTGGCGCTTCCGCCCGGATTTTCAAACTGGATGGAGTATCTGGATGTATCGCATAAAACGGATGGTTTACTTGGGCTGCCCCTGTTTTACAGTGTATACTGTGTGTTTGGAGAGACAGGCTTACGGTGGCTGGTGCTTTGTATTCTTTGCGGAATTTCTACCAGCTTATTCGGACTTTACAGAGTAATTGCCAGACTGCTTGTGGATATGTCTGAGGGAGAACTTTTGCCGGAAAAAGTTGGAAGAACCCTATGTTGCGATTTTAATCGTAATGATGATATCGGTAATCATCCCGTTTTTTGGACGAACGGCCATTGGGTGGGTTGTGGATATGACCACCATATCGGCTACTATCGTTTATGTATACTGCATGATTGGTTGTTTAAAACTGGCGAGAACCCATAAAGATGCCGGAAGACGGTTTAAACTTCAAACGATTATAGGAATGATATTTGCTGCTGCTTCTTTTCTGTTTTTACTGATTCCAAACGTTTTTTCCGAGAACGAACTGGCGACGGAGTCCTATTTGATTCTGGCGGTATGGAGTATTGGCGGCCTGGTATATTATTGGTATGTTTATCGTCGTGATAAAAAGCGGATGTACGGAAAAACCACAGTAATGTGGATGCTGATGGTGTTTTTGATTTTCTTTTCTTCTATAATGTGGATTCGACAACGAACGATTGACCGCATTAAGGAGGTTGACGGATGGGAAGGAGTGCATCTCTCAAATTACGTGGCTCAAAATGCCCTTTATCAGTTTCTTGTAGTTTTAGTGGTTTTGGCAGTTATATTTTCCCTGTTTTCCATTATGATAGCCCGCCAAAAGGAAACAGACAAAAAAGCCCTTGAATCCGATGCAAGAAACCGGGCGAAAACCGAGTTTTTATTTCATATGTCCCATGATATTCGTACGCCCATGAATGCGATTCTGGGGTTTACGGATTTGGCGCTTTTGGATACGGGAAATCAGGAAAAGATGGAGGATTACCTAAAGAAAATCAAGTCCTCAGGAGCGCATCTACTTTCCTTGATTAATGATGTTTTGGAAATGAGTCGCATCGAAAGCGGGAAAATGGAAATTGCATCCGAGGTCATGGATTTACATGAGGTGTTTCGAAATCTGGATTCCATCGTGCGCGGCTCTGCCGAGGCAAAGGGACAGACTTTAACCGTTACCACCGAGAATCTGCAGCATCCCTATGTTTACGGGGACAGGCTTCGATTAAATCAGGTTCTTTTGAATCTGACATCCAATGCCATTAAATATACGCAGGAAGGCGGAGAAATCCGGGTCAGCATTCAAGAAACCGGGGATGTTTTGGATGGAATCGCAGGATATCGAATAGCTGTAAAGGATAACGGTATGGGTATGACACCGGAGTTTGCGGCAAAGGTGTTTGAAGCGTTTGAGCGTGAAAAACAGGTGGAAAAACAGGGCATCCAGGGAACGGGACTTGGTATGGCGATAACCAAACGGATTGTGGATTTGGTGGGCGGTACCATTTCTGTAAAGACAGAGCTTGAAAAGGGCAGTGAATTTCTCGTGGATGTTTCCATGCCTTTGGCGAGCGAAGCGGATATTGAAGCGCATCAGGAGACAAAGAATCTCTCCGAGGTTAATTTTAATGGGAAACGGGTTCTTTTAACGGACGATGTGGAGATTAACAGGGAAATCGCAGTTGCCATTTTAGAAATGTTTGACCTTATTGTGGAGCAGGCCTGCGACGGACAGGAGGCTTTAGAAAAGGTGGTGGAGCATCCGGCAGGATATTATGATGTGGTGTTTTTGGATGTTCAGATGCCCCGTTTGAACGGATATGAGGCGGCTCGTGCCATCCGGGGACTCTCGGATGAGGCAAAGGCAAAGGTACCGATTATTGCCATGACGGCCAATGCTTTTGAGGAAGATATTAAAAATGCAAAGGCGGCAGGAATGAACGGACACGTGGCAAAGCCCATTGACCAGGAACAGCTGGTAGAACAATTACGTATTTCATTACAAAAGTAAAGGAATCGTAAAACCCCGAATTGTTTTTGTGTTATGTGATTCTTATCGATAATGTGGTATAATATTTTAACACAGCTGATTCCAAGGATAAGAATCGGTGATAAAGCACGCAGGGGAGCAAAAAGACACCATTGTCTTTAGTTATGACGCTGATTCTGGCGATTCCGCCGGGGATTTAGAAAAATCCGCAGAGGAACTGGATGATATGATTGGATTCTTCACATTGGACGAGGAGGAAAACTAGGCAGTAAAACGACTTTTGAAATGTCGGATAATATTGTAAAATATTTTTATTATATGAGACAAATCAACATGAGATCAAAGGGGGAGCGTGTTTATGGAGGATGAACTGGTTTATCTTAGTAACATTAAACGTAGTGTGCTTGTAGTTGATGATGAGGAGATTAACCGCGAGATTTTAGGTGGCATTTTAGAGGAAAGCTACGATGTCTTATATGCAACAAACGGAGAAGAAGCCCTTAACATCGTGGAGAAAAAGGGACCGCTTCTTTCATTGGTT
>CAJOGB010000006.1 GCA_905233835.1 uncultured Lachnospiraceae bacterium
AAATCACCGACGTTATCATCCCTTGATTGTTTATTCTTTTTATGCGTCTTTTGCTTCGGAACAATCCCTTCATTTAAATATAAAACCGTATCTTTAAGGGTCTCTACACCGATTACGGTGATATCCGGTATTAAAGAAGCCTCTACGATATTTTCCATAGGAACCACAAAAATCCTTTTTCCCGCAGCGTAAGCTCCGGAAACCATGGGAAGAATACCGCACACACCGTGAACGGTTCCATCTAGCCCCAATTCCCCCACAAAAAAACACTTTGAAAAGTCATTTTCTTTTATAACTTCCATGGCAAAAAGTAACGATATAGCGATTGGCAAATCAAAGCCGGATCCCGTTTTTTTTACACCTGCAGGCAAAATATTTATGGTAATGCGTTTTACCGGTAAATGATATCCGCAATTTTTTAATGCAATTCGAACACGTTCCTTTGCCTCCCGCACTTCGGCACCTAAAAATCCAACCATCTCAAACAATGGCATACCTTCGGATATATCAGCTTCCACGCTGACCGGTACACCGTCAATGCCGTTAATAACAGCCGTAGATATTACACTATACAATTTTTCTCCTATTCCTGGGAGTACTCGACGAATCATCGAATTGATAAGTTATGAAATATGACATAATAATAACACGAGATTTCCGAATTGAAAAGTAGAAATCCCGTGTTATAGATTGGTATATTGATGTATGGATTTTTGCTGTAAAAATCGATTTAACGGCTCATATTCTTCCGTTGAAAGAGTCGCATCCTTCTTTAATATTTCTTTTGCATCCGCGGATGCGATTTTTAAAATATCAGCATCCTGATAAATATCCGCCAAATCGAAATCAAATTCTCCGCTTTGCCTGATTCCGTAAAAATCTCCGGGTCCTCGAAGTTTTAAATCTTCATTGGCGATATAGAATCCATCGTTACTGTCCTTTAAGACTTTAAGGCGCTTATTTTGTTCCTCTTTTTTGGATGCATCCACGAAGATACAATAACTCTGTGAATCTCCTCGGCCCACACGTCCGCGAAGCTGATGAAGTGCAGCTAAGCCGAAACGATTGGCATCTTCTATTATCATCACCGTTGCATTTGGGACATTGACCCCCACTTCCACCACCGTGGTGGAAACTAAAACATCAACCTCCTTTTTAAGAAAAGCCTCCATTACCCTTTGCTTTTCTTCTGCCGGCATTTTTCCGTGCAAAATTCCGATATGAATTCGATTTTTGAATAACTCACAAAGCTTTTTCCCGTAATCATTTACGTTTTCGCTCTCCGTCTTTTCGGAAGCTTCCACCAAGGGACAAATCACATATCCCTGATGCCCCCGCTCCACTTCTTTATACAAAAGTTGATAGGCATTGTTTAATTCTTTTTTCGTAATCACCGCATTCTTTATAGGCAAGCGATTCTTCGGCACATCGGTCCGTACAAAATCATGGAAAGAGTTCTTGGAATGGGCGTCGCAGACATAACAACCGTAAAAGGGTGTATTCCCTTCTTTCGAAAAGCATCCCTTTGTTTTACTCCGAAGCGATGCTGTTCATCGGTAATTACAAGCGCCAAAGACCGATAAGAAGCTTTTTCCTGAATCAGCGCATTGGTTCCGATAATATAGCAGGGCTTATCAGAAGAAACCTTATCGTATACTTCTCGTTTTTCCTTTGCGGTCATGGAACCTACCAAAAGGCATGCTTCAAAAGGCAATTGAAACTCCCTGATATAAGAGCAAAAAGTTTCATAGTGCTGTTTTGCCAGAATTTCCGTGGGCACCATGATGGCGGCTTGATAATTGTTTTCCACAAAAAGTGTCATGAAAAGAAATGCCAGAATTGTCTTTCCGCTTCCTACATCTCCTTGAATCAAACGCTGTGAAACGTATTTACCGGAAACATCGTCTTTTAAGTCATTAAGACATGCCTTTTGACCTTCCGTTAGTTCAAAAGAAAGGTATTTAATACACGATTCATAACAGTCATCTTTCGAAAGTTGAAACTCGTTTAATACCTTTTCTTCTTCCAGTTTTCCCCGCTCCATCTCCAAGATAAAGCAAAGAAATTCATTATATACAAGTCGCTTCCTGGCAGAGGCCAACTCATCAAAGGAATCAGGAAAATGAATACCCTTTATGGCATCAAAAAAGCCCAAAAGATTTCGATTTGCAAGTAACTCATCCGGCAAAAAATCATTCACCGAAACTTCATCCAATAGGGACTTTAACTGTTTTTTTAAGGCATTATTGGTAAGTCCTTTGGTAAGAGAATAAACAGGTTGCAAAGAAGATAATACGGATTTATATTTTTCCTTGGTAAAGACCAACGGCTGTTCCATCTTCTTTTTAAAAGCACCCACCGATGTAATTTTTCCGTAAAAGATATAGGTCTCATGAAGTTGTAACTGATTTTTTATGTATGCCGAACGAAACCATACGACTTCAAATGGAATATCACCCACAAATCCCTGTAATGTGGTGATATCCATCCGTTTGGTTTTAATGTTCTTCGGAATTTCATTAACGGTAAAATAAACCGCTGTTTTTTCATCGTCGCAAATCTCTGAAAGATCTGCGGTAGGCAAAGGAAACTCTTCATAAGCCCTGGGAAAATAAAAAAGAAGATCCCATAAACTCTCCAAGGACAATCGTTCATATAAAACAGCTGTTTTTGAACCGATACCTTTTAAAGTTTTAATGGAATCTTCTAAAGTGTACATAATGTTTATTCTACGGATGTTACGTAATAGTAAACCGGCTGTGTTCAACCTCAAGAGCCGGGAAATGTTCCTCAACGGACTTTTTCATTTTATTGGCGTCTTTCTTTTTAACGTCAGCACCGAAGTAAAGGCTGATTAATGCGCTTTCTTCATCAACCATCTCATCAAGCATCTTAAGCATAACTTCGGTTAAATCTTTTTCAACGGAGAGGATACCCGCATCACCGATACCCATATAATCTCCTTCTTTAATTTCCTTATCATCAATCATGGTATCGCGAACCGCATAGGTTACTTCACCTGATTTAACATGAGAAATCTCAGAAGTCATATTCTCTGTATTAGCTTTTTCAGACTGATCCGGCACAAAATTAATAAGTGCCGTAATACCCTGTGGAAGTGTCTTTGACGGAATCACAACCACTTTCTTGTCTTCACAAAGCTTTTCTGCCTGATTCGCAGCGAGAATAATGTTTTTATTATTCGGTAACACAAAAACGGTTTTTGCATTAACTCTTTCCACCGCGGATAAGATATCATCGGTACTCGGATTCATGGTCTGACCGCCTTCAATTACCACATCGGCGCCCAAATCCTTAAAGATCTGAACTAAGCCATTTCCGGAAGCAACGGTCACAAAACCAAAGTCCTTTTCAGGTTCTTTTTTCTCTTTTGCCTTCGGCATCTCAATAATTTTATCACCGTTTTTCGGTTCATCATCTACGATATTAATCATGGAAACCTGTGACATGGTACCAAGCTTGGTGGCCTTGGAAATAACACGTCCCGGCTCGTTTGTCATAATAATAACGGATATGGACTGCTTCTTTTGCTCAACGGAGATTTCCTCTCCCAAAGCTTCCAAATATACCTTATAGTCCATTACATCCTTTGCATCGATGGGTGATGTGGAATTAATCACAAAAGACATACGATACAAATACTTCGGCATGGCAACTTCAGGTTTTGCCTCAGCCTTAGCGACTCCCTCTACGGAAAGATCGATTTCCTTACCGCAAATAAAGTCATATCCGCCTCGAAGAACTTCAATAAGTCCCTGTCCGCCGGAATCCACAACACCTGCCTGTTTTAAAACAGGAAGGAGTTCCGGAGTACGGGCAAGCGCCTCTTCACCGGCTTTTAAAACAGCCTCATAAAACTCAATACAATCATCGGTCTTATCCGCCATCTCCACGGCTTTATCGGACACTGCCTTTGCAACCGTTAGAATGGTACCTTCCTTCGGTTTCATAACAGCCTTGTAAGCGGTCTCCACAGACTTCTGGCAAGCCTCTGCAATAACTTCCACATTTAATTCTTCGTGGGTCTTTGCAACTTTGGTAAAACCACGGAACAACTGAGAAAGGATAACACCGGAGTTACCTCTGGCTCCACGTAAGGAACCGGAAGACATAGCTTTACAAAGAGTCACCATATCCGGATCTTCTAAGGCCGCCACTTCTTTAGCGGCAGACATAATCGTCATCGTCATATTTGTACCGGTATCACCGTCGGGTACCGGGAACACGTTTAACTCATTAATTAAATCTTTATTCGCCTCTAAGTACTTTGAACCGGCCAAAAACATTTTGGCAAATTGAGACGCACTGATATTTGTAACTTCCAACTTAAAAATTCCTCCTAGTCAATGACACGAACGCCCTCTACAAAGACGTTAATATTCTTAACTTTCATACCGGTAAACTCCTCTACACGGTATCTGACGGTTTCCTCTAAGTTTTCGCATACGGTAGCAATACCCACACCATAGGAAACAATCACATGAAAGTCCAAAGAAATCTCATTATCTACAACAGTTACGTCAATGCCATGATTTAAGTAATCTGCTTTTAAAAGCTTTACCAATCCGTCTTTCATATTAACGGCAGCCATACCGACAATACCGAAACATTCTACTGCTACAGAACCGGCATAAGTGGCAATAACATCTGCATCAATCAAAATTTTACCATAGTCAGTTTTCATTTGACCTTGACCTTGCATAGTAAATCCTCCAAGTTAAAAACATTCCTCATCTGCGAGTATCCGCAGATAGAATTATTATATCTTATTTCCGAAAAAAAACAAATATTTCGAAGTCAATCATAAAGAAAAATAATTTAAAAATCAATAAGAAAATACTTGCATTTTCCTATTTACTTTGTTAGAATACCAATGTTGCGTCGAAAAAGACGCGAAATATGATGGATAATAAAGGAGGTGCTTATCATGGCAAAATGTGCAGTTTGCGGAAAAGGTGCTCATTTCGGAATTAAGGTGAGCCATTCTCATAGAAGATCCAATCGTATGTGGAAATCAAACGTTAAATCTGTTAAGTGTAAAGTTGACGGAACTCCTAAGAGATTATATGTTTGCACTTCCTGCTTACGTTCTGGAAAAGTTGAGAGAGCATAATACGTTTTCAAAGCGTGATATAAAAAGAACCATTCGAAATTCGAATGGTTCTTTTTTTACTGTTCATTAAAATATTCATCAAACATTACCTTAGCCAAAGGAACCGCATGCTTACTTCCGCTGCCCGCTCCTTCCAAAACGATGGCCAAAGCAATTTCTTTATCCCCGTCTTTTGCATATCCCACAAACCAGGAATGGGTATCGTCTTTATTAGAGGTGTACTCCGCCGAACCGGTTTTTCCGTATACGGTATAGTCATCGGTGTTTAGAGCGGAGGCCGTTCCGTCTGTAACCACGTAACGCATCAACTCTTCAAGTTCATTTGCCTGAGCTTCGGTTAAAATCTGTCCGTAATCTTCCGATTCAAAAGATTTTACTTCCACTTTGTTTAGATTCTCCACCTTTTCTACCACGTAGGGCACTTTTAAATCCCCATCATTGCAAATGGCAGATGCAATTAACGCCATATGCATGGGTGTTACCAAAGTCTTTCCCTGACCGATGGCGGTCTGCATGACACGAGGATTCTTATCCTCAGGTGATAAGGTAAAGGAAGATGCTTTTGAATTTGATAACTTCGATGGAAGTGTCTCGTTAAACAAAAGTTGATTCGCCGTCTCGGCAAAAGAAGCTCTGTCTAAGGACAACCCCACCTGAGCATAGGCAACATTACAGGAGTTTCCGAAAGCTTCCCTTAAAGTCTGATGTCCGTGAGATTTATTGTTCACACAGTGCATCGTATAATCTTCGTCAGCCAATTTTCCTTTGCAATCAAATTCATCTTCTACGCTTCCACCCTCGTTAAGATATTCCAATGAGGTTATAATTTTAAATGTAGATCCCGGAGGATATAAACCGTTTGTGGCACGGTTTAAAAATACGGAAGACTCGGAATCCGTCGCAAAAGAATCGTAATTATAGGCAATCACATTGGGATTAAAATCCGGTTTTGATATACAGCATAAAATCTTTCCCGTAGAAGGCTCTATGGCAAATACCGCTCCTTCATAGCCGCTCATAGCTGTATAAGTCGCCTCCTGTAAAGAAGCATCCAAAGTGGTAATCACCGTATCCCCCTGACTCTTTTTATTTTGAAAATCATTTAACACTCTGTTTAGAATAAAATCATGGCTTCGAAGAAGATAGAAATTCGCATCCAATTCCACTCCCATAAGACCGTTGGTATCATAGCCTATAATATGCGAAAACGTATTTCCGTAAGGATATACTCGAGTTTCCTTTCCTTCTTCATCCACATTTGTGCCCGCCAAAATCTCTCCGTCAGCAGAAAGAATATTTCCGCGAATCGTGCTTTTTGACATTTGATTGATTCGTGCATTATAGGGATTATTGATAAACTCCTCAGATGAAAACGTCAAAAAATAACCGAAATAAACGGACAGAGAAATAAACAAAGCCAAAAAACCATAGGTAATAACGTTAACTTCGATATTTCTTTTCTTTTTCTTTTTCTTTGGTTTTGGTGTCGGAACATCTTCATCCATAAATTCGGAAATATCGATCAAATCCAATTCATCCGATTTATTCTTATTCTTTTTCATCTTCTATTTCGCTTTCTTCCTCGTTACGTTTCATGTACAATCCCTGGATTACCGCAAAAACAATCATGGTGGAAAGCAGGGAACTTCCTCCGTAGCTTACAAGAGGAAGCGTCACACCGGTGGAAGGAATGAATTTAATCACACCTCCGATAGTAATAAACACCTGAGATGCATATTCCACAGCAAGTCCTAAGGCAATCAGTTTAAAAAAGGTATCATGAATACTCATGGATATGTTAAAAAACATAAGCATACAGTTGATACATACAAAAATTAAGCAAAGTGCAAAGGCGCCACCGAACTCTTCGGATATGGCGGCAAACACAAAATCCTTTGAAACCACCGGTATCTTTCCCGGCATTCCTTCTCCGAGTCCACTACCAAACCATCCTCCGGTTCCGATGGCAAACAAGGATTGGCTCACTTGATATCCCTCTTTATCAATCACAGATATTGGATCAAGCCAAGCAATTACTCGGGTTTGCACATGGGAAAACAGTTTATAAGCAAAGTATCCGCCCACCGCACAAAGTCCTGCACCACCGAGTATTATCCATACCTTCTTCGTGGCCACATAAAGCATACAAAGATAGGTGATTAAAAAGATGGTTGCACCGCCAAGATCACGGGAAGCCACCAAAAGTCCCACATGTAAAAGTGCCACCACCGTCGCATATAAGACTTCGTATAATTCTTCGTAATCATATAAAATCGCAGCCACAAAAAAGACAAATATAATCTTTACAAACTCAGACGGTTGCACGGAAACAGGGCCAAGAGATAGGTTTAATTTTGCACCGTATTCGGATTTTCCGGCCAATGCCACGATTCCAAGAAGTAGGATTCCGATTAGTGCATACAAAAAACTAAGCTTGTTTAAAAACTTCAGTTTTGAAATGAAAACAGGAATAAGAACCGTAACAATCAAAGCGATAATGGCTATCACAAACTGTTTGATTGCCCTATCCACATCCAGCCTTGTTAAAATCACAAAACCGATTCCAAGAAGAATATTCATGTTATTTAAAACTAAGATGGATGCACCGTCGTAAATTTTGGAATATACCATGGTGGCAATGGATAAGAACACGATCTCAGCCACAGCCATAAACAAAACTCTGACATCCATGGTCACGCACAAAAGCACAGCATTTGCATTTAACAAAAGCAAATACGTAAGTGCCTTTTGTTTTTTATAAATCCACTCTTTTCTTTTGGGTTTCATGCCCGGTCGAAGTACGGCAAAAGACTCGTAAGTATAAAGAGCAAACAATATAAGAATTGTATATTTAGAAATCGTCGTTATTAAATGCAGCAACTTACAATACTCCTCGTTTTAAGTGTCCCTTTGTGTGAGAAATCATTATCTCATCGGATTCATGATGCAAATAGATTTTCTCAAACAAATCCAATACTTCTTTTACTTTCGCTTTATCCTCAATGGTAAAATCAACACGAACAGACTTTGGATTTAATCCTTCCAATAATTCATGTCGATCAAACGTAATCATGGGCAAGCTGTTATAGATAACATTGGTACAAATTTTGCACTGATTCATTACCGGAAAAAATGCATTCTTTCGATCTTTCAAATACAAAACTTCATTCTTATTCTTTTTGCAACCAAAGGTAATTTTTGAAATGCAATTCGCAGTATACATCAAAGGCACATAACCGTATAAAAGCACTTCGGAATTCTCGTTATATCGATGAATAAGTTCTTTTTCGTTTAGTTCCAAAGGTACAAACGTATGCTTATATCCCAGTCTAAAAAATGCATAAACGGCACGATTGGAATAAGCGTATAGTCTGTCGCCAAAGTATACCATTTCCTTAGATACTCCAAGGGATTCCAAAAGAGCCAGTCCATCGTAACTTAATGCATAAAAACCTTTCGCTTCTTTCATATATTCCTTTACTTTTTCGGATATCAAAGAGATATGGTCTTTACGAATCACAGGCGGCAAAGAAATATAAAAATCTTTCCCGAACGTCTTAAATTTTAAAGCGTTTTCTTCATCCGACAGCCAAAGGGGAGCATTTAAAACCACCGAAAAGTCAAAATTAGCTTCTTCCAAAGCCAAAAGCTGACCATAGGTTGTAACTCCAATTCGAACCCGTGGATTTTCGTTCTTATTTTCCTTTAAAAACTCTTTTTCATTCAAAGACAAAAAGGGCTTTGTTTCTCTATTTATCTTATTTTCTTGGAATAAAAAGAGAGCATCCCGTCGCATCTGCTTTACGAATTTTAAGGGAACGAATGAATTTTCATCCACAAAAACAGATATTTCTTCAAACACATAAGGCAAATCACCCACAGCGTTTAATTTTTCCAAGATATCCTCTTTGGATGTGGGTTTATTGGTGCTTTCCTCGCATTCCACGGAAGATACGGTTTTGCAATTTCCGTTTTCATCCCAAACGCTAAAGGTTAAATCTTGTCCCACATGGGCGATAAACTCTCCGAAGAGTTTAGTTTTATTTGATTCTTTTATAACTGAAACTGCCGGTTTCTTATTTTCCTGATAAAATGCTGAGTTTTCCTCATTCATCAATGCCTTCCCGTTTCTTTCATGGAAGTACAAATTCGTGAACACACCACGGTTTCCGGCATCCATAAGACGTTTGATATCTTTCTCATCCACACGGTAGTCTTTAGCACCTTCGGACAATAATACATCCATATATTTTCGATAGACACAAACCACGTTGGTCACATAGGCTTCATTTTTCAAACGGCCTTCGATTTTATAGGAATATACACCTGCATCCAGCATTCCCGGCAAATCATGAATTCCCCAAAGATCCTTGGGTGACAAATGATATTTTTCTTTTCCGTAAATGCTTTTTTTATTACCGTCGCATATTTCATAAGGCAAACGACATGGCTGAGCACAATATCCGCGATTTCCGCTTCTTCCGCCGATAAATGACGACATCAAACAGTTTCCGGAATAGCAAACACACAATGCTCCGTGAACAAAAGCTTCGATTTCCACATCCACGTTTTCATGAATCTCTTTGATTTCCGCCAAAGAAAGTTCACGAGCCGTAACAATACGGGATGCACCTTGGTCTTTCAAGAACTTCGCCCCATACTTTGACATCAAACTCATTTGTGTGGACGCATGTAATTCCAGTTCAGGAAAATGGTCTTTTAAAAACGTAAAAACACCAAAATCCTGAATAATTACACCGTCGATACCTGATTCATAGTACTCCTTCATAAAATCATAAAGTTTTGATTCCATCTCGGGATTCTTAAGAAGTGTATTTACGGTAAGATATGCTTTTTTCCCTCTTAGATGGGCATACTCCAATGCATTTTTCGCATCCGAAATCGAAAAATTCTTTGCACTTGCTCTGGCGCCGAAAAAATCGCCTCCGAAATAAACCGCATCCGCCCCGGCATCTATGGCACTTTTAAATATTTTTAAATCTCCCGCGGGAGCCAATAATTCCATACTTGAAAGCATAGCATTCTCCATACTGTTATAAATAAAAACAGGGGCTTAAATCCTTTAAGCCCCTGAAAATTAATCCTCTGAACTTGGTCCAAGTAAGGCGTCTTCCAAAGATGCTTCCAATCTTGCTTTTAAGGTTAAAAGTTCTTTTTTCTCAGCCTCTAACGTCCCGATTTGTTCCTCTAAGGTTTCGATTCGCACCTGATTGGAAATCAAATCATGTTTCAAATCGTAGATTTCTTTATCCTTGTTTTCCAGATCCCCCTCATATTTCTCGCACAAATCTTTTGCTTTGAAATAATCATCTGCAATATTTATATCCAACAAAGTGTTTTTCATGTCTACGGTAAAATTATGAACACTTTCCAATTCCTCAAACTCGGAAAGTTTTCCGTTAATATAAGTGGCTATTCTCTGTAAGTAATCCTCTTCTTCGTAGCCGCTTAAAGTATATATTTTTCCCCCAATAAGCACTTGAGTACTTTTTTTCGCTGACATATACTCCTCCAAGATAAAAAATCACTACTATTATAGTCATAAACATTGGAAAAAAACAATCATTTTTTCATTCCAAAGTGCGCATAAGCAAAGTCTGTAGCGACGCGACCTTTCGGTGTTCGATTGATGAATCCGTTCTTAACAAGATAAGGTTCGTAAACATCTTCAATGGTTCCCGCATCTTCACCGATAGAAGCCGCCAATGTATCCAGTCCCACAGGACCTCCGCCGAATTTTTCCATAATGGTAAGTAGGATTTCTTTATCGTATCGATCCAATCCCAAAGTATCCACATCCAACAAATCCAAGGTATCGGATGCCACCTGTTTGGAAATTACACCTTCATATCTTACTTCCGCAAAATCTCTGACACGCTTCAACCAGCGATTGGCCAAACGTGGAGTTCCTCTGCTTCTTCTGGCAAGTTCAAACGCACCTTCTTCATGTATTTCTACATTTAATCGTCTTGCGGAATTAAGAATAATCGTCTTTAATTCCTCCGGTGTGTAAAACTCCAAATGGAACACCACTCCGAATCGATCACGAAGGGGAGCCGACAAAAGTCCTGCTCGTGTGGTTGCACCCACTAATGTAAACTTCGGTAAATCCAAACGGATGGAATGTGCCGTCGGACCTTTTCCCAAGACAACATCAATGGCATAATCTTCCATGGCGGAATACAATACCTCTTCCACCTGTCGATTCAGTCGATGAATTTCATCAATAAATAAAACATCTCCTTCGGAAAGACCGTTTAATATGGCAGCCATATCTCCCGGCTTTTCGATGGCGGGACCGGTGGTAATCTTAATGTTTACCCCCATCTCCGTTGCAATGATATTTGCAAGAGTGGTTTTTCCCAATCCCGGCGGTCCGTACAAAAGAACGTGATCTAAGCTTTCTCCACGTTTTTTTGCTGCATCCATGTATACAACCAAACTTTCTTTTACCTGGGTCTGTCCGATATAATCATCCAAGGTAATGGGGCGAAGGATATTCTCGTTTGATAGTTCTTCTTTATTTAATTCAGTGGTAATAATTCTGTTTTTCATATCTTATCTCTTAAGTTTTAAAAGAGCTGCTTTTAACAATGTCTCTTCCGTAGTATTCTCATCGATTTCCACTTCGTTTAATGCCTTAATCGCATCCCCGGAAGAAAATCCAAGCGCTGTCAAACCGCTTAATACATTGTTTTTCATTGAACCTGTGGAAGAATCATTTAAGGCTTGGCCTTTTGCCAATGAGTTTTCGATGGTTTCCCCAAGATCCAACTTGTCTTTTAATTCCACGATAATCTTTTGTGCGGCCTTCGTTCCGATTCCATTTGCGGCGGTGATGGCTTTTACATTTTCTCCGATAATCGCATAGGTTAAATCCTCCGGAGAAAGAACGGATAAAATCGCCATGGCTCCCTTCGGACCCACACCGCTTACACTGATTAAAAGCAAAAACAACCGCTTCTCTTCTTTAGTTAAAAAACCGTATAAAAATGTCCCGTTATCTGTGGAAGAATAATAGGTATAGATTTTAATATTCTCGTGATGAACCAATTTTGAAAGAGATGCACTCGGCATATAAATCTCATACCCGATGCCCTGGTTGTCGATCACCGCATATTTTTCCGTTACTTCTTCTACAATTCCCTCTATATAAGCATACATTTAAACCAGTTCTCCCATAAAATAAAAGCCCTTACATTCCGTAAGTTTTACCGATACAATCTGTCCGATCAAAGAAGCATCCCCCTTAAAATGAACCAAGGTGTTATTATCACATCGACCGGTTACTAAAGTATCATCATGTTCATTTACTTGTTCTACCAATACCTCTTCCACATTTCCGGTCATTTCCGCTGTTTTCTTTTGGCCCTTTTCCTGAACCACACGAAGAAGTCTTTGGAATCGATCCTTTGTGATTTCTTCCGGAATTTGTTTCTTTTCGGCAGCCGGAGTACCGGTTCTCGGAGAATAAATAAAGGTAAATGCGGAATTAAACTCCACTTTTTCAGCCACATCCATGGTTTCTAAGAAGTCTTCTTCGGTCTCTTCCGGATAACCTACGATAATATCCGTGGTAATGGCAATATCCGGCATAGCTTCACGAAGTTTTGCAACAAGACTTAAATATTTTTCTTTATCATAATGACGATTCATATCCTGTAAAAGTCTGGAAGATCCGGACTGAAGCGGTAAATGCATGTGTCGGCAAATCTTTTTGTTTTCCTTCATGACACGAATCAGATCATCGGATAAATCCTTAGGATGAGAAGTCATAAAACGAACGCGCTGTAAGCCTTCAATCTTACATACCTCTTCCAATAATTCGGAAAAGGTAACCGGCTCCTCCAAATTTTTTCCGTAAGAATTCACATTCTGTCCCAAAAGCATAACTTCAACAACGCCATCACAAACCAAAGTCTCGATTTCTTTGATAATATCCTTTGGTTGGCGACTTCTCTCACGTCCGCGAACATAAGGAACGATACAATAACTGCAGAAGTTATTGCAGCCAAACATAATATTTACGCCACTTTTAAAGGCATATTTTCGTTCGGTAGGAAGTTCTTCCACGATTTTGTCGGTGGATTGCCATACATCGATGACCATTTTTTTTGAAGTCAGCATCCGGCAAACCAACTCAGCAAATTTATAAATATTGTGGGTTCCAAAAATCAAATCCACAAATGAATAGCTTTTTTTAATTTTTTCAATTACGCTTTCTTCCTGCATCATGCAGCCGCAAAGTGCAATTTTCATTTCCGGATTTTTCTTTTTGAATCCATTTAAATAGCCCAACCGACCGTATACTTTCTGATTTGCGTTATCACGTACGGTACAGGTGTTATAGATTACGAAATCAGAGTCTTCCTCATCGCTTTCCTCATAGCCGATGCTTTCCAATATTCCAACGAGTTTTTCGGAATCTCTGGCATTCATTTGGCAGCCAAAGGTGGTTACATGGAAAGTAAGTTTTCTTCCCAATTCCTTCTCTTTCTTGGAAAGAAGTTCCTTGGCAAGATTCATATAGTAAAACTGACGCTGTGGTTCTGTTTCCGGTATTTGATTTAATGTAGTATTCATAGGTTTTCTTTCTAATTCTTCTTATAGATTGATTTTTCTGTGATTACCGCATCCATATCCACATCATGGTCTTTTGGGAAGAAATCTATCACCTGATCATCAAAGCATACTCCGAGTTTAATCAAACTCTTAGATCTTAAGAATCGGTCATAGAATCCTCCGCCGTATCCGATACGATGCATGGACGTGGTAAACGCAAGTCCCGGGACAATGCAGAACCCCGGTTCTTTTAAATAAAGATTCTTATCTCTGGTATCATAGGGTTCCATAATCTGAAAAGCGCCGCTTTTGAAATCTCGCATGGAATCCACATGATAAAACATAATTTCATGTTGATAGGTCTTCGGGAAATACAAGAAGTAATTCTCTTTTAACAATTTTTCATATAACGTCAAAAGGTTTACTTCACTTTCCAAAGGATAAAAACACAAAACCGTTTTATAATCCGGATACTTCTTTATCTCTTCATAGACTCTCTTTTCAATTTCACTTGAAAACTGAAGGATTTCCGTCTCGCTTAATCCTTGGCGATAAGCCTTCATTTGAAGTCGAATATCATTCAAATCACTCATCCGATTTCCCCCTCGATGACATCACAAACAAAGAAGTCATCATCCTTTTTCCCCTTAAAAAAGGTTCCAACCACATTATTTTCAAATATCTCATGTAAAACAGAGACATCCGCTCCGTTTGCAATAATCATATCCGCTCCGCTTTTCATGGCAATCTCTGCAGCTCGAAGTTTCGTTGTCATGCCACCGGTGCCCAAGGAACTTCCCGGCTCCACAGAAGCCATATTATAAAGGGCATCATCGATTTCTTCCACATATTCCACCAGTGATGCATTCTTATTCTGCTTCGGATCGTCGGTATACAAACCGTCAATATCGGATAACAAAATCAAAAGATCCGCACCGATTAATGATGTAACAACGGCCGCTAAGGTATCATTATCACCGAATTGGATTTCGTATGTAGAAACCGTATCGTTAGCGTTTACAACAGGAATCACACCAAGTTCAAACAGTTTTTCAAAGGTGTTTTGTGCATTTTTCCTTGAAACGTTATCCAACATGGTGTTTTTCGTCATAAGCACCTGACCGCACATTTGGTTGTATTCGCTGAAATACGTTTGATAAACGCTCATCAAACGGGCCTGACCCACAGAGGCCAATGCCTGTCTTAAATCCATTTCCTTCGGACGATTCTTCACACCTAAAGTCTGTCTTCCCACAGCTATAGCGCCGGAGGAAACCAGGCACACATCCATGCCGCGATTTCTTAAATCACAGATTTCCCGAACCAAACGTTCCAACTTCACATAGTCAAGGCGACCGGTTTTTTTATGAACAAGTGAATTCGATCCGATTTTTACAACGACTCGTTTCTTATTTTTTAATTTTTCCCTTCTCATGAACAGTTCCTATTTATCTATAAGTAATCATCTTTTTCCTTCTATAATGTACCAAAAATGCCTATTTTATGCAATGTTTTTAGTATATTAAAGCTTTGGTTTCGAGCATATTCAAAGAATTCGTATGAGCCGTATTCATAGAATTTGCTTCGCAAATTCTATTTCATATTGGGCTGTCGCGATTACTCCGAACATTAAAAAGCTACGAGCCGTATTCAAAGAATTCGTATTTTATACGAATTCTTTGAATATGGGGCTGTCGCCCAATATGCGAAAACAAAAAAATCCCCACTCCCGTAAATAAATTTACGGAGTAGGGATTCCTTTGTTTTCTATATTCGGCTCGTAGCTTTAATACATCCCACCCATACCAGGAGCTCCTGCAGGCATTGCCGGTTCCGGCTCTTTAATGTCTGCTACTACGGACTCTGTTGTAAGAAGTGTGGATGCTACGGAGCAAGCATTCTGTAAAGCGGAACGTGTAACCTTTACAGGATCCAAGATTCCGGATTTAACCATATCTACATACTCTTCTTTGTATGCATCAAATCCCATACCAACTTTTTCTTCACGAACTTTGTTGATAATAACGCTTCCTTCCAAACCTGCATTTGCTGCGATGTAGAATAACGGAGCTTCCAAAGCTTTTAAGATAACATTGGCACCGGTCTTCTCATCACCTTCCAAAGTATCAGCAAGTTTTGCAACTTCCTTGGATGCATGGATGTATGCGGAACCACCGCCTGAGATAATACCTTCTTCCACAGCTGCGCGAGTTGCGTTTAAAGCATCTTCCATACGAAGTTTAGCTTCTTTCATCTCGGTCTCGGTAGCTGCACCTACACGAATAACTGCTACACCGCCGGCAAGTTTTGCCAAACGTTCCTGTAATTTTTCTTTATCAAATTCAGAAGTGGTTTCTTCAATCTGTCCGCGAATCTGAGCAACACGAGCATCAATATCGGCCTTGGAGCCTTCACCATCAACGATAACGGTATTCTCCTTCTGAACTTTAACGCTCTTTGCACGTCCAAGCTGATCTAAGGTAGTATCCTTAAGTTCCAAACCAACCTCTTCGGAAATTACCTGACCGCCTGTAAGAATAGCGATATCCTGAAGCATTTCTTTTCTTCTGTCACCGTATCCCGGAGCCTTAACAGCTACAACGTTAAAGGTACCACGTAATTTGTTAAGAATTAAAGTGGTAAGTGCTTCACCTTCCACATCCTCAGCAATAATTAAAAGCTTAGATCCGGACTGAACAATCTGCTCCAATACCGGAAGAAGTTCCTGAATATTTGAAATCTTCTTATCTGTAATTAAGATGTACGGATCATCCAAAACAGCTTCCATCTTGTCCATATCGGTTGCCATATATGCGGAAATGTATCCACGATCGAACTGCATACCTTCTACAAGGTCAAGCTCGGTCTGCATGGTCTTAGACTCTTCAATGGTGATAACGCCGTCGTTTGAAACCTTTTCCATGGCGTCAGCAACCATTTCACCAACTTCTTCATTTCCTGCAGAAATAGAAGCAACCTTAGCAATCTGATCCTTAGAATTAACTTTTTCAGACATAGAAACAAGTGCTTCAACAGCTTTATCTGTAGCCTTCTTCATACCTTTACGAAGGACAATTGGATTTGCACCTGCTGCAAGGTTCTTCATGCCTTCTTTGATCATTGCCTGAGCCAAAACAGTAGCTGTGGTTGTACCATCACCTGCAACATCATTTGTTTTGGTTGCTACTTCTTTTACAAGCTGAGCTCCCATGTTTTCAAAAGCATCTTCAAGCTCAATTTCTTTTGCAATGGTAACACCATCGTTTGTAATCAAAGGTGCACCGTAGGATTTATCCAAAACAACATTTCTACCTTTTGGACCAATGGTAACACGAACGGTATTTGCCAACTTATCTACACCGGATTCCAAAGCAGCTCTTGCTTCAGCACCGTATTTAATCTCTTTTGCCATAATTATTTACCTCTTTTCTATAGTGAAAAATTATTCTACAACAGCTAAAATGTCGCTCTGACGAACAATAATGTAATCTTCTCCGTCCAGCTTTACGTCTGTACCGGCATATTTAGAATAAATAACCTTCTGTCCGGCCTTTACCTGCATAGCACATTCTTTACCGTCAACCATTCCGCCCGGTCCAACAGCAATAACTTCTGCTTCCTGTGGTTTTTCCTGTGCGGATGATGCTAAAATAATTCCTGATTTTGTAGTTTCTTCAGCTTCTAACTGTTTTAAAACAACGCGATCAAATAAAGGTACTAACTTCATTTAAGTATCCCTCCTTAAATTTATAATTATTAGCACTCGTCATCGTCTAGTGCTAATCACAGTGATTATTATAACACTTAAAGTGCAAAATGCAAGGGTATTTTTTAAGTCTCCGCCCCCTTCGGTGCCTCCAAAAATCCACTGACAAACCCTTTGATATTCGAGGTCAACTGCTGCTTATAACGATCCGTTGCAGACACTCGAATACTAGTGGCCAATTTCTTAAATACTTCCATAAACAGTTTTCTGTCTTCATCGGTAGCATCTTTTATTAACTTAAAGCCCTCGGATATGGATTTAAATCCGTTGTTCACAAAATCATCCGTTGTATTTGCACCTGAAGCCATCAATGCATCAAAGAGCAAATCCACGAACTTCTTTCGTTTTTCGTCTTCCAAATCGGATAGCCACAGGCGAAGAGAATCCTCCATAATCACAGAGTTTTTTCCTTGATTGTCTGCAAATTCGAAAGAATCTTTCTTAACCTGCCAAGAAAATCCGTCATGCTGCATCAAACCGGAGTTTACGCTTTTTACAAACCTGTGGTGATATTCGTTTCCCAAAAGCACCCCCACCAAAGAATCCTCCGGCAAAGTGGAAACCACCTTCGGCAGTATCTTTTGATATCCGGGAGCGTCCAACACTTCCTTTCGAAATCCCGGTCCGTCATTGGAATATACGGAAATGATTTTATTCTGAATGGATTTTTGACAAAAAGCCGACGCAAATACCGCAAAGTTTCCGCCTTTGGAATGTCCCCCTACGCGAATGGGACGTTTCTCGTTTTTAAAATGGTGATTTAAATATAAAACCGCACTCTTTTGACCCGGGGTTTCATAAGAAAAACTCATATTAAAATCTTCTTTCCAACCGATTAAAGAATTGTCCGTACCGCGAAAAGCCACATAAACCGTATCGTCCGGCAAAATACAGGTCATAACGGAAAACTGTACCTGGTCTTCGTTTGAAATCTCATTAACATATCCGCATAATTTAATGTCATCAAAGCGAGCCGAGCCCTCCATACGATTCATCAAAAAGGGCGCCACTTTTACGGACATAACGGAAGCCATAATCTCATCTTCCGTATGCTTTTTAAAAAACTTCTTTCGCGCCTGGGCAATGGTCACAAATTGGTCAAAATCCTCCGGAACAACTCCTCCGAAATCCGTATACACAAGTTCGGATAAAATCAAATTATCAACTTCGTTAAAAGGGGCAACATCAAAAGGCACATCCCCTCGCCAATCAATATAATCACTGATATTTGCCATTTCTTCTCCTCCGATAAAAAAGGGAAGTGAAATTCTCACTTCCCAAATTCTTACATTACTTCTTCATCTTCAAAGATGGATTCGTTTGTTTCCTTCGTTTTTCGTTTGGATTTTAAAGAGAGAATCTTTTGCTTTAACGTATTGGTATCCACTTCAGGCTCTTCATCCTCGATACCTTCATCTTCAAAGAAATCATTTGATTCCTTTTCGGATATATAACTTGAAACAACCTCTCCGGTTTTTTGTGCCGGAACAAAATCCGTAAAATCATCTTCCAATTCACGAAGTTTATGTTTTACTTCCGATTGTTCGAATCGACGAATTCGAAGGGCTACAATAAATAAAGCAATCAGACCCAAGACGCCTGAGCCAAACAAGGATCCGAAAAGTACCCATCCTTGAGTTGCAAACAAACCGCCCACATCAAGAAGAATACATACAGAAAGACCAATCTGTGCCGCGCAAATCAGAAGCATCAGCCACCAGAAGTAACTCTTCAATGCAATCATATCCACGAAATACTGCACCATAATGATGCCCTGTACCAGAACAAGCGCACCCAAAAGAAGATAAATCTGCTTTGTAAGTGCAGGTTCTTTCACAATGGAAATGCATCCTAAAATCAAAAGTAAAAGTCCTGCGGAAAAATCATAATTGGCAACATTTCGATACTCTTCTTTTAAAAAATATCTGCATACTTCCCATGCACCGCCCACGAGAAAGAATCCGCTGATGACATAGGTGAAATTCTTTAATTTCATATCAGGATAAGCATACATGATGATTCCGATTACTATAAACAAAACGGATAACATCACCACAGCCATCATTCCCGTAAAATTGGAATTTAACTTTGCTGTTTTGCTTTCATTTTTATTCATGATATTCCCCCTTTATTTATCTAGCGTTTTACACCCTTTGTATCACGATTTCCGATATGAAGATTCTTAAGTAAGACCTTTTTGCCTTTTACTTCCACGCTTACATCTTCACCGCTGTGAACCAAATAGATTCCAACCATTTCATCCTTCTTATCCATCTTCATTCCGCGAACACCAACGGCAGGTTTCTTCTTTTCCGGAATGGAAGAAACATCAATTCGTAAGAAGAAATTATTCTTTGTCTGCATAACAAGTGTATCATCCGTCTCAACCAATCCGACGCACAATACCTTATCTCCATCAGCTAACTTCGTAGCCTGAGACTGTTTTCTGGTAACATCAAACTCTTCGCCGGCTACCAATTTAATCATACCACTTTGGGTACCAAATACCAATTTCTTTCCGAGAAGATTCGGCATGGCATCCATAAACAAAATGTGATCTTTTGAAGCATCAAATTTGGATACATTATCCACAGGAAGTCCTTTGTCTCTGAACTTTCCAAAAGGCAAATCCAAGACTTTTATCATGTACTGCTGACCCTGTTCGGTAAATGCAAAAATCTTATCCACGTTTTTACAAAAGATAATCTTTTTACATTCAGCTTCCGCCGTCTCTTTATTTCTTTCGTAGGTAGGCATATCCACAACTCTGGCGTAAGCAAAACGATCAACCAAAACCACCACATCAATTTCTTCGATGGGCTTTTCTTCCACTACAGCTTCCGCCACATTATCGATAACGGTCTTACGTTCCTTGGCATAATCCTTCTTAAACTGCTTTAAGTCTTTAATAATAACCTTCGCCATTACCGCTTTCTTTTCCAAAATCTCGGTATAATCGGAAATCCGCTGCATGGTCTCTTCGTATTGCTTACGAAGGGCTTCGATTTCAAGACCGATTAATTTGTAAAGTCGCATTTCCAAAATCGCCTTTGCCTGACGTTCCGTAAAACGAAGCATGGCTGCATCCTTTTTGGACTGTTCGGATTTAAACTTAATATGTTCCGTATTTCCGTTAATCAAGCAATCTCTGGCATCTGCAATCGATTTTGAACCGCGTAAGATTTCAATAATCAAATCAATAACATCGCAGGCTTTAATCAAGCCTTCCTGAACTTCCTTCTTTTCACGCTCTTTAGCAAGAAGGGTCGTATACTTTCTGCGACAAAGTTCATACTGGAAGTCCACATGATGACGGATGATTGGTACAAGTCCCATGGTCTCCGGCTTTCCGTCACATACCGCCAACATATTTACACCGAAGGTATCTTCCAAACGTGTTTTTTTATACAAGAGATTTAAGAAATAATCTACATCTGCACCCTTCTTTAATTCGATAACAATACGGATTCCTTCCTTGGAAGACTGGTTGGAAATATCCACGATATCATTGGTAAGCTTTGATTCTGCCAAAGCAAAAACATCATTTAAAAACTTACCGATGTTGGCACCAATCATAGTATACGGAATCTCGGTAATCACTACCTGAACTCTTCCGCCTTTTAAATTTTCAACTTCCACTTTACCGCGAAGTTTAATCTTACCGGTACCTGTGGAATAAATCGCATGTAGTTCGTCTTTATTAGTAACGATTCCTCCCGTAGGAAAATCCGG
>CAJOGB010000007.1 GCA_905233835.1 uncultured Lachnospiraceae bacterium
GGTTTTAATTTTGGATGAGGCGACCTCCTCCATCGATACCCGTACGGAAAAAATCGTACAGGACGGAATGGATAAGTTAATGCACGGACGAACCACCTTTGTTATCGCCCATCGCCTATCCACCATCCGAAACTCCGACTGTATCATGGTCTTAGACCAGGGCCGCATCATCGAACGCGGAAGCCACGAAGAGCTTTTGGCAGAGCGCGGCACGTACTATCAATTATATACAGGTAAGATAGTTAACGCATAATATAAAAAATAACAACTACTTTTCACGTAGCCGGTGAAAAAGTAGTTGTTATTTTTTTATTATTTATTATTTATTATTTATTATTTATTATTTATTATTTTTTTCTTAAACTATAAAGTTTTATATAAGGAATACCGATAAAACGTTTAGAAGTGGATTTTTATGCCCTTTTTATGTCCGTTTGTGGATTAGAATATATACGATAAGGACTTTTTTGGGAGGAAACCTTATGAAGAAAATGCCAATGGTAAAAAGGATTTTAGCGGCAGCGATGGTGATCGCCATGGTGGCGACATCAGGGAATATGGACTGGAATCTGATACGAAGTAAAGCAGATACTTGGACAACAGACAGTCTATATACGGTAGATAGTGGCGGATCCATCGGAGAAGTCGTTAAAGGAATTTCGGCGGGAGACGGATTACAACGCTTAAATTCCGTTACCATTAATGTGGCGACGTCTTCTACTCATTTGGTAACGGCTACAGCCAAAATCTATACAGGAGCTTCCTCTTTGAATGAAACGATAGGAGTGACTCCGACTGTAACATGGGGAACCCAAACAACCACAGCAGATAACGGTACCCTTACTTTTAGTGCAACAAGCGATGTCTATTTGGCTAACAATGAAACGGTGACGGTGGTATTTGACCTTTCCTCCACAGATAATGCCCCCATCAATTTCCAGACTTTAGCGACAGCCACTGCAGACCAGGGTGAGACCGGACTTTTAACAAATGCAAATGCGGTTAATTTTGCATCTGTTGCTCTTCCGGTTTGTTCTTGCGGATGGAGTGATACTGTTGCTTATGACTCCCATGATTATTATTTACATAGTGGCATTACATCTGTTACTCCGGACCAAACTACAGTAGGACTTTCTGTAAATGGAAGCGCTGAAATTGGCCTTAACGTAACACCTTCTTTAAACAGAAGACTGACGGTAGATTCTTCTGATGCGGCAGTTACTGCAACTATCAATAATGATACTGACGTAGTGTCAATCGTTGCCGGTGCTTCACCGGGAACTTCTACTGTTTCTGTAAAATGCGGCGATACAGTAATGGCTACCATTACCGTAAATGTATTTAATTTAGTGGTGACTCTTTCTGCGGAAAGCGTGCCCTATGTATATAATAACGGAACGCAAAGACCGGGTGTTAGCGTAAAAGTCGGCGACACTTCGCTTACAGAGGATGTAGACTATGCAATCAATTGGCCTACAGATACGGTATCTGCAGGTGAAAAGAAAATCACTGTAACCGGAATGGGTGCATATGCGGGATATTCCGTAGAAAAAACATATACGGTTACACAACTTGATATTTCAACAGACACCGATATGCAGACGTTGTTTAATAACGGAAGCTACGATATCGATGTTAATACAAATACATTAAACAGTGCCACCGTAAGTGGCCTTACCTATGGTGTGGATTATACGTTATCTGCGCCTGTTCGTGGTACCGTAACAACGACAAATATCAGCTATAGCATGACGGCTACCGGTATCGGAAATTATAAGGGAAGCTGTTTAGTTTCATGCAACTATACCCTTACAAATACATCCGGCGTTAATTTGGCGGATATCGTACAACTCGGTGATATTGCAAATCAGACGTATACAGGTACTGCTATAACACCATCGATTGTATTTTATGATATCAACGATCCTACAAAGACGATTAGCCTTAATCAGGGTACGGATTATACCGTAAGCTACAGTCCGGAAGCCCATACAAATTCCGGAAAGGTAACGGTAACCGTAACAGGTACGGGAAAATATACCGGTACTCTTTCTACAGAATTTAAGATTAATAAAAAATCTATCGCGATTTCACAGACGGATATTACGGTAACGGTTGGAGCGACAAAGAATTATGATAACGGAAATGCAGTATTGCCGGACGTAACCGTAACACGTGTGGTTAACGGTGCTTCTGTAACACTTACACCGGGAACAGATTATAAGGTTACTGCAGCGAACAACTACAATATCGGAACGGCAAGTTATACCGTTACAGGTATCGGAAACTATACCGGATCAAGAACCGGCACCTTTAATATCGTAGCGGATTTAGCTGCGGCAGAAATAACCATTGAAGGTGACTATACTGCGCAAAGCGGTGGAGATACCGGTTATACGGTGACTTATGAAGGAAGAACTATTGAACCGGAAGTTGATTCCGTAGTCCTTGGCGGAGTTGCTTTAGACAATACACAGTATCACGTAGAATATCCGTCGGCGTCCAATACAAACGCAGGAACCGGACGTATTAATATTATAGGTGACGGAGAATATGCGGGAAAAGAAGCATATGTTACCTATACCATTGAGCCGATTACGGCCACGAAGGCAGCGTTTAAGTTTACGCCGTCTTCTTCGAGTGCTGTTTATACCGGTTCCGATATTAAACCCGGAGGAACGGTAAAGGCATATATTTATGCACCGGGGGCTTCAACTAAGTCTTGGGTTACCCTTACAGAAACCACGGATTACACCATTTCCTACTCAGATAATAAAAACGTAGGAAATGCCGGCGTTACAATTACGGGTAATAACAACTTTATCGGAGAAAAGACGTTCTCAAACGCATTTGAGATTAAAGCACGGGATATTTCCACGACAACGATTACGGTAGCGACCGGTTCGGAATATGACGGCACTCCGAAAACACCGGCAGTTTCCGTTAGCTACGGCGGACAGCCGATTTCTGATGCAAACTATACGGTTTCCTATGATAACAACATTGAAGTAACCACGAACGATAGCAAGGGAATCGTAACCCTTACCGGAAAAGGAAACTTAACCGGTACAACAACAAAAACATTTGATATCAGTGCAAGAAGCTTTATCGGAAATGTTCGTATTGAATTGGACGGTGTGGATTACGGTAAGCCGACCGGTTCAAGCTGGACGGTAAATACTCCTACTACTATGGAGTATACCGGCTTTTACGTATATCCGGTTGTAAAGGTATACGATAACGATGTCCTGGTAAGTTCTACCAATTACGGTGTTTCTTATGCGGACAATGTCAACGTAGGAACTACCGCAAAGGTTATTATTACAGGAAAGAAACGTTATAAAGGTGAGGCGATTACCACCTTCTTTACGATTTCAAAGAAGAGCTTGGGCGATGGTACCAAAAAAGATGCAAGCATTTCCCTTGATAAGTCAGATATTAAAAACGGAAACCTTGTAATTAAGGATACCAAAAAACCTGAAGCACATCAGACCCTTACATTGGGTACTGATTATACCATCGTTTGGGGAGATAACGATGGTACTACGGTAGATGAAGGAAAAACATATAATGCTAACGCCGGACTAAAGAAGGTAACCGTTACGGCGACGGATACGGGAAACTATTCCGGTGGCTTTGTATACGAATATTCTGTAGGTACAGACATTTCTACCAGTGATAAGATTTCGGTTCAGTACGGACGTGTGAAATTCAATGAATCTTCACAGTTGTCAAACGAAACAAAGACCATTGGTGTTGATGCTGTAAATACGCATACACAGAATAACGAAGCGACATTTGATACTTATTATCTCGGAGATCAGGCAAGACCGATGATTAAATTGATTTCCTCCGAGGATGCGAATATCGCAGATCACTATGAAGTAAAATATAACGAGCCAAACGGTGGCGGATATGATGCGGGAAGCAGAGTCACCGTAACGATTAAAGCGAAAGATAGCGATCCGGATTACTACGGTGAGATTACGCTGTACTATGATGTGAAGCAGATTAAAAATGCAACCCATTTGGATACAAATGTAATTAAGGATCCGTTGAATAAGCATTACGCATATACCGGCGAGGAAGTGGATGTATTCCCGACGTTAAACTATGACACTACAAATTTGGCATCCGCGATTAAATACGAAGGCACCGGAAAGACAACGACTCTTACAAAGGGCGTGGACTACACAGTATCTTCCGAAGATTCGTTAGTTGAATCCGGTACAAAAACAGTAACTGTTACATTTACCGGCACGGATACCAATGTGGGAAACTTCCAGGGCTCTTATACCACTACCATAACCATTGACCCTGCAAGCCCGAGTACCATTTATGTCGGCGAATCTACTACAAACGTTGTAAACGTTCTGGCAACCCAAATCGGAGCGGGCGAATGGGGATATCCCACCACACTTGAGAGCCGTCCGTATACCGGAGATGTTGTAGATCCCTTCGGAAGCGGAACATGGAAATTGTATTATGGAACCACGAATACGAAGAGAGTAACTTTGGGCGCAAACAGTGTGACCTATTATAAGAACGTTGACTCGAACGGTGTGCCGACAGATCCTTTTGCAGCGGGAGAAGGACCAACAGAACCGAGTAAGACCTATTACTTTAAGATTGATCTTCCGCAAAACTTCGGAACAGATGCAGTGCTTTATGGTGCATTCACCATTGCTCCGCAGGCGTTAAAAGACGGCGAGTGCACAATGGATGTTTCTTCTTACGAATATGACGGAACTCCTCATACCCCGTTGGCCGGAGAGCAGATTCACGTTAAATATAATGGAGAAGAAGTATCAAAGACACTTTACGATGTAGTAATTACTCCGGTAGACGGCGAAGGAATAGGTGATAATACCTATACATTACCGGGCAAATACAAAGTAGAGATTAAAGGAAAGAGTACATCTACATTCTCAACAGAAGTAGCATTTACCAAATACTATACGATTTATGCAAAATTAAGCAGCTCATCAGATTTAGTGGTTGGTAAAGAAAAAGATTCGAGTCGGGCTACCATAGCGGGACATAGTTACGAGATTACAAAGACCGTCGTAAACGGATCCAATACCTATACATCTGAATTTGATACCACTTGGAAGTATAAGGTGTACCTGTACTTTAAGGATAATGATTATAGTTTGCCTTACTATGCAGGTTATTCCGCAGATAGTGAACCTTCCAAATACTTTAATGTTGCAACCGGTGGTTTAACCACACCGGGAGACGGAACGGTTACCATTACCGGTGACGGCACCTACATTAAGGGTTCTCTTACTTACAATGTAAAGGCAAAAGGAAAACTTGAAGACGCCACCATTTCCGGTTGGTCAGACGGACGAAATTATGCCTATACCGGACAGGCGATTGTACCGAGTGTAACTCTTACCTACAATGGCAAGAAGCTTATAAGGGGTGTGGATTACAGCCTTACAGCAAATAATAACGTGGATGTGGCGCTCGGCAATACTCCTACGGGACCACAGCTGGATATCGATGAGGTTTCCGGCGGATATTATACCGGTTCAAAGACATCGGATGTAAACTTCAATATTTTATATGATTTAAGCAGAGCTACCGTTGTCTTGGATAAGGAGACATATGAATATAATAATGGAGCGGAAGTGAAGCCTTCCACCGTAACCGTAAACTATAAAAAAGCGGACGGTTCCTTTGTGGATGGCGGACTTGTGCCGAATACAGATTATACGATTGAATACCCGGATGATGATTATACCAATGCGGGAACTGTTTCCTTGGTAATTAATCCGACAAGTGACCGAAGCTTTAATTCCAAGACCAAGAATTATAAGATCGTTGGCCTTAATATTGAAAACGCAACCGTTGAGTGGGGACAAACATCCTTTAACTATGACGGAGAGGAAAAGAAGCTTAATATTACGGTTACAAACAACGGTGCTCAGCTTGTTGAGGGAACCCACTATACCGTTAGCTACTCTAACAATACAGATGCCAGCACGGATACCGTGAAGGCAAAGGCTGTTGTAAAAGGTATAGGAAATTATTCCGGTTCAAAAGAAAAAGAATTTACGATTAATCCGAAGGGCATCGCCAGCGGAAATCTTACCATGCTTAACAGTAATATTCCGTACAACGGTGGAAATAATGTTATTCTTACCAACGGAACGGATTATGAAGTAATAGATCAAGTCGGAACCAGCACGGTTACGTTAAAAGAAGGTAAGGATTATACAATTGATATTGAACCTAAGTCCACGGTAGGCTCCAAGGGAGATATCACCATTACCGGTATCGGAAACTATGGAAGCTCTGTTACCGTTAATGATGCTTACACTGTAGTAAAAGCAGATCTTTCGAAAGCCGATATTTCAGCGACGGAGTCAACGGAATATACCGGTTCAGAGATTGATATCACTCAAATTGTTGAAGTTAACATGGCTTCAAAGGTAAAGAGCGGTACGACCATTACGACACAGCAAAAGAAGCTTAATTACGGTACGGATTATACCGTAGCGGTTAGTGGCACCAACGGTGGTACAAAACTTACAAATGTGGAGGAGTATACACTGACCTTAACCGGTGCCGGAACCAACTTTGAAGGCAGCGTTGAAATTCCGTTTAAGATTACAAAGCGCCAGCTTTCCGATAATGCTGAAAACTTTACTTATGATTCTGCAAAGTTTACTTGGAAGATCGGAACAATAGACGGCACTACGAAAACAGAAAAAACTGCGTGGGATTATCCTACGGATGGCAGTGCTGTAAAACCGGCAGTAATTGAAAGCGTAGATATTGGATTAAATCCGGATAAGACCTTGGTAGAAGGTACGGACTTTACCGTAGACTGGGATAAGAATACGGTATCCGGAGCGATAAATGATCCAAACGGCCCGGTAGTTGTAGTAACCGGTATGGGTAACTATGAAGGAACTGTGAAACTTCACTTCTCCATCGGTACGGATATCAGTACTGCTGATGTGGAGATGGCTCAGAGTGCATACCCATATGATGGAAAATCACACACTCCGAAAGTAAAAGCCGTAACTTTAAACGGTAATACAGTTCCGAAAACAGATTACACGGTTGAGTATCCTGAGGATACAACAAATGCCGGCCAAAAGACGGTTACCATAAAGGGAACCGGAGCTTATTACGGTACAAATACCAATGGTACTTATACCATTAATCAGGCTACGGCAACGGATGAAAATATCGTAATTATTCCGAAAGGATATGAATTAGATTCAACCACGAATCGGTATTACACGACCTATCCGGGAGCAGAGTACATCGAGGACAACGGTGGCTTAACTCCGGAACTTGAAGTGTATGATTCTGCCACAAAGACGACTTTAAGAGCAGACGACTTTGAGTTGGTCGATCCGGGATTCAAAAATAATGATCGTGTCGGAACAGCTAACTTTAAGATTAAATTAAAGGGCAATTACGAGAGTCAGGTTATCCCGGGATCCTTTGATATCGTTGGTAGATCCATTTCGGCAGGTTCCGTGAAATTGGAAGACGGTAATGGAAATGAAATCGATGCCAAGGAGTGGACCGGACAGGAAATCAAAGAGGCGGATGATTTTGAAATCATCGTATCCGATGATTTGGGTAATGTTTTAACAAAGGATGATTACTCACTGTCCTACACCAATAACACTGCCGTTGGTAAAGAAGCAACCATTACAGTTACCGGTAAACGAAATTATAAAGATACATTAGATAAGAAATTTGTAATTTATGGTGTATTATCTGCGGATAATATTACAATACCGGATGCGTTCTATACCGGAAGACAAATCGTTCCGCATCCTACGGTTGTAGTTGCAGGAAAAACCTTAGAGGAAGGCACAGATTATACCGTAACATCCAGTGCGGATGACTGGGAAACCGCGACAGAAGCTACTGCAGAAATTATCGTAAAAGATCAGGTGCTTTATCGTCCGGCTTATGTGTCAAAGAACTTTAACATTTCGACGAATGCATCATCCTTACATTTGGCAGGATTTGCAAATGAGGCTATTTATACCGGTCGTCCGATTAAACAGGCGGTTAATGTAGTAGATGGAGCAGGAAATATTGTAGTATCCTATCCGGAAGGTTCTACGGAAGTTACTTATACTTCTTCCAATACGGGGGATACGGACTGTATCGCGGCAGGAACCATAACCATGACGGTGCCGGTTACCGTATATAATGGTACAACCCAGGAACTTACGGCCACCTACGAGATTAAGAAGAAAAACATTAATGCTTGTAGATTCAGTAAGCTTTCGAATGAATACTATACCGGACAGAAATTATATGCGCCGGTTGTAGTGGTAGACGGACAAACCGAACTGACGGGGCGCCGCAGCGATGAGACGCCGAAAGATGGTGTGGAATATGACTACATCGTAACCTACAGTAATAATATTGCACCGGGCGTGGCAACTGTAGTAATAGCAGGTGACGGAAACTATACGGGTACAAAACAGATGACCTTCGTGATTCAGGCACCGCGTATGAATACGCTTTCTGCTTACGGAATCTCAGACAGCCAGGTATTGGTTCGTTGGAATCGCTCCAATCATGCGGATGGCTATAAGCTTACCTATACCGTAAACGGAGTGAAGAAGACAGCTTATACAAAGAGCACCAGCTATACCATCAGCGGTCTAAACGCAGCGACCAATTATACGGTGGAAGTAAATGCTTATGTAACGATAGGCGGTGTGGAAAAAGACGGAATCGCCAAATCCGTTTCTGTAACCACTTATGTAAAAACTCCGGATTACATTTTGACCTCGCCTTCTACGGGACAGGCACAGATTAGTTGGAGTGTGGTAAATAACGGCGCTACCGGATATTCAATTTACAGAAGCACAAAAGCTTCGGACTTGAATAAAAACTCAGTAGATGAACTTGTAAATTATCGAGTAGCAGATGTACCTGCCACCAGAACGTCTTGGGTAAATACCGGACTAACCGGAGGACAGACGTATTACTACAGAGTACAAGCATACCAGATAGCATCTGATGGAACAGAAACCTACGGAACGCTGTCTGCCATCAAGAGCGTTACAGTAAAATAATCTAGAAAACCCATAGATATTGTGGTAAAATAGGGCGGGACATCCCAGATGTCGTGCCCTATTTTATTTATAGAGATATGGATTATGAGCGAGACAAAGAAATTTACCATCGGCGAGTTTTCTTTTGAAACCTTTCACGAATATCGTGACGCCCAGGAAGATTTAAAAAAAATAGAATGCATCAATAACGAGTTGGATATCCACGATTCTAAGGTGGCAGTACGTCTTTATAATTTAATTCGTGCAGGAAAGATTGAGTTTAAAAGCCCCATTGGAGAACAGTTTGTGGATCATATTTCCGATATTTTGGCGGAGAATAACATCGATCTTTTGGAAGACCAGGCCTTTATTGATGAGGCGGAAGGAAAAGTAAAGTACCAGAAATATATGGGCTTTGCGGCCATCGCCTTGGCTGTGGTTTTCTTTGGATACTTCGCTATAAATCAAGCAAACGATGCGTTAACCGCCAGAAAGATGAGTAAGTTGGCAGAGACTACGAAAGTGGAAAGCACATCTTTAGGCGAATCGGATACTACAAATGCGGACTATTCCGTAACCTCCGGAAATCCCTTCGCTTGGAGTGAAAATATTAAACGAGATAGTTTAAATGTGCTTCCGGAATATCAGGGTCTGGTAGAGGCGAATCCGGATACTGTTGGATGGCTTGCTATTTCCGATACGGAGATTAATTACCCTGTTGTACAGCGAGGAGATAACGAATACTATTTAAAGCGTTCCTTCTATGGGGAAGAGGATTCTAACGGTGCCTTATTTGTAGACTATCGAAGTGATATCGTAAACGAACACACCAACACCATTATCTACGGACATAATATGCGAAGCGGCATGATGTTCGGTGGACTTAAGAATTATTTGGATAAAACCTTTTACGAGAACCATAAAACCATTACCTTTAATACCATTTACGAACATCGCACCTATGAGGTAATCGCCGTGGGACTTTCGGAAGTGGAGTATCAGGATGAAAACACGTACCGCTACTATAATTTCATCCAGGCCGGAAATAAAGCGGAATGGCAGGCTTTTGTTGACCATGTAAATTCTTTAAGTGTGTACGATTTTGATACGGCTTCCTTAAAGGAAACCGATAAGTTTTTAACCCTTTCCACCTGTAACGATTATACTGAGGACGGACGACTCTTTGTTTTGGCAAAAAGGGTTGAATAATGTGGTTTCATGATTTATAATATACCATATATTGTGGTTTAGACTATGTTCTAATAAATGGAGAGGTTGTAAATGAAACTTGGAACAAAGATAGGATGGATATTAGTTGCGTTTTCCATCATATTGTCCATATGGGTGATTTCCGGAACCGGTAGTCGGGCAGGTAGTACGAATGCGGCCAATGAATTTGTTGTTACCTATGATGATGGTCAGACAACCGGTACACTTACCACGTATAACGGCAGCGGTGGTACGGTTGTAATACCTGATGAAGTGGAAGGAATTACTATCACGTCAATTGCCGGGGATGTATTTGCAGGTAATGATGCGATTACATCTATTGACATGAAGACGCAGAATACCCATATTACATCCATAGGATCCGGTGCATTTAACGGGTGCGAGGGATTGAGTTCGGTTGCATTAAGTGAGAATGCCGGATTTACAACGATACCTGATAACGCGTTTAAAGGATGTAGTAGTTTGAGTGCTATTACCTTAGGGAATAATATTACTACAATCGGTGATAATGCGTTTTATGGCACGGCACTTACAACAATAACACTCCCCTCTGGTTTGACATCTATTGGCGAAGGCGTATTTGACGAATGTTCGAATTTAACAGCTATCAATGCATCCGGTAGTATGTTTTCTACTTATGACGGATGCTTATATAACGGTAGCGGTGTTATATTAATCCGTTGTCCGGAAGGAAAAACCACTTTAACGTTGGCAGATGGTTGTGTAACAATTAACCCCGAAGCACTTAAAAATTGTTCCTTTGATACCTTAAATATTCCGGCAAGTGTATCAACCATCAGTGATACACAGACGAATCTTTATATCGGAAAGATTACAGGAACTGCAGGAACGGCAGGAGAAACCTTTGCGAAGAATCTTCAAGCTGCTCACGTAGGAACGGCGTATGAGGGCACACCAATATGGGATGACGGTACCGGTGGAACTCCGGCTCCGGGAACAGCCTACACCATTACCTACGATGCAAATGATACTAGCGGAACAACCACGACTCAGTCCGTTAACCAGGGCGATGCGGTTACACTTTTAACCGACAGTGCCTTTACCAGAACAGGATATACTTTAAGTTCTTGGAATACTTTAGCAGACGGAAGCGGAACTTCCTATGCAATCGGAGAATCCATTACACCTGCCAGTGACATGACCTTATATGCACAGTGGACTGCAAGCAGCACCACAGCTAATACCTATACCGTTACCTTTTATTCCAATGACGGAACCGGGGCTACGAAGACCCAGACGGTTACCGAAAATGTGGCTACAGCATTAACACCGAATACCTTTGCAAGAAGCGGATATACCTTCGATGGTTGGAATACCGCAGCGAAAGGTACCGGAAATCCATATGCGGATAAAGCAACGGTAACATTAACCGGTGATTTAAGCTTATATGCACAGTGGAAAGCCGGAACCGCATCAACTACGACAGGCACCAACGGAACCTATACGGTTTCCTTTGATACCAACGGTGGTACACCTGCATCATACGCAACACAGACCATTAAGGCCGGTGCTTATGCGACGGACCCGGGTGTTCCTACAAAGAGCGGATGCACCTTCCTTGGATGGGATTACGGAAGTCCTGCAGGAGATTTGTGGAACTTTAAAACCTATCAGGTTAACTTCAACGTGAAGTTATGTGCGGTATGGAAGAATCCGGACGGAACCATTTCCAAAGGAAGTTCCGGTTCTACCTCAGGCGGTTCATCAGGAAGCGGTGGACATGTAAAGGATTCCACACCAAAGACAGCAGACGGTGATTTGGATCCGAGATACTTCTTAAGCTTAAGCTTCTTACTAATCGGTGTAGCGGCGATTCTTTACAGCAAACGTCGTAAGACACAGATGATTACAGACAGAAGAAACAGATAAAATGAAATTAAAAAGACGGTTCATTATGAGGTGACCCCTCAATTATGAACCGTCTTTTTTATGCTTTTATTTATTCTCGGATAGATAAGAGATAAATACATTTCCTTGGCCTTCAAACAGTGCCGTTGCATCATTCATACCAATCTTTTGATTTTCTCCTGTTTCCGGGTTAAATACCGTGATATTCAGTGCATCGTAACCGATGATTAACACCGCCGCATTCTCGCCTGTTCTGGCATATACCGGCTCTCCTAAGCTTACATAGTATAAGACTTCGGATAAGCTGCATCCGGATAAATCTAAGACTGTACAATCTTTTAATGCACCGGATAAAATGGATAAAGGCGTTTGTCCTTGGGCTAACATTTGATTTACTTCAATGGTTTCACCTTGTAACACCAACATGGCACTTAAGGCCTGTGCGGAAGAATTTGCTTCCTTATCGGAAGAACCAACCGTGATATTTCGAATCGGGGACTTAATGGATATCTTTCCTCGCTTCCAAATATATCGTTGTTTCGAATCCACCACGATTCCCATTTGCTCGTCCGCCGCGATAATGGCTGACTGAACATTACTTCCAGCATAGATAACTTCGCTTCCCACATAGGAGAAGAATTTGTTCTCCGTTTGTGTGGTGGAAATATTGATGATCATTCGCTCGTCCGCTAGAGCCGCTTTTGCGGTAGCATAGGAGTATTTTACTTTTTTTCCGGAAAGATCCGACATGGTAATCTGTAAGTTCTCCAGACCTGTATCCGTGTCGGTATAGGCAATGCCTACCTCTTTGTTGGTCTCACCGGAGGTATTTCGAATGGTATCGTCCTCCGTGGCCACATAGCCGTCTTGTTCTTTTTTAATACGCTTTAGAATCAGTGTGGTGGTTTCTTTTCGTGCGGAAAGCACATAGTAACCACTCTTTTCATAGTCTTTAATGGACTCTGCTTTCCCGGAAGATACTTCACAAATGGAAAGCTTATGCATGGGGTAAATTTCAACTCCCGCCGCATCCGCCGCCACATCACCGGGTCGTACATAGCCTAAAATCAAATCTTCATCAATGAAATCAACGGGTCGTAGGTATTCGCCCTTTCCTTTGATATCAAAGGTCTCTCCGGTTTCCAAATCCATGACGTGTAGGTTTTCTGTCACGTTTTCCTCATCCATCCAAGCAAAGTAACGGGAGGATTTGGAAGAAGCGTATTGGTCATCGGAAAGGGAGGAAACCAACTCTTTCGTGGTTAAGGTATCCAAATCTACCTGAAGCAGGGTTCCGTCCACCATGATGTAAAATACATGATTCGTATTTAAGTAAAGCAGGTTCGAAAATCGCGCATTTAATATTTGATACGAATTGGAGGAAGGAATAAATACCTGCTCCGTAGCGATGGCTTTTACACTGTCGTAGTGGTAAAGGTTGATTCCGCATTCCCCTTCGTGGCTTCCTGCGTTCATGTAACCGTAGACTACAAAGTCCATGGTACCGCTTTCGTCGATATTTAAAATTAAAATGTTATGTTCGTCATAGTTGGTTCGAACATCCAAAAGATCCTCTCCGCGGAATCCGAAGATTCGAACCAGCTCTCCCGTGTTTTGGTTGTATTCGTACAAGCTTCCGCTGTGAATAAAGGCTACGATGGAACCGGTTTCGTTGGATAAGTAATTAAGTTCTCCGGAAACCGTTCCTAAGTTTAGGATGTTTCCTTTTAGGATGGAAGTGGAAGTATCCAAAATCTCATCCATGTTTCTTCGGTAATCCAAGAGATACATTCGATCTGGAGTGTAGCGAACTTTAAAGTATTCTTCTATGTTATAAAACTTCTCGGACTTTCCGGATTCGGTTTTCATCATGTAATAAAAGACAATCACACTGTAGTTGGGATTCGCGTCTTTCATTTCCACCACCGGCTCTTTGTATAAGCTTCCGGAAAAGTTTTTCCAACCGATGTTTTCAATGGAGGAGTGGATGTTTACTTCGGATAAACTATCCTTTTCTTCTCCGGTAGGTTCGATAAAGGTGGCCAAGGATTCATAGGAATCCGATAACGCGGTGTTATGGAAGTTGGTGGCAAAATCCAAACACTCATTTTCAAAACAGTTTTGAGGCATCAGGATTCTGGTGTAGTAGTTAATGCAATCATCACCGTGGGTAAGTTTTAAAACCAGTAAGTATTCTTCCCCGTCCTCAATCAAGTTTTCGATGGTAGGGGTGATATTAATCATATCATCGGCCTGAACGAATTCGGTGATTTCCGTCTCCGCGATCTTTCGGGTAGTATCCAAACTTCGAATCTCATAGGAGATGCCGTCTACTTGATAACCGTAGGTATCGATGGTAATGGGAAGCCGTCTGTCGCTTCCCAATGGAATCACCGCATCTCGCATGTAGCAGGCGTCCATCTGGGATCGATATCCGTGGAGTTCACTCATGGGCCTTCCCAAGCCTTCCATGGTTACAATGGGTAGCGTGGGCGAGGCCATGTCCGTAGTGGATTGGGTGGTTTCTTTTTTATTTAATACGATGTTAAAAAAGATAAGCGAGACGAAAAATACGCCTACTAAAATCCCAACTCTTTTTTTATTAATTTTTGAAATTCGGCTTTCCTGAAACCTTAATTTCATGGATGTCTCCTTTTTGCATTTAAGCGTTTAAAGTGGTATAATTCACCCGTTATTTGAAACGGAGGAATCAGTAAATGTCAGAACACATTCATGAGCATGAACATGAACATGACGATGATGAAATCATATTAGAAACCTGCGGTGAAGAAATGCATACCCATGACGGCGTGCACTATCACAGCCATTCGGACTCCACCGACGGTCATACCCATACACACGGACATACCCATGCCAATACCAAGCAGGTATTAAACCGTATGAACCGTGCCATCGGACACATGGATTCCATCAAACGAATGATTGAAGACGGACGTGATTGTACAGAAGTGTTGATTCAAATCGCTGCAGTTCGATCCGCCATTAACAATGTAGGTAAAATTATTCTCGAAGATCATATTCATCACTGCATCGTGGACGCCGTTGAAAGCGGCGACCAGAAAGCTTTGGACGATCTTGACGAGGCTATTAATAAGTTTATCAAATAGAGGATAGAAATGAAACCGGATTTTTCAAAGATTAAATTGAAATTCAAACGCGAACCGAAACCGGAAAAGCCCCCGAAGGAGCCCAGTAAGGTAACGGTTTTCTTAAATAAGTATTCGCTTCTTATTCATATTCCTTTGTCAATGATTATGTGTTTCGTATTGGAATGGCTTTCTCAGCATTCTTTTGTGGAAGCTCTTCACTTTGTAACGGGACATACCGGAGCTTACCTGTATAATTCTTTTCTAATCTTTTCCGTATATAACTTAGTTTATTTGACAAAGCGAAAGACCTTTATGCGAATGGTGGTTTCCGCAGTATTTGTAATGCTGGGAATCGTAAACTGTGTGGTACTTTTTAACCGTGTAACACCTTTTGGTTTTACGGATTTAAGCATGATTACCGATCTTCTTACCATGCAAAATACCAACTACTTTACGGCACAGCAGGCAGCTATGTCCTTAGCGGCCATCGGTGTGTATGTGGCACTAATGGTACGACTTTTTATCAAAGGTGGCCAGCATGAATCCAAATTTCCGTTTTGGCTTCGTCTCATTTTGGTGGTAGGCTGTTTTGTATCCATTCCTGTTATGACCCCGAAACTTCAGGATATCGGAATCTTAACCGGATACTTCGGAAACTTGGCCCAGGGTTATAAAAATTACGGTTATCTTTACGGATTTACCACCAGTTTTATGGACCGAGGTATGTCTAAGCCTATCAATTATTCCAAAAAGACGGTGGATAAGGTTTTAAAAGATACGGACATGGGAGAAAGCACCATTGCCGATGAGGATATGCCCAATGTGGTCATCGTGTTATTGGAGTCCTTCTATGATGTATCCGAAGCCGACTTTTTACAGACTTCCGAGGATCCCATTCCTTACTTCCATGAGTTGGAAGCAAACTACTCCACCGGACATTGCACGGTGCCGGTAGTAGGTGCGGGAACCTGTAACAGTGAGTTTGAAGTTTTAACAGGAATGAGTTGTATTTTCTTCGGACCCGGCGAGTATCCGCAAAAAACTATTTTAAAGACTGCACCGGATTGTGAGTCCGTTGCAAACCTTCTTGGAAGTATGGGCATGGGAACCCACGTGGTTCATAACAACGGCGGAAATTTCTATTCCCGTGCAAATGCCTTTTCCAAAATGGGATTTGATACCTTTACCTGTAAAGAAATGTTGGATATCACAGACTATACCCCTAAGGGTTCCTGGCCGCTTGATGATATCTTAATTCCTGCTACCTTAGATGCCATGAATTCTACGGAATCAAGAGATTTGGTTTATACCATTACCGTAGGAACTCACGGAGATTATCCGACGGAAAAGATCATCGAAGATCCGGCAGTCACCGTAAAAGCTGTAGGAAAAAGCGAAGCGCAGGAAAATCAGTGGGAATACTACATCAACATGCTTCGAAACATGGATAACTGGATGCGGGATTATACCGCGGCATTGGATGCTACGGGAGAACCCACCCTTCTTATTATGTTTGGTGATCACTTGCCTACCATGGGACTTACAGAGGATGAAATCGCTACACACGATTTGTATCAGACCAAGTATGTTACTTGGAATAACTTTGGAATGTCCAAAGAAGATGCAGATTTAACTACCTATCAGTTAACAAGCGAATACTTAAATCGCTTGGGTGTTCATGGCGGAACCATTATTAATTACAATCAGGCGTTAACAAGCCGCGGAGCAAAGCCCGGAAGTAATAAATACATGAAGAATTTGGAACTCTTACAGTATGATTTACTTTACGGAAAGCGTTATGCTTACGGAGATAAAGCAGAGGAAAGCAATGCTTCCGAGATTGAAATGGGTATCAACGATGTCACTGTGGATGCCTGCTATCTCTTCGGAGATAAACTTCACATCTACGGACAAAACTTCTCCAAGTGGTCCAAGGTGTATGTAAACGGAGAAAAAGTATCCACCACCTATGAGTCCGGACAGGTGCTTACCATTCCTTCTTCTGCTATAAAAAGCGGGGATAAGTTAGTGGTAAATCAGGTGGGATCTTCCAGCACCATCTTTAGATCCTCAAACGAGATTACCTTCATCGATCCCAATGCAGATGTAGAGGAAACCGAGGAAGAGGAAGCTGCGGATGCGGAAGCGGAAACTTCTTCGGAAGAGGAATAAACCTCTTTACATAAAAAAGAAAACCGATATAATAAATTTTGGAAAAAATAAAATATCAGTCGCTAGGGGTGCATGAAAATGCTGAGAAATACCCTTATTACTTGATCCGGTTCGTACCGGCGTAAGGAAGCTTTTTTATCCTCCTAGCAGATAAGTTAGGAGGATTTTTTATGTCACTTTTATTTTATCCGCAGGAAAACGATTGGGGAGAAATCACTTATCAATTTACTACAGCAGGCTATGTGGTTTTGGTTGCGGTAATGCTTGGGTTACTCCTATTGGGAACGGCCATCTTCGGCGGAAAGAAAAAAATGTCTGCTCGTCAAATTGCATTTTCCGCAGTTGCCATCGCACTTGCCATGGTAACATCCATGATTAAGATTATACATATGCCCATGGGCGGATCCGTTACCTTATTTTCCATGTTGTTTATCGTCTTAATCGGATACTGGTTCGGACTTGGCGGCGGACTTTGCGCAGCCATCGCTTACGGAATCTTACAGATGTTAATTGACCCTTATGTGTTATCCGTACCTCAGCTTTTTGTGGACTACATTTTCGCCTTCGGTGCTTTAGGTCTTTCCGGTGTCTTTTCAAATTCCGAAAAGTATGGACTGCTTAAGGGCTATGTGCTGGCGGTATTGGGAAGATACTTTTTCGCCGTATTATCCGGTGTCATCTTCTTTGCATCCTATGCGGAAGGTAGCGGCTTTTCTTCGCCCCTTACCTATAGTATGGCCTACAACGGCGCCTACCTCGGAGTGGAAGGACTAATCACCATCGGTGTGCTCTTGCTCCCTCCGGTGAAAAAAGCCTTGTCTACGATTAAGTCTATGGCTGTAGAATAATATTACTGTTGCTTAGCAACAGTGAAAAAAAGGAGACACAGAACCGTCCCTGTGTCTCCGATGGCTTTTAGTATTCACCTGCTTTGTATTTATTAACAAGCGCTTCAATTCTTTCATACGGATCCGTGCTTTTCTTGCACAAAATATAATTTAAGTTTTTCTCAGCTCGAGATTCAAGCCACTTCAACACTTTACAGTATCTGTGCGCTATTTTTATACTCTTCGCTAACTAAGTAGACGGTATGCGAAAGCAAAATTGCCCTGCAGTTAAATAATAATAGGTTGAAGCTCCTTGAGATAAGAGCCAATGAAATAGAAATCTGTTTTGCAAAATATTTGCACGAGGCGCCACGGAAGGCGCCGAGAGTGTCGCAATGAAACGGAATGAATTAAGACACGGTGCAAATATTTCAAAACAGATTTCGTGATTTCATTCGGCGAATATCTACGGAGCAAGACCTTTATTATTCAACTGCAGGGCAAAGTAAATACACTTACGCTTAGCAACAGTGAAAAAAGGAGACACAGAACCGTCCCTGTGTCTCCGATGGCTTTTAGTATTCACCTGCTTTGTATTTATTAACAAGCGCTTCAATTCTTTCATACGGATCGGCTTGCAATGGAGCAGTCATGATTAAGTGTATCGATAATGTATGCGATGTACTTACTCATATCGCAGCTGATGTAGTACGGACGGGAAAGAAGTTCCGGTGTCTGGTAGGTAAGGTTGGTGGTAACTACCTTGTAGATGATACCTTCCTCTACCGCCTGATCGAACTTATCAAGGCCGCTGGTAAAGAGCCCGAAAGTAGCTACCGTAAAGATACGGTTTGCTTTACGCTTCTTTAATTCTCTGGCTACATCAATCATACTTTCGCCGGAAGAAATCATATCGTCAACGATGATGACATCTTTTCCTTCTACGGAAGCACCTAAGAATTCATGAGCAACGATTGGGTTTCTTCCATCTACAATCTGTGAGTAATCACGACGTTTGTAGAACATACCCATATCCACACCAAGTACGGAAGCCATATATACGGCACGGTTGGTTCCGCCTTCGTCCGGAGAAATGATCATTAAATGATCGTTATCAATCTGTAAATCTTTTACGTTCTTAAGGATACCTTTGATAAACTGGTATGCCGGCTGAACGGTTTCAAATCCCTTCAAAGGAATGGCATTTTGAACTCGTGGGTCGTGAGCATCGAAAGTAATGATGTTATCTACGCCCATAGCAATGAGTTCCTGTAAAGCGATGGCACAGTCCAAAGACTCACGGGAGCTTCTCTTGTGCTGACGGCTTTCATATAAGAATGGAAGGATAACGGTAATACGGTTTGCCTTTCCTTCAATGGCAGCGATGATACGCTTTAAGTCTGCATAGTGGTCGTCCGGAGAATAATGATTCTCGTGACCGCAAAGCTGATAGGTTAAGCTATAGTTGGTGACGTCTGTCATGATGTAAACATCCAAACCTCTGACAGACTGCTGGATACATCCCTTTGCTTCACCGGATCCGAATCTCGGAACCTTTGCGGTTACGATGTAAGAACCGCTGTGATAGCTTAACTTTGTGATGTCATCCAAATGGTCGCTGCTTCGCTCTGCTCTCCACTGAGAAAGGTAAGCGTCAACTCGGTTTCCGATTTCAGAGATGCTCTCTAAAGGAATGATACCCAATGGCGCGACCGGTTTTTTGGTTGCAAGCGTTTCGTCGTTGCGTGGCATTGTTTTGTTTCCTCCGTTTGTGAATACTTTATATAGATTATTTTTGTGCACGAATGTCTTTGCCTGTCAAGCGCAAAATCTTGTAGTGTTCTACAATTCGAGAAGAAAAGCGTTCGGTGTAGACTTCCTGTAAGCGCTTCAAATTTAAGTTAGAAGAAATCACCGTGGATTTCTTATAGAGAATTCGGTCGTTGACACACTCCAAAACATTGGTAACGGAAAAATGAAATTCGGTACCCAAGTCGTCGATAATCAGTAAATCCACGTCATGTAATAAATCAAAATCCCGTCGGTACTCTTCGGAGCGGTCTTTCATTTTACGTTCAAAAATATCGATAAACTGAGGCGCGGTTACATATAAAACCGAATAGCCCTGTTTTAAAATCGCATTTCCGATACAGTTTGACAGAAAGGTTTTACCCAGACCGGTCTCACCATACAGCAGAATATTACCACCTGTAGAGGAAAAATTCTTCACAAAACTTTGACAATATTCAAAAGCATTTTTAGCATATTCGAGAGAGGAAACCTTTGAAACATCATCAATGAGCTTCGGGTCGTAGTAGTCGAATGAAAAATTCTCAAAGGATGCGTTTTGGAAATCCAGTGCCAATCGGGTGGAAGGATAGAGCAAATCAACAGAGGCCTGCTTAAAACAATGACAGGGCTCGTTGTCGATGTATCCCGTATCCTTGCAGTCCGGACAATCATAGATAAAATCAAGATAATCCACAGGATAGCCTGCACCGGTTAAGAGTTCACGTTTCTTTTCTTCGTAGGAAGAAATGGTTTTGTGAAGCTCATCCCGGGATATTTTTTTAGAGCCGGACATTTGGCTTTTGAAATACTCCATGCCGGCGGCAGAAATTTTTTTTTCGTAAGAAAAGTACTCCGGGAGCTTTTCTTCAATCTCCCGGCGACGTTGTCTTTGAAGTTCGGCATTGGCAAGATGTCGCTCTTCGTAACCTCGCATAATTTCATCGTATTGCGAACGTGTAAGTGACATAGCTTACTCCTACTTCTTCTGTAATAACTTTAATTCCAAAGCATCCCAGTCGGTATCGGTGCGCTCGTCAAAGTTATGAACTTTTGCAGCGGCTCCTTTGGAAAGGGAAACCGTCTTTTTCACTGCGATGCTGTTGGCATACTGTTGATCCAATGCCGCCACATCATCCATGGTTTTAACGTGGTCCTTGTGCCATCCTTCCAAGATACGGTTGGCATATTTTACCGGAGAGGATGTACCTCGAAGGGTGGCTCTGGAGCACGCTTCGCCGATTAATTCAGGAGAAAACCCGAAAGAATGTACCCATGTATTTAAAAACTGAAGCTCCGTAGGATTTAAGCCGCGGTTTACCTGGCCTAAATTTGAAACTACGGCGCGGTATGCGTCGGAATGAATTAAAACATCCGCTTCTGCTTCTTCCAGTGTAGAGATACCCTGATCTGCCCAAGAAAGCGCTATCTTGTTCATATAGCTTAAGCTTGTGTGACCATTTGACGCACAGTGGTTGATCAAAAATTCAATCAAAGCCGGCGACATGGAAAGACCGTCATACCAAAAGATGATGGTGTTCATGTCGTTCTGCGTAAGCTGTTTTTGAGAGTAGCACTGAGCCAACATCATTAGATCCTTGATTTCCTTATTATTGCCAAAACTTACAACTTCAGCAGGCGTGTACTGCTTTTGCGCTTTGCTTTGGGCAGATGCAGGAACTCTTACTTGGAAAGTAGCCGCAGATGGCATAACAGTAGTCTGTGGGTGTGACTGCATTTGCAGAGTGTTTAACGATCCGTCTACAAGGCAGATTCCCACAAGCTGCTGGTTCCAATCATATTCCAAACGAAGTAGATTACGTGCTTCCCAATACTGCAAAGCACGCTTTACATCTAAATCCGTATGTCCTAATTTTTGTGCGATGGCTGAAATAGAAAAATCCACGTCGGGATTTCCGAGACAACGTAAAAGATATAAATAGATTTTTACATATTCGCCGTTGGCGTCTGTCATATAATGATCGATGAATGTATTTGATACGCAGGTGACAAAGCTGCCTCCGTCGGTATGTAAAGCAATATCAGACATAAATTACAACTCCCTTATCCTCGAAGCAGGCAAGCCAATTCTTTCCGAACTAGTCCCCCTGGATGTCTTGCCCAAAATATGAATGAATTATAGCATATTCATCCCCCAATGCAAGGGCAAAAATACCCACAAACCCTTGTAAAATAAGGCTTTGCAAATTGTGGATAAGTGGAGAGTGTTTCCGGTTTTTCTTGAAAATAAAGGAAAAAGAAATCCACAATGGAAGTGGAAGAATTCCTCCGCCTTCGTTGTGGATAATGTGGATAAAAGTTATTTCAAGAGGTCTTCCCCAACGTTTACAACGTTTCCGGCCCCCATAGTTATTAACAAATCATTCTGAATTAAATTTTTTGATAAAAATTTTTCAATCTCTTCAAAAGTCTCGAAATACTCACATTTTGTGCCGTTTTCCAAAATCAGCTTTTGAACGTCTGCGGAGCTTACTCCGTAGATGTCTTTTTCTCTGGCTTCATAAATCTTTGCCATGATGACAAGATCCGCTGCAGAAAGTGCGTCCGCAAAATCCTGTAAAAAGGCTTTGGTTCGCGTGTAGGTATGGGGCTGGAATACTACGATCAAACGATCGTGGGGGTAATTTTGGGCCGCCTCTAAGGATGCGCGAATCTCTGTGGGGTGATGTGCATAGTCATCGATGATGGTGGCACCCTTATAAGTACCTTTATATTCAAATCGACGATTGGCACCGCCAAAGTCGGCTAAACCTAACGTAATCTCATCATAGGAAAGTCCCATTTCCATGGTTACCGCGATGGCGGAAAGTGCGTTTGTGATATTGTGCTTTCCGGGCACGTGAAGGGTAACGGAAGGAAGCTCTTTCCCAAATCCTACCGGTGTAAAGGAGGCGCATCCTTTTTCGTCATAGGAAATATCGGTTGGATAATAATCGTTGGAACTCTCAAAACCGAAGGTAATAATCTTACATTTTAAATCTCGGGTAATCTTTTGAAATCCCGGAATCTCTCCTCCGATAACAAGCGCTCCGTCTTCTGCGGTGTTTAGCGCATAGGTATGGAAGCTTTCTTCAATTTCATTTAAGTCTTTAAAGAAGTCCATATGGTCTTCTTCCACATTTAAAATCACGGAATACTTGGGATGAAACTCGTGGAAGCTGTTGGTATATTCACAGGCTTCCGCCACGAACAAATCGGAATCACCCACATAAATATTGGAATGAATGGCATTTAAGATACCACCCACGGAAATGGTGGGCTTTTCTTTTCCACGAAGTAAAATCTGGGCAATCATGGAAGTGGTGGTGGTTTTTCCGTGAGTTCCCGCAACACAAATGGAACGATTGTAGTGATCGATAATCTGTCCCAAAAGCTGGGCACGGGTTAACATGGGGAGATTATTCTCCTGCGCGGCAGCAAACTCCGGATTGTCCGGATGAATGGCTGCGGTATAAACCACCAAATCAATATCGTCCGTAATATTTTCTGCTTTTTGCGGATAGGAAATGTGCATTCCCATTTCTTCCAAACGGGCAGTAATCTCGGAAGGAGTGTTGTCCGAACCGGAAATGGTAAATCCTCGGTCAAAAAGCACCTCGGCCAAACCGCTCATGCTGATTCCTCCGATGCCCATGAAATGAACATGTAAAGGATTCGAATACTCTATCTGAAACATGGAAGAATTCCTCCTATATAAATAAGAAACTTTTTTATAACTTCCCTATTATAGAACCATAGGAGTTGATTTGCAAATTCAAATTCGGAATCTACAAGATATAGTTGTTTAATTGTGTATGAATCACAAATTGTAGATATTACATAAAAAATATAGTGAAAATAAAAGATTTTTGTACAATTTGTTGCTTAATAGTCTGACAAATGCTATACTAAATTTACGAAACTATTCGCGCGTAGTACGAAATTTATGCGCGCGAAGTGGCTTTACGTTTTGGACTAGAATTGCGAGGTGAGAGGTTATGATGAGCAAAGAAATGATTGCTATGCTTTTGGCAGGTGGTCAGGGAAGTCGATTGGGCGTGCTCACATCAGACGTAGCGAAGCCGGCAGTGGCATTCGGAGGAAAGTATCGAATTATCGATTTTCCTTTGTCAAACTGCATTAATTCCGGCATTGATACGGTGGGTGTGTTGACACAGTATCAGCCATTGGTATTGAATTCCCACATCGGTATCGGAATCCCCTGGGATTTGGACCGAACCAACGGAGGTGTTACCGTACTTCCTCCGTATGAAAGCAGCGACGGAAGCGATTGGTATTCCGGTACTGCGAATGCGATTTATCAGAATTTACGTTACATGGAAAATTACAATCCGGAGTATGTTCTGATTCTATCCGGAGATCATATCTATAAAATGGATTATGAGGCGATGCTTGATTTCCATAAGCAAAATAACGCGGATGTGACGATTGCCGCATTCCCGGTTCCTATGGAAGAGGCGTCTCGTTTCGGCGTGGTGGTAACCGACGAAAATGCACAGATCGTCGAGTTCGAAGAAAAGCCGGAGAATCCAAAGTCTAATTTAGCATCCATGGGTATTTATATCTTCAGTTGGCCGGTGCTTCGTGAGGCACTGATTCAGTTAAAGGATCAGTCCAACTGCGATTTCGGAAAGCATATCATTCCGTACTGTCATGAAAAGGGACAGCGAATTTTCGCTTACGAATTTAACGGCTACTGGAAGGATGTAGGAACCTTAGGTTCTTATTGGGAAGCCAATATGGAACTTATCGATTTGATTCCTGAATTTAATTTATATGAAGAGTTCTGGAAGATTTATACCAACCAGAACATGGTAGAACCGCAGTTTGTGGGAGCGGACGCTTCCATTTCCAAAGCCATTATCGGTGCCGGAGATGTGATTGACGGTGAGGTAACGGGTTGCGTATTCGGTCCGGGTGTTAAAGTCGGAAAGGGCAGCGTGATTCGTGATTCCATCGTAATGAGCGGCGCGAAAATCGGTGAGAACTGCGTGATCGAAAAAGCCATCATCGCGGAAGATACCGTGATCGGTAATAACGCAAAGATCGGTGTGGGCGAAGAAGCAGAGTCAAAGTTAAATGCTTCTATCTACGGATTCGGTCTGGCGGTAATCGGTCAGGGAACCATTATTCCTGATGGTGTTACAATCGGAAAGAATACCGCCATTCGAGGTGAGACTTCTTTGGAAGACTACCCCGGAAACGAACTGGAAAGCGGAGGCTATATTATTAAGGCAGGTGATGAAGCATGAAAGCATTAGGTATCATTTTAGCAGGTGGTAACTCAAGTCGCATGGGTCATCTGTCAGACAAGAGAGCGATTTCTGCAATGCCGGTAGGCTGCAGTTACAGAGCGATTGATTTTACATTAAGTAATATGACAAATTCTCATATTCAGACGGTAGCCGTACTTTCTCAGTACAATGCCAGATCTTTAAATGAGCATTTGAATTCATCCAAGTGGTGGAACTTCGGACGTAAGCAGGGAGGTCTTTTCCTATTTACGCCGACTGTCACAGCGGATAACAGCTGGTGGTATCGCGGTACCGCAGATGCCATGTGGCAAAACATTGATTTCTTAAAGCAGCGTCACGAGCCATACGTTGTAATTGCAAACGGTGACTGCGTTTATAAAATGGATTTTAATCCGGTATTGGATTATCACATTCAAAAGCAGGCCGATATCACCGTGGTTTGTGCAAAGCTTCCGGAGGGCGACGATGTCAGCCGATTCGGTACGGTAAAGATGGACGGCGACGGTATGATTACCGAGTTTGAGGAAAAGCCTATGATGGCTCACTCCAATATCGTATCTACCGGAGTTTACATCATTCGCCGAAGAAAGTTGATTGAGCTTTTGGAGCAGTGTAACGAGGAAAGCCGTTATAATTTTGTTACGGATATCTTGGTTCGCTATCGCGGAATGAAAAAGATTTACGGATATATGCTGGAAAGTTACTGGAGTAACATCGCTTCCGTAGAGGCATATTATCACACCAATATGGATTTCTTAAAACCGGAGGTTCGTAAGTTCTTCTTTGAAGAGCCGAAGGTTTACGCAAAGGCATACGATTTGCCGCCTGCGAAATACAACGTGGGATCTAACGTGAAGAATTCACTGATCGGATCCGGATGTATAATTAACAGCCAGGTTGAGAATTCCGTATTATTTAAGAAAGTCTTTGTCGGAAACAACAGCGTGATTCGAAATTCCATTATTTTGAATGGCGCTTATATCGGAGATAATGTTGTCGTTGAAAATTGTATCGTGGAAAGCAATGAAACTCTTCTTTCAGATACGAATTATATTGGCGAAAATGAGATTAAGGTCATTTCCGAGAGAAATAACCGATTTGGCGTTTGATAAGACTTGATGTTTCTAGCGGGAGAATAGGGAGGAGAATTTCTATGCAGATTACAGACATTCGTATCCGTAAAACAGAACGGGACGGGAAATTAAAAGCGGTAGCTTCCATTACAATTGACGAGGAGTTCGTTGTACATGATATTAAAATCATCGACGGCGATAAGGGCATGTTTATTGCAATGCCTTCCAGAAAGACTACCGACGGAGAGTACAAGGATATTGCACATCCGATTAAGTCTTCTACCAGAGAAGAAATGCAGCGATTGATCTTAGATAAGTATCGCAGCGAAATTGAAGAAGCTTAAAATCAAATATTTACCTCGCATAAGGAAAGAGTCGTGTCGATTATTCGGCCGGCTCTTTTCTTTTGTGCAAACTGCACAATGAATTTCAAAAATAGTGAAAACGATTACAGTTACGATTGTATAAATATAAATACAATGCATACAACCGAAACCCAAGAAAAACGCAAAGATAAAGGAAATACAAGGGGTTACACGTGGATGGAAAAATGGACAATGTGAAAATTGTGTGAAATTACAATTGAAATCCATTTCACTCGATAGTAAAATTAAACATGTAAGAGATAAAAAGCGTGTCAACTTTAAGCGACATGCACAAATAAGAAACAAGGGGGTTCTTTTTTATGAAGAAACAGATTGCAGTTGCTTTAGCACTTGCTACAGCAGCAACCATGCTTTTTGCCGGATGTGCAAAAGGCGAAAACTCAAATTCAGCATCTAAAGGATCTGGCGATGCAATTCAGCTTTTAAACGGTAAGCCGGAAATTGATGCTCAGATGCAGGAATTGGCAAAAGCTTACGAAGAAGAAACCGGAAAGAAGATTGAAGTTCTTACCATTGGTGGTAATGAAACCGCTTCTTCCAAATTAAAAGAGTTATATCAGGCAGGCGAAATGCCGGATATCTTTGTTTTGGAAGCTAACCAGTTCGCAAACTGGTCCGGAAAACTTGTTGATATGTCAGATCAGCAGTGGACAGAGGATACTGAAGTTGAATACGTAAACGAAGAAGGAACACTTGGCTTCCCATACATGGTAGAAGCTTGTGGTCTTGCTTACAACGCAGACATCCTTGAGAAAGCAGGAGTTGATCCTGCAAGCCTTACTTCTCCGGAAGCATACAAAGAAGCATTCGCTACTTTGGATTCCATGAAGGATGAACTTGGACTTACCGCAGTTGTTGGCTACAACGTAAATGCAACCGACGTAGGTTGGTCTTCAGGTACACACGTTTTTGGTCAGTACCTTGATGCAGGTCTTGCTACCGACGATACAACATACATCGATATGTTAAACGATGGTGGTAAGCTTGACGAAGAAAGATTTACCGCGTTTGGTGAATTCATTGGAATGTTAAACCAGTACACAGATCCTGCATTAATCACAGGTTCTTATGATGACCAGGTACTTGGATTTGCTTCAGGAAAATATGCATTCGTAACTCAGGGTTCATGGATTGGTGCTACACTTACAGGTGATGATTTGGCAGCATACGAAGAAGCAGGTTCCTTCAAGGTTGGATTTGCACCGTATGCCTTTGAAGATGGCTTAACAACCATCTTAAATGAGCCTACATCTTTCTGGGGTGTTTACAAAGATGGTAACGTAGAAGATGCAGAAGCTTTCTTACAGTGGGCTTCTGAAGATACTGCACAGAGAATGTTCGTAGAGGACATGGGATTTGTTTCTCCTTACGCTGATTGCGCATATTCTTCAACAGATCCGTTTGCAGCATCTGTAACAGAGTGGTTAGGAACAGGAAAGCACTCAAGCTATCATACTTTCTTAAAGAAAGATGGTCTTCAGGATGCTACTTCTGTAATCTTCCAGAACTATGCTAAGGGTCAGTACAAAGATGCTACTGAATTCTACAACGCAATGCAGGAAGCTACCACAGGATATTATGCAAACAACTAGCTTATAACTGAAACACCATGGGGTGGCGGTTTTTAATCGCCACCCATTTTTTTTAGGAGGCGTATTTATGACAGGGAACACATCGAAAAAAGCTCTTTCGCTTGTTCTGCTGGGAGTTGGAATTATTTCGCTTGTTGTGTCGCTGGTGATTGATTTTATGGGGCTTGGATTTGACTTTCGAGGCTACCTTTTAATCATCGGTATTTTGGGCACGTTAGGCGGCCTGTTTACTCTCCCGACAGAAAAATATCATCGTAATATTGTTAATTTTGTTTTTCTATTTCCGTTATTGTTTACATTTGGCGTAACGGTAATCATCCCGCTTGTTCTCGGTATTGGATATTCCTTTACTGATTGGGACGGAGTTATGGTGGGAAGATTTGTTGGCTTGGATAATTACATTCAGGCATTTCATCAGACCACTTTTTTGTATTCTGTTTTACTTACCGCACTTTTCGTGGTAATCAATATGATTCTTGTAAATCTGGTTGCGTTTTTACTTGCCCTTCTTTGTTCATCAAAGATTAAAGGCGTTGGATTCTTCCGTGCAACCTACTTTTTGCCAAACTTAATCGGTGGTATCGTACTTGGTTATATTTGGCAGTTTGCTTTTTCAAAAGCACTTATTGGAATTACTTCAAAAATCTTCGGAATGGAGTATTCTATTTTATCTGAAACCAATCTTGCATTTTGGTGTATTATCATCGTTTACATCTGGCAGTATGCCGGTTATATCATGTTGATTTATATTACCGGATTAAACACTGTGCCTCGTGAAGTATTGGAGGCATCTGCGATTGACGGTGCCAATGCTTGGTCTACTTTATTCCAGATCAAGATCCCGATGATTGCTTCCACCATTACGATTTGTACGTTCCTTACCTTAACAAACGCGTTTAAGATGTTTGATGTCAACCTTTCTTTGACAGGCGGTAACGGATCAGTGGAAAATTTCTTAGGCGGCAGTCTTACAAACGGTACCGAAATGCTTGCTTTAAATATTTATACAACCGCTATTAATAAAAACAACTATGCCTTAGGCCAGGCAAAGGCTGTATTATTCTTCATCATCTTGACAGTGGTATCCATTGTTCAGGTGCGTATATCCAATAAGAAGGAGGTGGAGATGTAATGAACAGAGAAGAAAGAAAATGCTTTAAAGTTATTAAGTTTATTATCGGACTTCTGATTGCAATTTACGTTTTGCTTCCCTTTTATCTTTTGGTAGTTAATGCGTGTAAGGCACCGCTGGCAATTACAAAAAGCCCGGTATCTGTAGAAGGTGCATCTTTTGGACAGTTGATTCAAAACTTAAAAGATGTAATCAATAACGTTCATTTTGAATTCTGGTATGCCTTTGGTTCATCTGTAATTATTACGGTAGTGTCTCTTGTGCTTTTGGCACTTTTTGGTTCCATGGCAGCATGGGTAATTTGTCGAAATAAAACGAAATGGTCTACTGCGATTTACTATGTATTTATTGCATCTATGATTATTCCGTTCCAGGCAGTTATGCTTGCACTTATTTCTACATTCAGAGATGCCGGAAACTTTATCGGAATCCCAATGCTTCGTTCCATACCGGGAACCATTTTTGCATATTGTGGATTCGGTGGAGCTATGACTGTGTTTATTTTAACCGGATTTATCAAAGGAATTCCGTATGAATTGGAAGAGGCCGCATCCATCGACGGATGCTCTCCGGAAGCAGTGTTCTTCCGCATTATCTTCCCGTTGTTGAAACCGGTAATTGTAACCGTTACAATCTTAAACGGTATGTGGATTTGGAATGACTATTTGCTTCCGTCTTTGCTTTTGGGTTCATCTTCTTCTGTAAAGACTTTGCCGGTAGCGATTCAGTCCTTCGTCGGATCCTTTGTAGTACAGTGGAATTTGATTTTGGCGGCAGCCCTTCTTACCATCACACCGATGATTATAATCTTCCTTCTTGCCCAGAAGCAGATTATTGCCGGAATGGTTGACGGCGCCATTAAATAACGGGGAATACAATGCATTTATTTGACATCAACGGTCCGCTTATGGACGTATTAAGAAAATTAGCGGACATCATTATATATAATTTGTTGTTTGTGATTTTTTCACTTCCTGTGTTTACCTGCGGCGCGGCGTTTGCTGCGCTGTGCCGGGGGATGCAGACGATAGCGGAAGAAGGGGTACTTGAAAAAGGAGTTTTAAGAACGTTTTGGGGTGATTTTAAAACTCATTTTAAAGAGGCGACCAAACTCTGGGGCGTGATTGCCCTTGCTTTGGCCTTTTTAGGAGCGGCGTTATATACGAAAGCTTATATGCCGAAGGCTATGGGGGATTTTTATTTGGTCAGTGTCTATGTGATCGTTGGTGTTTTCGCATTGGGATTCCAGTTTGCTTTCCCGCTTATGGTCAAAAAAGACTTTTCGATGAAAGCGTCGATACAGACTTCAATACTTATGGGGGTGGCGCAATTCCCATGGACTCTTTGTTCCCTGGGTATTGCTGTGGGTTTTGTGTACATCACCATGTTTATGAGGGAAAATGCGTTTTTCTACGGAACCTTTTATTGGGTTTGCGCGGGATTCGGAGTTTTGGTTTATCTCCAAAGTTTTATCTTTATAAAAGCCTACAAAAATACTTATGAGAGAGATGAATGAGGGGCAGTATGACGATAAAGGAAGTTGCAGATTTGGCGGGGGTTTCGCCTGCTGCAGTAAGTCGATACTTAAACGGCGGTCCACTGAGTGAAGAAAAGAAAAAGATTATCGAGGCGACGATTAAACAAACCGGATATCAGCCGAATATTGCCGCACAGGTGATGCGCACCGGCAGAGTGAATCAGGTGGGCGTTTTGGTTCCGCGTGTGGATTCTGAAGCGGTATCGTTGATTTTGTCGGGAATTACAGAGGAGTTGCATCATCAGGGATATCTTCCGGTGCTCGGTTGTTACTATGGTGATGATGAAAAAGAAAAAGAGTTTCTTTTGGCCATGGAAAAAAACCAGGTGGCCGGAGCGGTGGTTATGGCGATGAATCTGACCAAGGAAAAAGAAGCATTTTATAAAAGTCTTTCTTTTCCGGTGTCTTTCACGGGTCAGAATTTTAAAGGATTTTCGTGTGTATATCATGATGACTATCATGCCATGGCTGAACTTATGACAAAAATGATTCAGTGCGGAAGAAAACATATCGCGTATAT
>CAJOGB010000008.1 GCA_905233835.1 uncultured Lachnospiraceae bacterium
CGTTCCTTATAAATACAGCATCTAAACTGTGCATGGGGACCCTGAATCAATCTCTCGGGTATAAACTCTCTTTCTTCTTCCAATCGATCCTCAAAAGCAAGGCGAGCAACTTCACGAAGGACTTCGTGTTTGATTTTAATCACACCTTCATCAGCGTACATTCTTTTTCTCCGTTTCTATTTTATTTTAATCAAATGTCACCCGCTTTTTTGATTTTAAGCTTCATTTGATACATCTTTTCATCCGCCATACGATACAAATGCTCGGCATCCTCATTCGGTGCCTCCGATTTTGAAACCATACCGTAAGCGGCTCCGATATCAAACTCCAAGTCTTTGGCTGACTCATGATTCAAACGGGAAAGTTTCACCAATGCATGTTCCAGTTTGTTCTTATCACCCGTGGAAACCACCACGAACTCATCTCCGCCCATTCGAATCAAATAATCACCGTCATCGAAAGACTCCTTAAGATTGTTTGCAAAGGTCGTAAGGAGCAAATCCCCCTTACTGTGTCCGTAGGTGTCGTTAACGGTTTTCAAACCGTTTAAGTCCATATTGATAATGGTAAAGTTTTCGTTGGAACGATTTAACTCTTCAAACAACTCCTCGCAACGGGCACGGTTGTAAAGTCCCGTCAAAGGATCGTGAAAAGCCAAACGCATCAGATTTTTTTGACTTTCTTCTTCCACAATACGATTGTATATGTAGAACAAATAGCTCATAGCCAAAAACAGTATAAATACCAGGGCCCCTAATGGCAATAGGGAATTTGACAGGTTTTGATCGTTCGCAAGGAAGTATTTTTGTATGATAAAACGAATTAAATCTACCCCGCCTGTGGCAAAGAGTACGAAGAATCCAATATTTAAAACCTTATCGGATGCATTCATATCGCCAAGGGGTTTCCAACCTGCGATAACGATAATCACTAGAGACATGGCCATAATCAAATGAAATACTCCAAGAGTCTTACAATAATGAGCAATGTTTGTATAATGAAGAATCGGAGCAACCACTGCATAGACAATACAAGCAATCAAACTGAATCGCAGCAGCATAATCTTCCATTTTTCACTGTCCCTCCGAAGGGAAAAGATCTGAACCAAAAGAGGAATGATTGCCAAAAACAGCGTCTCGTATTCAATCTTAGTATTTATCGCCAGATTCGTAGAAAAAATCTGCATGGTTTTCGTAGAGCAAAGAGACCAAAGACCGATCAAAAAAGAAAAGGCCCCCAACCAAACCACACTTGAGATACTGGAGCCCTGTATAATACCGGCCACAGACATTAATAAAAAGATGATTCCGCAAACAACCAAAAAGATCCTGATAAAGAATCTGAGCATATGTTGTCTTGCAAAGCAAGAAATCAGATACTGAGACGAAAAAATCTGCACCATGGGAATGCTGGAGAAAGAATCGTCCTCACAGGAGGAAATCGTAATCTGAATCTGTTTGCCGCCTGCATGTTCAGGAAGTGCAATAAAATGATATCCGCTTCCCACCATCTTTCCCACATCATTGAGTTCTCTTCCGTAGGAATAAAACTTCTTTCCGTCCACAAACACATCCACGGTAGACAAATACACCAAAAGTGCAACGGAAGAACGTTTATCGATGTTTTCCGGAATCTGATTGATTAAAACAATAGAATCTCCGTCATTCATAATATGGGGAAACTTATACTGACTTAGCGTTACATCTTCATGACGCTGCCCGTCCTGAATCACGGTCCAACCCTCATCAAAATCCGTTACATATGTCATTTCACGTCCAAAATAAAACACGCAAATAACAAATACGATGGTAAGGATTACCAGTATTTCCACGGAAAGACGTATGAATCTGTGTGCTGCTTTTTCATTTTTCATTTTAAACTCTGCGTCCTTTTTTGCTCAAACGTTTCATTTCATACATGCGCTCATCGGCTATGCGGAATACCTGCTCGCTCTTTGGCTCATAGATTTCCGAACTTCCCGCGATACCGTACGCGGCATCGATTTCCAATCCCGTTTCCTTTTTATACTTTTCGAGATTCTTAAAATAGATAGCCATCAACTCATTTTCCGTAGGAATGCTTTTTCCTTCGATAATGGTTAAGAACTCGTCTCCTCCCATTCGCATGGATTTTCCATACTCTGAAAAACTCTCAAGCAACACCTTTCCGAAGGATGAAATAAGAAGATCCCCGGCCGCATGTCCTTTTTCATCGTTTAACTTCTTTAATCCGTTTAAATCAAAATCGATAAACAAGTAATTGGGCTGTTCTTTTTTATCCAATTCTTTAAAAATCTCTTCGCATTCCAAGCGATTAAAAAGTCCCGTAAGAGCATCCTTATATACCATGGAAGCTAACGCGTCCTGCTGAGATTTGGAAAGGACTTCGTCATACAAATGCACAGCATAACTGACAAGAAGAGCGATCACAAATGCGATTAATGCCACCGGAGTCAGTATATTGGACATTCGAGGCATTCCTCTGCTGATATAGTTTCCGTTAATATATTCAAAGATTAACCAAAAGCCCGCCAAAGAAACACATGCCAAAGCATAATGATAAATCTTTTCACCCTTATTCATCTTATTGATGTCATTTACTCCCACAAAAAGCATAACCGCACAATCAAATGCAGCTAAGATGTAAAACAATAATACGGTCTGCGGATAATGCACCATATTGGAATAATGCAAAGAACCGATAATCAAATTGAAGACAATGTTGATAATCATGGTACTTCGAATAGTATTTTTTTGATCCTCAGTTAAATTCTCGCGAATCTTTATGTTATATCCCAAAAGCGGCAAGAAAGATAATTCCATAAGGAAAAATTCCATGGAAGAATTCGTAGCAACCGGCGTGCCCAAAAGAAGCATAATTTTATGCGAACACATACACCACATACCAGCCATAAAAGAAAAGACGCCGATTAAAAACAATCGGAAATAATCATTGTTTAAATAGGTGTAGGCCAAACTTACAATGGTAATAATCAGTCCCAACACAACCAAAAAAACACTGGTAAAAATGCCAAAGACGTTTTCGTCTACAAAAGTGGAATAGGCAGTTTGTGTGGAGGTAAGTTCCAAATCCGGAACGGAAGAAATCGCATTCTTTTCCAAACTTTTAAAATGAATGGTAAGAAGATGATTTCCTCGATAATTCGGAATGGTCACAAAATAATATCCCATTCCCATGTAGGGATTTACTTTACCTTCCTCCGGCTTTACCTCATAAATAAGTTCATCATCAAAATACACTTCCATGGCACAAAGTCTGTCATAAACGCGCAATGTGGAGTCATGCAACATATTCTCTGAAAGCATACGTGACATGGTCAATTCTTCAATATTTGAGTCTAAATCTCTTGTAAATCGGAATTCGTTAATACTTGCATTGGTAAACAGCGTTTCGTCGATTTTGATGTCCCAGCCTTCCGTGATATCATACACGGTTCCCTGGCGATCCGCATTTTTAAAGATCAACCAAAAGGTAAACAGCAAAGACACAACCACCGCTGCTTCAACAACTGATAATAGAATTTTAGATAAGCTTCTTTTCTTCATTTTCCCCATACTACCCCAATGTTTCCCTTTGGAAAACATTATATCATTCAAGCCCTTAATAGAAAACTACATATTCCCCTTTAAATAGGCTTCGATAATCTGTGCCGTCACTTCCGCAGCCCGATGTGCATGGATGCGATCCATGGTCTCTTCAAAAACCTTGTTCTGACGATATTGGGAAAGCTCCTTTTTCATCGCCTTTTTCTCTTCTTCGGCACGCTTTTCCATACGTTTTTCTTGACGCACATGTTCCGCACGCACCTTTCGTTTAAAGGAAAGTTCCGTCAAATCTTCTTTCGATCCAAATACCTTCGGCCCGCTGTATCTTCGAACGTTATCGGAAGATGCCGGCGCTTCGTAAACCGGCTTTGCAGGCTCCGGATTCTCCATATGCTCCATCAAATAATCGTATGCGCCTTGGACATCATAGTACTGCCAAGTCACATCCTCGTTTGGATGCTCGTCCGGGTGATACTTTCGAACCAGTTTTTTATATGCACTTTTAATCTGATCTTTGGTGGCATCCTTCGGTAATCCCAAGACCAAAAGTGCCTCAATTTTTGATGAAAAGCCCAAGTTTTATTTCTCCCTAAAAAGCTCCAACACTTCCCCGATAAAGTACAAGGAACCGAAAATCACTATCTTTTCCGGGAATTTTTTTGCACCGGAAATCGCTTCACTTATTTTATCATATTCACAGGCTTCCACTCCATAGGATTCAATGGTTTTTGCCAATTCTTCCGCATTTAATGCCCGTTCGGAATCTACGGTAACGGTTAAAAAGCGAGTGGCAAAAGGAAGGATGGTCTGTATCATGGACGCATAGTCCTTATCCGCCAAAACTCCAAAAATAAAGGTAAACTTTTCATCCGGATAAAGGGTATCCAAACTCTTTTTTAATGCGTACACACCCTGGGGATTATGGGCACCGTCCAAAAGAATAAAAGGATTCTTTGAAATCACATCCATTCGTCCCGGCCATCTGGCTTTCTTCAGTCCGGAAATAATATCAAACTCCTCTTCCAAAAGTCGGATCGCCGCCACCGCATTTTTCGCATTTTCAATTTGATACGGAGGAAACCGAAGCAATCGAAGTTCCTCTGTAGAAACCTCTTCCGCAAAAAAATAGGGTACGTTTTTTTCTTCGCAGGTTTGGATGATGACATCCCGCGCTTCCACATCCATATCTCCGATTACGGTCTGGGTTCCTTCTCGAATAATTCCCGCTTTATTCTTTGCGATTTCGGCTAAAGAATTTCCCAAAACCGCCTCATGATCGAATCCGATATTTGTAATCACGGAAACGATGGGAACCTTCGATACCGCTCTGGTGGAATCATAGGTTCCTCCCAATCCCGTTTCCAAAACCACATAATCACATTCCTGCTCTTTGTAGTATAAAAGTGCCATACAAAGTGCAATATCAAACATGGTAGGCTCCACATTTTTTTCTTTGCAAAGCAAAAGTAGTCTCTCACCGATGCGAACCACATCTTCTCTGGGAATTCTGGAAAAAGTTCCCTCTTTTCCGATTCGAATACGCTCGCGGAAGGAAATCAAATGGGGAGATGTAAACAGTCCTACCTTCTTTTGCCCCGCCAAGACGGATGCCGTGTTCATGGCGGTGGATCCCTTTCCGTTGGTTCCTGCGATATGAATGATTTCAAACGCTTCTTCCGGATTTCCCAAATAGGATAAAAGTTCCTCGTAAATCTCAAATCCCGTCTTTTTCCCGAAGCGTCGCATGGATTCGATTTTTTTAACAATTTCTTCGTAAGTCATTATTTCACCCTAATAGAAAATACGGTATGAAATCTGCTTTATTTCATACCGTAAATCATACTCAAATTAAACTACCATGATGATGCCGCCGTCATTGGCATACATACTGGAAACCCCGTTGGTATCCACCACGATAATATCTTTAAATGAAGCCTTCGATTCCACGATTTCTTTTAACATAGCCGCCGTATTCGGGCAATTGCAATGAGAAATCGCAAGCACACGCTCCTTTGTATTTTCCGTCACTTCCATCATGCACTCCGCCATCTTTTCCAGGGCTTTTTTCATACCTCTGGCCTGTGCCAACTGCTGGATGCTTCCAATCTCGGTAGATCCCATAATCGGCTTAATGTTAAGCGTATTTGCAATCATGGATTTTAAATTGGAAAGACGACCGGCTTTTCGAAGGGTCTCCAAACTTTCCAACACAAAAAACGTATGCTGGCTTTCAATGTACTTATCCGTCTCTTCAATCACTTCTTCGAAGCTTAAGCCCGCTTCTTCCAGTTCCGCGATTTTCTTTCCGATTAAGGTCTGACCAATGGATGCGGATTTGGAATCAAACACATGAATCTGTACATCCTCTTCGTCTTCCTCAAACAGGTTCTTCGCCAAAACTGCACTGTTATAGGAACCGGACAATTGGGCGGAAAGCGTAATAATATAAACGCGATCTGCATCCTCCATCTCCGCCATATACGCAGACGGCGAAGGACAAGCGGATTTCGGAGCACCTTCGTACTCTTCCACACGTCTTAAAAACTCCGCCTGATCAAAAGAGGCGTCGTCTAAAATAGACCAGTCACCGACTTCTAATGTAAGCGGCACATTGGCAAAGTGCGCGTTATTTTTCATTTCGTCAAACAGCTCACCGCAGCTGTCAATTACTATCTTATACATACCCATAATATTAAAGCATAATCCCTTGTTTTTCAAATAAATTATAGGATTTCTTCAAAGGAAATTCCCTTTTCGTGAAGGAAATTCTGCACCCATTTTTCCCATGCATCGTTAATACTTTTATCCATGGTAAAAATCTTAAATGCACTGCCGGTGGTAAGGGTCAATTCCCCGTCTTTAAATCGCACCAGAAACGATAAATTCTCCACATCAAAGGGTTGAAGCGTACTTTCCGTCTCATCCAAAAAACCTTCCAATTCCTTAGACGGAAGCAAAAACATAAAGGTAAAACTCTCCGGTGTTTTTGTGCCCTTTATCATTTCAAGGCAAATGGGACGAAGCACTCCGTAGGTCACATATCCACGCTCATCAAGTTCCTCCTCCGAAAAAAATCCGGGCGCCGGAGATCCCGTTAAATGAAGGGATGCCTTTCCGGAAATCTTTACCTCGGAAAGCAAAAAGTTATCAAAGGTATCCTTCGTTAAAATATGCGCCATTACGTTTTTATTATCGAAAAGACGATACACCCGCATTTAGTTCTCTGCCACCTTTTGTCTGTTTGCAATCACTCCGATTTCTCTTGGAATAATCTTCGGACCGCCTTTTTTCAAAATATAGTCTTCTGTAATAATTACCGTTCCGATGTTTTCATCCTTCGGAATTTCATACATGATATCAAGCATAAACTCTTCGATAATGGAACGAAGGGCTCTGGCACCCAGTTCCTTTTCCTTTGCCAAAGAAGCAATGGCACGAAGGGCACCCTCTTCAAATTCCAAGTTTACTTCATCATAACGAAGCAGTTTCTGATACTGTTTTAAAATCGCATTTTTCGGCTCGGTTAAAATACGAACCAGCATATCCTCGGAAAGCGTCTCCAAAGAAAATACCACAGGAAGTCTTCCGATAAACTCCGGAATCATACCGAATTTACGTAAATCCTCTGCAGTTGTACGAGCGAGAATGTTTTCTTCGTTATCGTACTTATCCTTTAAGTCTGCCACGAATCCCATGGAAGAAGACTTATTTAAGCGCTCCTTAATGATATCCGAAAGTTCCGGAAATGCTCCGCCGCAAATGAACAAAATATTTTTGGTATCGATGGCAGCCATAGGAACCATCGCATTTTTAGATGATGCTCCCACAGGCACTTCCACTTCCGCACCTTCTAAGAGTTTTAACATTCCCTGCTGAACGGATTCACCGGAAACATCTCTTTGATGAGCGTTTTTCTTCTTTGCAAGCTTGTCAATCTCATCAATGAAGATAATACCTTTTTCCGCACGCTCCACATCGTTGTCTGCTGCCGCTAAAAGCTTTGATACCACAGATTCGATATCATCACCGATGTATCCCGCCTCCGTAAGAGACGTCGCATCCGTAATGGCAAGGGGCACATCAAGTAGTCTAGCAAGTGTCTTTACCATATAGGTTTTTCCGGAACCTGTAGGTCCGATCATAAGCATATTGGACTTTTCGATTTCCACACCGTCATCGTCGTCCAAAAGATTTTCAGACTGAATCACACGTTTATAGTGATTAAATACCGCTACGGACATTACCTTTTTTGCATAGTCCTGTCCTACCACATGTTCATCCAACTTTGCTTTAATCTCATGTGGTGGCGGAATGTTTTTAATATCGATTACCGGCGGTTCTTTCTTTTCGTCTTTTTTCTTTTTCTTTTTGATCCGCTGAGAATTGGGAATTCCTCCAAATCCCGCCAAATCCGAAAGATTTAAAAACGAAATATTTGGAATGTGATTTGTCACATTCTTTTCGTCGTCTTTTGTATCATCCTCGCCATCTGTCACATTCTCTGCGGGAGAAGATACTTTTCCTCCGAACAAAGAGTTTATGGAATCCATGCCGAATCCCATATTTGCTACACTGTCAAAAGTCTTTTGTAAACAATCTGGGCAAATATGAAGCCCCGGTGCTACCTGTACCATCTTTCCGGCTGTAGACTCCGTTCTGTGGCATACGTAGCAGACGTTTTCATAATCGTCCTTTTTCTCATCCGAATCGTCCAAAGTGTAATTCTTTTCTTCATCTAAAGCCATGTAAACACCTGCTTTCTATAAATATTTTTCCTCGAATTCCCCTCTGGTTAACGGTTTGTCAAACAAATAGCCCTGTACCATATCCACCTTCATATCGGCGATGGCACTTTGCTGTGACTCCGATTCTACTCCCTCTACAACGACTTCCATATCAATGGAATCCGCCAGTGATGTAACGGTCTTTATAAACGCATGAGAGAACTCATCCGATTCCATTCCGTCCACAAAACATTTATCAATCTTAATGATATCCACCGGAAGTGTTTTTAATCTTCCGAGAGATGAATATCCGGTTCCGAAATCATCCAAGGCCAAATGAACTCCCAAGTCCCTTAAGCCCTCTAAAACCGTCTGCATTTTATCCCCGTCGCTGGCGGCCAATGACTCCGTTACTTCCAATGTAAGATTCTGTGCAAAAAGTCCGGTATGCGCCAACACTTCCCGCACGGTTTCTATAATATTTCCCTGCATCAACTGTACAACGGAAAGATTTACGTTTACCGTATACTCCGGATGTCCGAAGTCATTCCAATACTTACAGCGCGAGCAAGCTTCCTCCAAGATATACTTTCCGATAGGAACAATCAGTCCCAAATACTCTGCCAACGGAATAAACTCATTTGGCATTACCAAGCCGAAGTCCTTGGAATTCCAACGAACCAGCGCCTCGGCTCCGCAGCATGGATGCTTTGGTTTTGTAGCATCCACTAACGGCTGAAAATATACCTCAAACTCTCCGAAGCCGTCATCGATGGCATTTCGCATGGCGCGTTCCATATCCAGTCTGTGGATGGTCTCATCCGAAGCATTCTTCGAATAGTATTCTATCTGGTTCTTTCCTTTTTGCTTTGCGGAATACATGGCGATGTCCGCACGTTTAAGCAAGGTCTCCACTTTAGTACCGTCCTTCGGGAAAGAGACCACTCCCATACATGCGGTACAATAATATTCGCTGGAACCTAAGTTCCAAAGCTCACCGAATCTTCTTTGCAATGTGGAAATCGTCTTTTCCACAAAGTCATGGGAATTCGCCGGTAATAGAATTGCAAACTCGTCACCGCCCAAACGATAACAGTTTCCCACACCTCTGGTAATTGTCTTTAATGCAACCGCGGTTTTCTGTAAGAATTCATCTCCCTCCGCATGGCCAAGTCCGTCGTTTACGTCCTTAAAGTCATCTAAGTCGATATAGATAAAAGTTCCCTGTTCACCGGAGCGAACCGCATCACGAATATAATCCCGTAAATCTTCTTCAAAGCGAAGGCGATTGTAAAGGCCGGTAAGATAATCCGTTACCGCGCGCTCTTCAATCTGCTTCTGATAGTTTTTCACTTCCGTTACATCGTAAATGGTGCTTAAGCGAACTTCTCTTCCATCCACCCAGTGAATCTTTGAAAAGGATATGGTATACCACTTCTTTGTCTGTTCGGTACAAAACTCCTTAAATTCTTCTAAGGCTTCATCGCTTCCCGTAAGAATTACGTTTTCAAACTTCTGTCGATCTCTTAAATCCTCAAAAATAGTCTCATAGGTTTCGTTTGTAAATAAGATGTTCTGGCTCGCATGATCGCATACGCAAATACCACATCCCGCATTTTCCAAAATGGCATCCAAGGCCGCATAAGAACTCGCAAGGGAGTTCTTTGTGACTCTCTTTACAAGTATGGTCTGCAATACCATCTTAATATCATTTAAAAGCTTCACATCATCAACAGACCACTTTTTTGGTGTTCCGCTAATGGTAAAACAAACATACATACCAAGCTTATCATTTACAAACAAAGGCAAAAACACACCTGCCGTAATATCGTAGCTTAAGAAATAAGATTTAAAGTTCTCCGGCAAAATCGCATCTGTGGAAATGGTATAAGGACGTCCCGTAAAAAACGGAATGCATTCTTTATCCACAGAGAAGAACTTACTCATCATATAATTTCCGTCCACACCGGCCCACTCGCAGATCATATCCACTGTGGTTTCATCCGGATTCAAACGGAGTAAATATGCATTGGTCAGTTCCATAAAAGAACCGATGTCTCCCAACACATCCTCGGTAATCTTTGCAAAGTCATTGTCCGATTCCATTCGTCTTAAAATGGAAGTCATCACTTCGTTTCGACGAAGCATACGCTTCATGTGATCTCCGGACAATTCTTTTTCTTCCAGCCGTGTCTCTAATTTATCCTCTCTGGAGCGAGTGGTAAAATACTGGCTCATTAAGATTTCCATTAAAGCAACGCTGTTTGTATAGTCGTTAAACGTGGTCATTCTGGCATTTTCAAATACCACGTCTTCTTCCGCCAAAAGTTCTTTTGCAATGCAGGGAACCAGCATCACACCGATTAAGGAACCCTCGTCATCACGGATTGCCACTCCGCTTAAAAAGATATAGGGCTCTTTTGTGTCAAAAGAAATAATGTTTTCAATACTGTTGTTCCCAAAGGATGCCACTAAGGTCTGCATCATCTCCTGGGTAATAAAGTTTCCGAAAAACTTCTTCGCTTCCTCACTGCCGGAGAAACGCGTAATCGAATGAAAACTCGTATCAAAGCAAGCGGCGTATACATGTGCACTCTCGCAATACGCATCCTGCATCTTCTGAAACGCATTGATATCAATATCCAATTGTACTTTGTCTGTGTCCCTAAGATTGGTCAATGACATCTACAGTAGTTCCTCACAGTCTATTTTTTCTTAATGATATAAAGGCTTCGATATCCGCCAAAAGGAATCTCTTCCATCAGATATATGCTCCGGGTTCCTCTGATTTGCTGCTTCATCAAGCCCTTTTCGTTGGTCAGAATCATCCACACGCTTCCTCTTTTTGAAACAGAAAGAGAAGTCTTAATAAAGGATTTGATAAACTCGATGCGATGTTGTTTATCCTTTTGAAACAAATCCGGAAACTCGGTAATAATCTCATCAAATACCTCTTTATCCGTATACTCAAAATAATTCTTCCGCAAAAGTTCCGCGTCAACCCCTGCAATTTCTATGGATTTTGTTCCTTCCACGATGGCATCATGATAGGTGTCCAACCCCACTGCTTTTCTGATAGGGGCTTTTTTTGCCCGCTCAATCAAAAGGGTTGCGCTACCGCAAAATGGGTCTAACACGTAAGCATCTTTTTTCAAATACGGATAACACATCTCCGTCATACAGGAAGCCTTCTGGGGCGCCATGGACGTAGATGTTTTGTTTGTCCGATATAAAAAGCGGTCGGATTTAAACTCCCGAAACCAAAGATACATACCAAAGGTTTCATCTTTTCTTTGTGCAAAAAGAACTTCGATCCGGTGCATTTGTAAGGCGCTCCGGATAGAGTTCCTCCAGAGTTTTTGAAAATGCATTTGCAACTTTATGCTTTTCTTCTTTGTCCTCTTTTTGAAGCATCACATTCACTCTAAAAAAGATGCATCCTTCTCCGGACAGATAGTTGGAAAGCATCTGCATAAGAAGAGAATTTTGAATCACTTCCCTACGATCTTCAAAGGTAAACAAAGAGTCTTTTTTTATCGGAACAATGAAGTATATTTTATCATAAATACGGCTGGAAAGTATAGGGGATATATTCTCACTCATCACTCGGATTCCGAAGGGAGTTTTCCTGATATCCTCTGCATTTAAACCATTTCTGATAAGTTCCTTCATCAAGTATTTTTCATGCCCTTTTACCAGGGTGAGAAGAAGAGGAACCTTTTTGGATATTCCGTTAAATGTATGTATTTGATTTGCATCGGTTAAACAAAGCAACCTTCTTTGTTCTTCCGAGATATGCTTATTTTCTTCCTCCGTAAAGGAATGGGTTTGGATGTAGCGTTTACGTTCCTTTAAACCGGACATCATCTCATCGGAAAGTTCGACATGAAGATCCTCCAATGCCTTTAAATACGATGCACGTACATAAAGCACCGGTTCTTTATCATAGGTTTCATATAAGATCTCTGCAATTTCTGCTTTTTGTTTTTCCTCCCAAGGAAGTATTCCGAATAGTAACGCCGCATTTTTTCTGGTTTTTGCGTCCTCATCCGTGATGGCCGCATATAATTCTTTTTGTTGTAAACAAAGGTCTTTCGCAAAGCCCGCGTCCTCTTTCGCGCGCTTGCGATACCCGCTGATTCTTTCTCGAATTGTCTCTCCCATAAATTTTCCTTTGTGTAATATGTACAAAAACCGCATGTCATTTTTGTCTATTTTGTCATTTTGCCGATAGACTTAATGGACAAGTGGGAATATAATTGGAAACGAATTAGAGATGTGAACCCCTCATATCTCATAAGTATTTCCCCTTTATATAACCCCCTTTAAAACAACCTACCGTTTAGGTTGTTTTTTTTTGCGGTTTTTTCTAAGTCAATTGTTAATAAAAAAGGAAGGTGAATCCCTTTTTTACCGGATTCATCTTCCTTAGTGCGTTAAAACTATTCCACAGGGACAATCCAATTATATTTATCTTCGATTCTGCCCCACTGGATGCCGGTAAGTGTATCATAGAGTTTCTGTGTAAGCTCGCCGGTTTTCATATCATTGATAACGACCACGTCGTCTTTATAGCGAAGTTCTCCTACCGGAGAGATAACCGCAGCCGTACCGGTTCCGAATACCTCTTCGAGTCTTCCGTCATGACCCGCTTTCATCAAATCATCAACGGCTAACTTTGTCTCATTTACCTTGTAACCCCAGTCACGAAGCAAATGAATCATAGAATCTCTGGTTACACCCGGAAGCACGGTTCCTTCAATGGGAGCGGTATAGATTTCACCATCGATTTTGAACATGATGTTCATGGTGCCCACTTCCTCTACATACTTTCTTTCTTCACCGTCAAGCCAAAGAACCTGGGTATAGCCAAGCTTTTCAGCCTTTACCTGACCGAGAATAGAACCTGCGTAGTTTCCGCCACACTTTGTAAAGCCGGTTCCGCCCTTAACGGCACGTACCAACTCATCTTCCACTAAAATCTTTACCGGATCTAAGCCTGTCGGATAGTATGCTCCTACCGGGCAGCAAATGATGATAAATTTATAAGAAGAAGCCATATGTACACCAAGGGCTGCTTCTGTTGCAAACATATACGGGCGAATATAAAGCGACGTATCCTTTGCGTGCGGTACCCAGTCTTCTTCGCATTTCACGATAGCCTTTACCGCATCCACAAACATATCCACCGGGAACTCCGGCATGCAAAGACGTGCGTTGGAATTGATCATACGCTTCGCATTCATTTCCGGTCTGAAAAGCTGAATCTTTCCTTCTGCGGTACGATATGCCTTTAAACCTTCGAATGTTTCCTGCGCATAGTGAAGTGTTACGCAAGCCGGATCCATTGGAATCGGTGCATTGGGCTCAATTCTGGCATCGTGCCATCCCTGATCTTTGTCCCAGTCCATCACAAACATATAGTCTGTCATGTACTTTCCGAATCCGAGTTTTGATTCGTCCTGCGGCTTTTCTTTCAAAACGTCGCGTTTGATAAATTTGATTTCCATGTTAGCCTCCATTAAGTAATCTTATTTTCTTTTTTCCTTTTTTCTAAAACATTATCGACCTTTTCAGTTGCAGTGTCAAGATTTCTTCGCTATACTAAAGGCAGAGTTTTTATTCAAATAAGGAGAGTATTTTATGCACACATTTCAACCATATCCGATTGATACCGTAGAAATAAATCCCTTTAAGTTAATTGGAAAAGACTGGGGCGTTATTACCGCAGAAAAAGACGGAAAAGTAAATGCCATGACCGCTTCCTGGGGAGGCATGGGTGTTTTATGGAATAAGAACGTTATGAACATCTACGTTCGCGAGTCTCGCTACACCAAAGAGTTTTTGGATGCCGGTGATTTATTCTCCGTTACCTTCTTTGATGAAAAGTATCGCAGTTCCTTAAAATACTTAGGCGCTGTTTCCGGTAGAGACGAGGATAAAATCGCTAACGCTCGTTTAAATATTAACCACGACTTAAACGTTCCCTTTATCGATGAAGGAAACTTCGTCATCATCTGTAAAAAGTTATGCTCCGCTCCCATTCTTCCGGATAGCATTCCGGAGAAATACAAAGAGGAGTTTTATCCAAACGGCGACTACCACACCGTTTACTTAGGCGAGATCATCGACCTACTTGCTCGCTAAGAGATAAGGGGTCTGACCCCATTAGAAAATTGTTACAAAAATAAGAGACAGGAGCTTAAGCTCTTGTCTCTTTTTTCTTTAGGAATAAATAATACAAAATCAATACCACAGAACTGATGGTCCAGGTAATGGGATATACCACGTAAGTCATGTAAATGGTATGCACGTACAGTGACGAAATCGTAAGGATTAAAACTCGCGCCACACACCAGCAGAACAAGAACACGTACATGGGCACCATAGGCTTTCCGATACCTCGAAGTACCGCCGACATAAAGTGGGTAAAGGCACACATAAAGAAAAACAGTGTTACGATATGTGCCCGCTCTACGCCGTAGAAAATAACATCCGGATTGGTATCAAACATCCGCACCAACGGTTCGGCAAAAACAAACAACAATACTCCCATAACCTCGGCAGTGGCTAAGGTACAAAAGGCTCCGAAGAAAACTCCCTTTTTCATTCGATCCGTCTTTCCCGCACCTACGTTTTGGCTTACGAAGGTGGTGATGGCCATACAAAAGCTGGTTACCGGGATAAACATAAACCCTTCCACTTTTACATAGGCTCCGATCCCCGCCATTGCCAGTTCTCCAAAAGAGTTGATATAAGACTGAATCACCACATTGGAAAAGGCCATGATGGAGTTTTGCAATCCGGAGGGCAAGCCGAAGTTTAGGATTCGTTTTGTCATCTTTGCGGTCATACCAAGTTTCTTAAACACAATCCGATAATCCGCTTCTACTTTCATAAGTCTTCGAAGGCAAAGCAGCGCACTGGAAAGCTGAGACATCACCGTGGCAAAAGCAGCCGCTCCCACTCCCATATGAAATCCCGCGATTAAAATCAAATCCAAAACCACGTTGATCAGGGACGAAAACATCAAATAATAAAGGGGATGTTTTGAATCTCCGGAAGCCTGCAAAATACCCATAAAAACGTTATACATTACAAACCCCAAAGATCCCGCAAAATACACTCTAAAATACATAACCGACTGCTCGTATACCACATCCGGCGTACTCATCATCTTTAAAATCCAGGGTGTAAGCCCCACACCAACAACCGTCATCAGTAAGGAAGAAATCAGCCCCAGCATCACGGTGGTATGTACGGCAATCTCCGTATTCTTCTTATCCTCCGCTCCGATGAATCGAGCAATCACCACTCCGGCGCCCATGGAAATTCCGTTAAAGAAACCCACAAATAAGAAAATCAAGTTTCCCGCGGAACTAACGGCAGCAAGTGCATTGCTTCCTGCAAAGTTTCCCACGATTAAGGAATCCACAGCATTATACAATTGTTGAAATAGATTTCCTAAAAATAACGGAAAGGCAAACCCAATCAGTTTTTTCCGAATGGAACCCTCCGTCATTAAATTCGCTTTAGCATTCATGAAATCATCATACCATAGAAAAGCGAAAAAAGTTACGGATAATCTTCTTATCTATCATAAAATTTGTTATGATAAATAAAGTAAAAACATACTTGGAGACGTAAAATGAAAGGCATTTTTACAAAAAGAAATTTAAAAACCCTAGCCTGCGTAGTTGGTTCCTCTGCCCTTATGGCACTGGCCATGCATATATTTATGGGGGAATCCTTTCTCCTTCCTGCAGGTTTTATGGGGGTTTCCACCATTATTCATATGCTGGGATTACAGTCCGGAATCAATCTGCCCACCTATGTGATTTTAATGTGCATCAACTTTCCGGTGGCACTCTTCTGTGCGAAAAACATTTCAAAAAGATTCGTCTTTTTTTCACTGTTACAGATTGTACTGTTGTCCCTGTTTTTAAACTTAATTCCGTTATACCCGATTTTCGATCAGCCAATATTAAATGTGGTATTCGGCGGATGCGTCTACGGTTTTTCCACCGCCCTTGCGCTTCGCGGCGGAGCTTCCACAGGCGGTACCGACTTTATCGCACTTTATGTGTCCAATAAAACCGGAAAAGAAATCTGGATGGGTGTGTTCGCATTTAACTGTTTCTTACTTGCTTTATTCGGATTCTTGTTCGGATGGGAAAACGCGGGATACTCCATTATCTTCCAGTACATTTCCACCCATATGATTACCACCTTCCATAACCGTTATAAACGTGTGATGATGCAGATCTTTACAAAAACCCCATCTAAGGTGGTTGAGGATTATTTAAAACGCTTTACCCATGGAATTACGGTGTTGGAAGGAACCGGCGGATATACCGGAGAAAGCACCGCGATGCTCATATCCGTAACCAGCAGTTACGAGCTTCCGGATGCCATAGAACTTATTCGAAAATCCGATCCAAACGCCATCATTAATGTAACAAAGACCAGCGAGTTCATCGGAAAATTTGATCAACCAAAGTTATAGGACTTGAGTCTCGCCTGCCGGCTCCCACCCGATGTTGCATGCCAACATCTTTTTGGATTCAGTTCTCATATATATAAAAAAAAGAAATCCAGTCATTGACTGGATTTCTTTTTTTCATGCAGGTGGTGGGACTTGAACCCACACGATGTTGCCACCGTCAGATTTTGAGTCTGATGCGTCTGCCATTCCGCCACACCTGCGTGTTGCTTTCTGCTATTCCGAACGAAGTTCGGTATCAGCATTCCGCCACACCTGCGTGTTGCTTTCTGCTATTCCGAACGAAGTTCGGTATCAGCATTCCGCCACACCTGCAACGACATAGATATTACCATAACAAAAAATAGATTTCAACCGATTTTTTTATTTTTTGGCAACATCATAGTTCATGTCTTTTAATACATCAAAGCAATCAAATGTCGAAAAATAATCCCTTGGCGTTTCCGCTCTTCGAATCAAATCAAAACTTCCGTCTTCATGCAACAAAACTTCAGCGGATTTTAACTTTCCGTTATAACTGTAACCCATGGAAAATCCGTGAGCTCCGGTATCATGAATAAAAAGTAAATCTCCGTTTTCAATCTTCGGAAGTTTTCGATCGATTGCAAACTTATCATTATTCTCGCAAAGGGAACCTACCACATCATAAGTATAATCCTGTGGCTCGTTTTCCTTTCCCAACACCGTAATATGATGGTACGCTCCGTACATGGCAGGACGCATTAAATTCACTGCACATGCATCCACACCTACATATTCCTTATAGGTATGCTTTTCATTAATGGCACGGGTTACAAGTGCTCCGTATGGGCCTGTCATAAAACGACCCATCTCCGTATAAATAGCTACATCCGAAAGCCCTGCAGGCACCAAAATCTCATCAAATGCCTTATGTACACCGTCTGCGATGGCGTAAATATCGTTTGCCTTTTCCTCCGGGCGATAGGGAATACCCACACCACCGGATAGATTAATAAAGGAAAAGTCCACGCCGGTTTCCTTTTGGATCTCAACCACCAGCTCAAACAGCGTACGAGCCAGCATTGGATAATAATCATTTGTTACCGTATTGCTAACCAAAAACGAATGAATTCCGAAGTGCTTTACGCCTTTTTCCTTTAGTATCTTATATGCCTTAATAATCTGATCCTTAGTCATGCCGTATTTTGCATCTCCGGGATTATCCATAATTCCGTTGGAAATCTGAAATATTCCCCCCGGATTGTAACGACAGCTCATGGTATCCGGGAATGTGCCGATGGTATCTTTAAGCACTTTAATCTGAGTAATATCATCCAGATTAATGATGGCTCCCAACTTAGCAGCATACGCAAACTCTTCCGGTGGCGTATCATTGGAAGAAAACATAATGCCCTCTCCTTTTACACCGATGGCGTCCGAAAGCATAAGTTCCGTCATGGACGAGCAATCGCATCCGCAACCGTATTCATTTAAAATCTTGATTAAAAAGGGATTTGCATTTGCCTTTACCGCAAAATACTCTTTGAATCCTTTGTTCCAAGAAAAAGCATCATAAATCGCTTTTACATTGGCACGAAGTCCCGCTTCGTCATAGACATGAAACGGAGTGGGAATCTTTGACGCGATTTCTTGTGCTTTTTCTTTTGTAAGAAATGCTTCTTTCATTGTTTTGTAACCTTTTTCTTTCCTTAAACCTATTGTAAAAAAATATAAAAAAAAAGCCTTGATATGTCAAGGCTTTAAGAACATTACACTGTTGGGTGGCATGGTTAGTCCACCGCCAAAATCCACGTTTTCACCGGTAAGTAAATCCGTGGCGCAACCGGCCTGAAAATCCGCATGAAAAGTATGCTCATATTCCGCTGCGTTTATGGCGCATAATACTCGCTCTCCCTCAAAGTTTCTCACAAAGATACAATGTTGGTTTTCCAACACCAAACTCTGAAAATCACCGTACTGCAGAGCCTTTTCATTTACATAGGCGTGTGCCATAGCAGACACCTTATCCGTAAGTTCATTCCACTGTGGCTCTTTTACTTCCACACGAAGTGTACGATCTCCATCCTTTGAATCACCCTTAATTCCCCACTCACTTCCATAATAAATCATGGGGATTCCCGGCATGGCAAACATAATGCCGTAGGCCAAAGGAATATGTTCATACCGATTTAAATTGGTGGCAATTCGTGTCACATCATGATTGTCCACAAAAGCCACAGGATGCCATCCCCGATACAAACACCAGTCTTCTTTACCGAACTGTCGCATCAAGGAATGAACAATTTCAAATAAATTTAAAGAATTCAATGCGGAATATATTCCCTTAAAGCACTCATAATTCGTGGCGGAATGACACATCTCATCATTCATAATGGTCTTATAGTCGCCATGCAAAATCTCTCCCAACAAGAAGAAATCATCCTTCCACTGATCGCAATTCCACCGAAGTTCTTTTAAAAAGTTTCGATCCACCATATAGGCAACATCCAATCGAAGTCCGTCGATTCCAAATTCATCAATCCAAAACTTCACACTGCCAAGCAGATATTCACGAATCTCAGGATTGGAAAGGTTTAATTTTACCAAATCATAATTTCCTTCCCAGCCTTCGTACCAAAGTCCGTCATTATAGGAAGAATTACCGTTAAAATCAATATGAAACCAATCCTTATACTTGGAATTTTCACGGTTTTTTCTTACATCTTCAAATGCGAAAAAGCCGCGACCCGCGTGATTAAACACTCCGTCCAAAATGATGCGGATGCCGTTTTCATGAAGGGCGTCGCAAACTTTTTTAAAATCCTCGTTGGTTCCCAGGCGAGTATCGATTTTTCTGTAATCACGGGTATTATATCCGTGCGTATCGGATTCAAACAAAGGAGAAAAATAAACTGCGGTTACTCCCAATTTCTTTAAATGCAAAATCCAGTCCATCACCTTTAAAATACGATGTTCCAACTTTCCGTCATTTTCATAGGGTGCTCCCGTCATCCCCAATGGATAAAACTGGTAAAACACACTTTCATCTGCCCACATGTTTATATCTCCTAGTTCGTCATTTCCTGTGCTACTCTCACAGTCTCCTCATATAAATGCATCATCTCGTCATGGTTCTTTCGAATGAAATCGAGGCTGTAATTCTTATTCTTTTCATTTTCCATCTGATGGCCGGCCGCTTCCACGCGACGTGCCAAATCAAATACCGCCAACGCACCGATATTCTTTGAGGAAGACTTTAGAGCATGAACGAATGTAGTATATTCTTCCCAGTTCTCGGTTTCGTAAGCACGTTTGATTTCATCCATTTTCTGGGTGGAAATATCTGCATACATCTTTACCAAATCAAGATAAAGTTTTTCGTTATTTCCAAAGAAGGACATTCCGTTTTCTTTGGAAATGTATGCGTTTTCATCTTCCGCAGAAGCCGAAGCAGTTGAAGAAACCTCCTCCTTTGGTTCGGATTTTTCTTCTTCAAAATCACTCTTCATTATAGGAACAAAGATCGCATCCCTTTTCTCCTGAAGGGTAACCTTTTCCTTCGGTAAATATTTAAGAAGCATTTCTTCCAGTTCTTCACCCTTAACCGGTTTTGCCAAATAGTCCACAAATCCGGCCGCCAAATACTGATCTTTCACGCCCGCGATAGCATTTGCGGTAAGCACAATAATCGGCGTATCTTTGCAAAGATTATCCGGCATTTCCTTAGACTGATGAAGCACTTCCACACCGTCGATTCCCGGCATCATATGATCCAAAAGAATGGCATCAAAGTGTTCCTCACGCATGCGATCTAAGGCCTGATAACCGTTATGTGCCAATACCACCTTCATCTGGGTGGACTTTAAGAGGCTGGTTACCACCTTTAGGTTCATTTCATTATCATCTACCGCTAAAATACGTACGTTCGGTGCGATAAACTTCTGGCTGTACTCTTCTTCCACACCACGGTGATCCTGGGCGTATTCGGAAACCGTTTCCTCGTCTAATACTTCCTGTCTTAAAAGCACCGTAAAAGTACTTCCCTTATTAGGCTCGCTTTCCACGCGAATCTCACCACCCATCAAATCAACAAGATTCTTTGTAATGGTAAGACCAAGTCCCGTACCTTCGATATCGTGATTTTTATTCTCACCCAAACGCTCAAAGGAAACGTAAATATTTTTCAGTTCATCCTCCGTCATTCCACGTCCGGTATCGGAGATTACAAACTGCAAAGTCACAAAAGGATTATCGGAAATAATGGTTCGCTCTCCGGTAATCTGTAAATTTACCTGACCGTAATCGGTGTACTTAACCGCATTATTTAAAATGTTGATTAGAATCTGTTTTACGCGGACTTCATCTCCCATCAAGCAATCCGGCAGATTCTCTTCAAAGTTGTACTTAAATACCAATCCACGCTCATCGCTTCGTACCTTAATCATGCTGGTGATTTCCTGCAAAATATCCGACAAATGATAGGGCTCGGAAACGATGGTCATCTTTCCGGATTCAATCTTTGAAAAGTCCAAAATATCATTAATAATCTGAAGCAAAGTCTTTCCGGCATGAGAAATGTTTTGCGCATACTCAACCACCGTGGGATTCTCGCTCTCGCGAAGAATCATTTCATCCATACCTAAAATCGTATTCATGGGCGTACGGATTTCATGAGACATGTTTGCCAAGAACTGACTCTTTGCCACAGAAGCTTCCTCGGCTGTTTTCTTTGCCTTCTCCGCTTCTTTTCGTGACCGATCCAGTTCCTCGTAGGTTTCCAACAACTTATAGTAATCCGGTGTTTCAAGTGCCAACAGCAATACGAAAATCGCTAACAAAGCAATAAAGAAAGAGAACACTCGAATATTTTGATATTTAATTTGGAACACCAATCCCGCCACCGTAAAGATAACGGCAACAATCAAATAGTAAAAGGTTCTTCGCGGATAGGAATTATGATGGATCAAAAGCACAAAAGTTCCCATGGCAACCAAATACAACGGTATACCATATACGCTTAAGAAATGTAACGGGCCATGATACAAATATCCCTTGTCGGTTACACCAAAGCAGATTGGATTGAAGAAGTTAATGAGTAATAAAACTCCCTCTACCACCAAAAGAATTTCATTAATTCTGGATAGCCAAATAAAACGTTTGTCGGAAACATAAGAATCTACGTATTTGGTATAGCCAAACGTAGCCACCGTCGTCGACATCGTACTTAAGATATTTAATGTAAGATTTAAAAGAACCGGCACTTTGTTTCCGTTGTACTCGCAAAAAGCAGCCAACACATCCAAAGAAGCGGCTAAAACCGTAAGAGTGGAAAAACGACGAAAAGCAATAAGAGTTGGATTATCCTTCGGATATCGAACCCATAAGAAAACAATCATAATGATGCCGAAGCAAATAGACGCAACGGTATATTGCGAATTGAAATACGTGAAATTATAGTTCGCGCTAGTCATATTGTGCATTAACATATATTACTTCCCCTATTGTAAAATTAGCGCATTTACAATCCCCTTTATTATAGATAATTTTCCTATAAAAGTAAATAATGTGATATAATGGCATCCGAGGAGAATCTTATGAAAATAACCATTGAAACAGACAATAAACACGTATTAACCGAATACATCCAACCAACGGATCCCGAAGTAGTTTCTACATCTGCCACAGAGACGTCTGAAAGCACATCCTCTGCCACAGACACATCAAGTACTTCTGCCGCATCCGATCCTTTTGCGGTTCTTCTTACAACTGCCGCGAAGGAATTGGCCTCCGAGAAAGAGTCTTCCGACACATCATCTACCTCAGATATGACGCTGTCTCAAATTTTTCAAAAGGCATCCGAAACCTACGGCGTGGATGTAAACTTTTTAAAAGCTGTGGCTCGCGCGGAATCAAACTTTAATTCTAAGGCAACATCAAAATCCGGTGCCATGGGAATCATGCAGCTTATGCCTTCCACCGCGAAATCTCTCGGTGTAAACGATGCCTACGATCCTTATGAAAATATTATGGGCGGGGCAAAGATGCTCTCCGGATTATTGACAAAATATAACGGCGATCAATCCCTTGCCTTGGCGGCTTATAACGCAGGCAGCGGAAACGTGAAAAAATACGGTGGTATCCCGCCTTTTGCAGAGACTCAGAATTACGTTAAAAAGGTACTATCCTACTATTCCGAAGGGGTAACCATCCCGGCGGACAAAGACGTCTCCGTTTCCGGTCAAACAAACTACACGGAGTTAGCTTCCACACTTACAACATCTCTTTCCGAGTTTGCAAATCACGAAAGCTACCTTATGTTTTTAAAGGAAATGGAAAACGAAATGAAAGCGGAAACATCCGATACTTCCACCGCTTACGAAAGCCTTTTAAGCGCGGCTTCCAGAGCCCTTACAACCACCATGAAAGAATACCAATAAACCAAAAGGAGACGTGCTTTTACATCTCCTTTAATTATTAAAAAATTATTCGATTTTCCTCTTGACTTATAACCACCCATATAGTATATTCGTTTAGTCGGCGTTTTAAGAACGCATCAGACAAGCTGGCGTGGCACAGTCGGTAGCGCACCTCATTGGTAGTGAGGAGGTCACGGGTTCGATTCCCGTCGCTAGCTTGCGAAAAGCTACGAGAAACAACGTAGCACAATAAAGAAATGCTTCCTGCAAATTTATTTGCAAAGGAAGCATTTTTTTGTTGGGCAAAGTCGTGGCGACAGCCACGACGAAGTAGAATTACGCAGTAATTCTACGAGTTGTTTTTTAAATCATCTCCCAAGTTTCTCAAATACTTAGAAATCACAACATCAACAGATACTTTTGCAGTGGTTACTCCGTTTAATTGTATTTCCTGGATTTCTTTCATAGCATTGCGTTCCATTTTTTGTGCTTCCTGTGCTGTCATAAGAATAGTTTGATTTTCCGTTTTTAATGTCTTAGTCCAATTTTTCTCTCGATCTACAACATCTTCAACGAGAACATCTTGGTTTTCTGTGTTATTTACAGATGATCCGGAATCAAACCCATTTGCCACAGCTAGAGCTGCCGCTGATGATGCCAATGTCTTCATTCCGGAATCCGCCTCTAAAGCAGCTTTCTGCGCTGCTTCTTCTTGCATTTCTTTCATTTCACGCAACTTTTCTCTAAAAGCCTCAAGATAATTATCAACACCTTCCATCATCTTGTCCCACTCTTCGCTTGACATATCACGCCAATCTTTTTCCTCTTTTAATTCCTGTGCTGATAATTTATGAGATTCTTGGTAGTTCTTAAGTGCGTTACTGAAATTCACCTTATTATCATTTGAATCTTCCGCAGCATGCTCGGCATTTTCTTCGACGGTTTCAATCTCTTCATCCTCGGCTTCCCTTACTTTACGTGTGTAATGATTATACTGTGCTATCGCCCTCATAATAGCCGCAAGATCAGTCGCCGAAAACATACCGGCAGCGTTTGATAATTCTCCAAAGTTATTTACATTAACCTTTAAATGTCCTCCGCTTGGAAGGCTAATACATAATACGTCGTTCGGTTTAGACATATCTCCCAAGCAAATGGAATTTGACTTATAATCGCAAACAAAAGTAACCCCGTTATACTCAATCAGGCCATCCTCTGCCATACCACCATATGGACATTTTTTCGATTCGCCTTCTAACACCTTCGAAAAAGACGCATATCTTTCGGTACTATTTGCTTTTTCAGGGTTTCTAACACATGTTGCCGCATCAATACGTAGTGAGCTTAAAACTGCAGTTGTACTCATATTTTTCTTTGCCCCCTTCATAAAAAAAGCACTTATTCCAACGTCATTCCATTGAAATAAGTGCGATCCATTGCCAAAATATTTATTTTTCAAAGTTTATATCGGTATATAGAGCAAAAAACTTTATAAAGAGAATCAAAAAATACTCAAAAATACTCAAGATTTCTTTTTGTATTTTTCATCCAAGAATCTTTTACAATCCCGCATTGTAACTTCACCTTTCTTCTCCAGCTCTATGTATTTTTTAAAATCTTCGGTAGGCTCTAATCCATCTACTTTGATTAACCCAATCGCATAATCCCATGCTTCTGAATTCGTCATAGCTTTCACCTCCATCGCAAGTAATTTTACAGTAATATTATATCAAAATTTCCGTGCCAGCAAAACAAAAGAATCGCCTTTAACTCTATACTCAAGCATTTTCAGTAGAATCAATTCGTTTAGATAAGCATCGTTTTATTTCTCTCGTCAGTCAAAAAATGCCTTACTCCATCTGCCCACTTTAATAGTTGGCGTAAAGACTTTAACGTCTCTTTTTTGCCTGTTCATAAGCGTATTTATTGGCGTCAACTTCATACGGCTGTCCGAGGTAGATATTTGTAAAATAATCTTCGCCACCTTCTAATTTGCACTCACAGCACTTTCCGTTAACAATCTTATAACAAGTGCCATCGTACATAACAATGTATTGAAGGCTGCGATTGATTGCACTGCTAAATAGATCGGGGCAGAGATACTGAGAAGAATGTCTCAATTCATGAAAAAAGTAAAAAGCTTTTTCATAATCAGGCGCTTCTTTCAAATAATCTGCATTTATAAATACCGTTTTTGATTCAACATCAAAAGTACCGTTAGCGGATTCATATCCCGCTGGCATATTGAAGGATAACATCAAGTCCAAATTATTATCATCGCGGTATTGATTGAAATATCTTTCGTAGTCTAACATCTTTACATCCTTACAAATTCAAATTTATCACTCTTTTATTATGTTTGGGAAGTTTTCCTTAAGGAAATATCGATACTCCGGATGATCTGTTGCCTCAGTATATTCCGCAGGAATAATCTTTCCTATCCACGCCCTCATTTTTTTGGGCATATCTTCATAACGTACAACGGTAATCAGCCCCTGCGCTTCCGCCTCCATAATGGCTTCATATGCATCCGGAACAAATTCAGCATCAGAAACCGGAACCGGTACACTGCTTGTAACTGCATCCGGTATCTGCAATTCAAATCCGGAATCTGTCACCTCATTTGTACTATATATATATCCCGACACTCCTTTATATGTCTGCTCTAACATATTCGGATAGTATTCTTCTATTCGCAAAATTCCATCTTGGTTAAACCCATACGGTCCCCACTTTTGCCACCTGCCTTCATACTTAAATCCGGTATCTTTACAATACTTTTCAACCGCATTGCTTAAATAGACAAGTACATTTTCTCTCTTCTTTGAAAAATAAACCAATGGGATTTCATGATTTGAAACCCTTGGTTCTAACTCTTCAATCCCCTCAACGGATGACGCGTGGTAAAACATATTCCCTCCATAAGTAGCATTTTAATAAGTTCTATTTTTTATAACCCCATACGCAATAATAGCAAAAATAGGATTCCTTTTAAAGGAATCCTTCTAATCAATTGACTTACGTCCAAGACACTTTTAATTCTCTTTTGTTTTCAGCGCAATCGGATAAATACAGATTGATTAGTGTCTGATATGGTATCCCGGTTTGTTCCGCCATATCCTTAAAGTAATCCACTGTTTCTACATTGATATTAATCGTAATCTGTTTTTTTAATTTCTTTGTATACGGATTCTTTCTTGGATTAGAATCCTTAATATCATATTTATCTTTCATAATTATATTCTCTCATCTTTCAATTATGTATTATTTTTTTGTTATGGATTCAAAAGAACCTTCTTTTGAATCTCTTTCCAGTCAAGTATTCGCTTATAGTTTTTATTCGGAAACTCACAGTCTTTATTCCAAGGACGATCAAATACCAAAACCTTTAAATCCATAAAAGGTTCCAAATACGGAAATGCCACCGGTGAATCCTCCACCGCATAGTCGAAGTGCATTTTATAGAAGTCTTCTAGTTCCAAATTATGCTCATTGGTTCCGTAAAAAGAATCCCGATTATACTTATTTAAGCAGTATAGCTTTACTCTCTTTAAATCATGGTCATCCAACCACTGTCTGGAAGCTTCATAGGTAAAATACGGCCGACCGGTAATAATGGATACTTCATGGCCCCCATCCAGCCACTCATTGATTACCTCGGAACATCCCGGTGTTTTTTCATAAGAAAGCAAAACTTCAGGACGATGGCCCTCTTCCATCAAAAGCTGATACTGTTCATCCGTTAAATCAAAGGTCTTTTGCAGGTTAAAAAACTTTACCTCTTCATAGGGCACATCCTTTTCAAAAAGTCTCTTTGCAATCTCCGTAAAGGAGCGTGCCGTTTCACATAAACAATCATCAAAATCCACGTAAAAATTCATATAAGTCCCACCTAGTATTTAAAATCCAAACAAGCCCTTGGGAATCAAATCGGAAATCTTATCAAGTTCTCCCTGAATGGTCGTAGAAACGTCAGACAAACTGTCATGCAGTTCGGCAACGTACTCTTCCATGGTTTCCAAGGAATCACTGATACTCTTAATGTTCTTCTGTAGTTCCTTAAAGAAATCGATTACAGGCGGCAAATAAATCATTAATGCGATAATAATTACAACCGCGATTACAACCCAAACAATAAGCTTCACCAAACGTATCTTTTCGTCACGGCGTTTTGCGCGAACCAACTCCATTAACATTTCATGATCCGTCATTTCTTCCACCGCCGGTTTTTTCTCAAATAAACTCAAAACCATATCCTCCCACTTATGCATCCAACGCACTCTTTAAAAGTTCTTTATACTCCGAAACCACATCCTCCGGAGAAATCAGTTTCATATCATTTCCAAAGCTTAAAAGCCATCCGAAAAACTGTCCGCTGATGGCCACCGTCACACGGAATCTGATCCACTCCTCATCTTCTTTTCGCACCGGTATATCCGTTCCGAAGCGATCCAAAACAACACCGATTAAGTATTTCTTGGCAAGAATGGTTACGGTTTCTTCCCTACCGTAAAACATGCCAAATACCTTTTCCGCATAGGAAGACATATCAAGTTTTTGGAATTCTTCCAAACCAAGACGTTTTTCTTCCAATGAAGAAATTCGACGCATCTTATCTACACGATAGTTTTTCATGATACCGTCTTCTTCATCAAAAGCCAAAAGATAATAGTTTTCTTGGTCCCAAAGAAGTGACCAAGGGCTTACCACATAAGGCTTATCCTTTCTGGGTACTAACTCCTTATCTAAGTTCCACTGCAGGTATTCAAAGGATATTTGGTGATTCTCATTCATGGCCAAATGAATGGCATCCACGTTATAGTAGATGCTTTCATTCTGGGTCTTATTTCGACCGGCCACCACGATGGAACGTTGCAATTCCTTCGCCTCATACTTGGACACCAAACTTTCCAGTTTCCCGATTAACTCTCTGGATTTTTTCTCCGTAATAAATCGGGATGCGGACACGGAATCCACCAAAAGTTTTAACTCCGCGATTTCGAACTGTTTTTCCACCACCTTGTAGTAGAAGTTCTTTCCCACCTTTTCTTTTTCCACAAAGATGCCCAATTCTTCCAATGCCTGGATATCTCGATAGATACTTTTTCGGTCGGCGGAAATCTCGTTTTTTTCCAATAAATTTAAAATTTGGCTCATGGTAATACCATGAGCCTCATCTGTATTTTCCATGAGAATCTTCCCAAGGAAATATAATTTCATTTTTTGATTTTCTAATCTGGACATGCCCCTAAAAACCCTTATGATCCTTAATGTAAACCTTCTCGTACTCGTAAATCGGAATCGGCTGTGAGAAGAAATATCCCTGGAAGAATTCGCATCCGCAGTTTCTTAAGAATGTGTACTGCTCTTCCGTCTCGATACCTTCTGCGATAGAGCCCATATTCAAACGCTTTGACAACTCGATGACAAAGGAAAGAATCTCTTCACTCTTTTCCTTATCATGGGTCTCACGTAAAAATCCAAGATCCAACTTCAAAACATCTACCGGTATATTCTTTAATGTATTTAAAGAAGAATATCCGCTTCCGAAATCATCCATCTCAATAATGAAGCCGTACTCCTGCAAACGTCTTAAAAGATCGATACAGTTGTCCGTATCGACAATCATGGTCTCCGTGATTTCCAGACGTAAGTTTTTAGGTGATACTTCGTACTTCTCCACCAAATTCGTCAAGATATCACATACATCCGCTAAATAAATATCCTTCGGTGAAATGTTTACGGACAAATAATAATCCTCGTATCCCTTTTCTTTCCAATCCCGAAGAATCTGGCACGCACGTTCCCAAACATAACGGTCAAGATTTAAAATCATTCCGTTCTTTTCAAAGATTTCAATAAAGCGTCCCGGCAAAAGCAATCCTTCTGTGGGATGTGCCCAACGAACCAATACTTCCGCTCCGCTTGAAAAACCTTCGCTATTAATCTGAGGCTGCAAATACGGGATGAACTGTCCAAATTCGATGGCAGAGTTTAACTCGCTTGAAATGGACTGTTCCCACATCATGTCACGACGGGCAATCTCATCATAAAATGCGATGCGCTCCTCAAAGCTGTTCTTAATCTTTGAAATCGCAAATGCCGCACGGTCAAACATGATATCAATGGGTGTCTCGTCATTTTCCTGAATCTCATAAACACCCATATGAAGAATCACCATATAGGAAGTCTCATCCTCGGTGAACTTTAACTCGTTTAACATCTTGGAAATCTTTCCTGCATGGAAATACTTCCGTTCAAGCATAATACCGAACTTATCTCCGGTAAGTCTTCCGTATACCGCATCTAAGGTCTCAAACTCGGCAAGCTGTTTTGCAACGCGAATCAAAAGTTCATCACCGCTTTTTCTTCCCAGAACTTCATTTACACCCTTAAAGTCGCGAATATCAACTACCAACAGATAATAACTCTTGTCCGGATTCTCACGAAGTCTGCGTTCAATCACTTCGTACAAACCTGTCCGGTTATACACGCCGGTCAAAGGATCGTGGAAGGCTAAGTAACGTTCTCTCTGATGTAATTCCACCTGCTTCGTGTAATTTAAAATCTTATAATAATTACCAATTTCATTCTCGCGACTCTTAATGGCCTGTGAGGTGATATGTAAAGAAATCTTTTCGCCGTCTACCATGCGAATATAGGTATCTTCCATAAAGTCATCATTGGAAACATACTCTCTTCCTTCGTTTAACCACTCTAAGAGTTTCATCTCCACCACATGATAACTACCACGAGGAACACCGAGAAGCGTTTTAGCGGTATTGTTGGCAAAAATACAATTTCCGTCCACATCAAACAAAACGATTCCGTCCTTTACATCTGCAATGATGCTGGAAATCATGTTATACACCAAAATCCTCGGAACACGATTAATAGAGAAATAATAAATAAACAATCCTCCGCAAATATAACCGAGCATGGAGTAATCCACCACAGCGTTCTTTACGATATATACGAGATTTATTCCGACGATTACGATTAAAACAAGGGCGATTAAAACATATTCCACCCAATATACTTTGTCGGAATTTGCAATCTTTCGAAACAGTGCCAAAAGTGCGGTCACAAACATGACATAGCACAAGAATAAATGGAACTGGTAGTACTTCGTAAATGTGGAAACAAAAAACAATTCTCCGTTAACCGTAACGGAATCAACGGTGGAAATATATCCGCCGGAAATGTTTCCGAGAATCATTACGGAATCAATGCCGATAGCACCCCGTAAAAAGTAATCCCACCAGGATTTATGCATAGGCTGGCGAGTATACTCGTAGCAAAAACGAAGTAAATAATAAAGCAAATAATCAATGGAAATATAATACAGACTGTAAAAGACTCTCGCCACGATGGGATACGCAAAGCCAACAATCATAAGCTGCGTAAATACGGTCCAGGTAGACATCAACATGAGCTTATTCACCGTCGCACCGATTTCTTTATCGCTTTTTCTGGCTCCGCCTGCACACATGACAAGAATGATCATAATGAATGCACAGGTTAAGGTATATGCTAATCTCATAATTATAAGAGTCCTTCCATAATCAAATGTTTTATTATTTTACCACACTTCAAATGACAAAAAAAGAAGGTAATCCCACGAAACTGCGAAAGATTTCCTATGTTTTTTGAAAGAATAAGCGTATAATTATTGCAGATGTTTTATGAAATATCTGAGGAGAGGAAAAATGAAAGATTACAAACGTTTCTTGGCACTTACGCTTTCGTGTGTGCTTTCTTTATCAATTGCTTATTTTTATCCCTTAAATGCATGCGCGGATAAATCCTACGACACTTCCGGACTGGAAATCGGTCAAACCACCGTACTTTACAATTCCAGCATCGGTATGCCAACCTCCGAAGCAAATGCGGTAGTTCAAACCGGTGACGGATTTATTTGGATTGGAAGTTACAGCGGTCTGGTTCGATACGACGGAAATCAGTTCTATCGTTTCGACTCCACCACAGGTATTACTTCCGTTATTTCCATGTATGTGGATTCCAAAGATCGTCTGTGGATCGGCACCAACGATAACGGTGTGGCGCTTTTTGAAAACGGCACCTTTACCTTTATTCAAGAATCCGACGGTCTCCCCTCTTCCACCGTACACTCCATCTCCGAAACCGATGATGGCCAAATTTTAGTCGGTACATCTTTAGGCCTTGTGAAAGTGGATTCCAAAATGCAACTTTCTTCATACGGTCACAAAGAATTAGACTCCGCCTATATTTATTCCATGAAACGCGGTCCAAAAAATGATGTCTACGGACTTACCTATAACGGTGATATCTTTACGATTTCAAATAACGAGGTCACCTCATTTTATGCAAGCGGTGAATTGGAGTTTGACGGATATGCTTACTGCATTCATCCGGACCCGAACCAACCCGGATATGCCTATGTGGGAACAAACGGAAATCACATTTATCACGGAGATATGCTTCACGGCTTTTCCGATATGACTACCTATGAAGTCACCGAGCAAAACAGTATAAATGCCCTTTATGTAAAAGGCAACACCCTTTGGATTGGATCCTTAGACGGCATCGGTTACATCGATTTATCCACCAATGACTACAAGAAGCTTCAGGATTCCAAAATGAACTATTCCGTAGAAAACATTATGGAAGACTACGAAGGAAATCTCTGGTTTGCTTCTTCCAGAGAAGGTGTGTTAAAACTTACCACCAGCATTTTTACGGATATCAACCGCCTCAATGACATGAAGGATACGGTTTGCAACACCACCTGTCTTCGAGGCGACAATCTTTATGTGGGAACGGACGACGGTCTTTTAGTCATGGATAAAGAATATGCCTTTATGGAAACTCCATTAACCAAGATGTTAGAAGGCATCCGAATACGAGCCATAAAAAAAGACTCCAATGGAAATCTTTGGATTTGTACCTACAGTGATTACGGTTTGGTTTGTCTACATCCGGATGACACCTTTGAATCCTACTCCACCGAAACCGGATTGTATTCCAATCGTGTACGTACGGTTTACGAACTTCAAAACGGTATCATCGCCGTTGCGTTAACCGGCGGCATCGACTTTATAAAAGACGATAAAATCTATTCTTCCTTTACGGGAGATAACGGCATTTCCAACATGGATGCCCTGACCATTTGTGAAGCAAACGATGCCAGCGAAGTATATCTCGGAACCGACGGCGACGGTCTTTATATCTTGCCTGCCAATGAAAATCCCGATGATGTCATTCACTTTGACTTAGACGACGGACTTACCTCCAAAGTAATTTTGCAGATTAAATACGATAAGTTCCGTGACTACTATTGGATCATTACATCCAATTCCATTGCGTATATGAAGGATCACGAAATCACCACCATTACGAACTTCCCCTACGCAAATAACTTTGATATCTTTTTTGATACGAATAATAACGTTTGGGTGCTTTCCTCCAACGGTATCTACGTGGTAAACGCAGATGAACTTTTGGAGAACCCGAAGACCTTGGTCTATACCTTATACAATGCGGATTCCGGCATGCCCCATGTCACCACCGCCAACTCCAGAAATGATCTGGAGGAAAACGGAGATTTGTACATCGCCGGAACCACAGGTGTCACAAAGGTAAACATCTACAACGAGATAAAAAACCAGGACGCTCACTTACAGATTCCGTTTATCGAAGTGGACGATGAAATCTACTACATTGATGACAGCGGCATCATTACGATTCCCGCTACCGCAAAGCGTGTCACCATCTACAGTTATGCTCTATCCTACAAACTTGATAATCCAAAGCTTGAGTACTATCTCGAAGGATTTGACGAAAACGCTTTTACCACCACCAAGCATGACTTAACGGAAGTAACCTACACGAACTTAAAAGGTGGAACCTATGTCTATCATTTAAAAACCGCGGCAAAGGATCCGAATGACGAACAAGAAATCACCCTTACCATTAAAAAGCAAAAGGGACTCCACGAATATTTATGGTTCAACATCCTTTTAATGTTTTTCATCGCCGGAGTCATTTTCTTACTGATTCACCGACGATTTAAAAAGAAAGCAAAAATCTTGGAAGAAAAGAACAAGGAAACCAGAAACCTGGTAACCCAGATTACAAAAGCATTCGCAAAAACCATCGATATGAAGGACCGCTATACAAACGGTCACTCCTTCCGTGTTGCCCGCTATACCAAACTTTTGGCAAGAAAACTGGGCTACAGTGAAGATCAGGTGGAGGACATGTATAATATCGCGCTACTACACGATATTGGGAAGTTGTCCATTCCCGATGCCATCCTAAATAAGCCTGAAGGATTAAACGACGAAGAATATGCGGTGATGAAATCCCATACCATTAAGGGCGAAGAAGTCTTAAAGGAAATCTCCATCGCACCGGATTTGGCCATCGGTGCCGGATACCACCACGAACGCTTAGACGGTAAAGGATATCCTCACGGATACTCCGCCGAAGAGATTCCCATGGTGGCACAGATTATCGCCGTGGCAGATACCTTTGATGCCATGTATTCTACCAGGCCCTACCGAAAGCAACTTCCCATTCAAACCGTATTAGACGAACTGAAACGTGTTTCCGGAACCCAGGTAAATGCAGAAGTTGTAGAAAAACTAATTGAACTCGCAGACGAAGGCGTCATCAAATAAAAAGAAAGTGCCATCCATATTGGATGGCACTTTCCTTCATGCCGATTATCGTTCATTGAAACGAATTCTTATCATCACTTCCAAATCGGAAATAATCGTATCTTTAAACTTTCGTTCGTACACTTCTCTTTGATCCAAATAAATCACGGGTGTACCGTCCGGAAGTATCTCGCATCGAATATCATCATAAGGACACATTCCGAAAACCGTAATCGCACGATCCGTGGTATCTTCATCTTTTCCGTATTCCAAAATCAACTCTTCCAGTTTTTCGATAATCAAAAACTTTACTTGAATCACAAGTCCCTCTAAACGGGAAAACTTTTCGGATTCTTTTCCGTCCATATCCCGAAGTCTGCTTAAAGCTTCATCAAAAATATCCTCGTCTAGATTTGTAATGAAGTCCACTCCATTATCGGTACATTGGAATACTTTTTTTAAAACACTGCGATCTGTCATCAATTAATTCACGCCTCCCTTATCATCTATTCTAATACTTCGCCCCTTCATTTACAACCGCGCATTTAATTTTATACAATTCTATTTTTGCAAGATTTGGCTACTTTTTCTTTGTCTTTGACGAGCATTACTTAGGAAGGCGAACTATAATGCAATTGTAAAACAAAGAGAAAGACTAACTATTAAAAGTCAACAAGAAAATGAAGATTTTTGAATAAAACATCATGAGATGTTTTAGATAGCCTGGAGGCAGGCTTAAGCCTCAATCA
>CAJOGB010000009.1 GCA_905233835.1 uncultured Lachnospiraceae bacterium
CTCAAATCCACAACTTCAGAGGTCTTATACAGCTTTACCTTCGGACGAAGTACATCTGCCGTGTGTTCCATAACGATTCCTGATGTACCGTCGGAAAGCTTGACTTCAATTCCCGGCGGATAAGACGGAATTGCATCCAGCATAACCGCTACCACATCACGATCAAATAAGGTCTCGCAGCCACCCATCAAATACTCCATGGCTTCCGACGGGGTGTTTGGTTCCTTATAAACGCGGCGACTGGTAAGCGCATCATAGACATCCACCGCATGAATAATCTTTGCAAAAGGATGAATCTTATCACCGGTAAGTCCCGCAGGATAACCGGAGCCGTTTTCGTTTTCATGATGACATAACACCGCCTGACGTACGGATACCGGGATATTCGGGTTATGATATATCATTTCGTATCCCATACGAGGATGGGTCTTTATTAAATCAAATTCCTCATCCGTCAAACGTGCCGGCTTATTTAAGACATCAAGGGGTATCTTTGACTTTCCAAGATCGTGACAAAGTCCGGCTGTAGCCAAATACTCCAAATCCACGCCGGTATAGCCCATCTCCTGTCCCACGATTACCGCATACACCGCTACAGATACGGAGTGATGATAGGTATAATCGTCGTAGGAGCGTAAATCATACAAATCCAAGCGCACATTCTGGGCACTTCTGATTTCCTCCACGATAGTTGCGGATACCTTCATGATATCCTGAATGTTTCGCTGAGCAACCGCTTCGATACCGTTTTGCATGGTCTCATCGGTAATGATGGACTCCATGCTGATACCTTCGGTGAATTCATCCAAAATGTATGCACCCAAATAACCGCCCTTTTGCAGGCGGCTAATGTACTCGGCCGTTAGGATACTTCCGCTGGCCAACATAAATTCTTTTTTTCTTCCGATGATGCTTCGACCGGTTTTCATGCCGGGCTTTAACATCTTAACTGGAATAAATCTCATAGATCCTCTGTATATTCTATATTAATTAACGTAAGTCCTTCCGGAGGCGCGGTAGGTCCCGCCTGAGATCGATCCTTAGCTTCTAAAATTTCTCTTACACTCTCCGGTGTTCTTTTTCCCCAGCCAACTTCGATAAGGGTTCCTGTGATAATGCGCACCATATTATATAAAAAACCGTTTCCTTCAATGTGAAGGGTAATCATATCATTCTCGTCTCGAGAAACACGGCAATCATAAATCGTTCTTACAAACGTATTGGTCTGGGCATGGATAGACGAAAAGGTAGTAAAATCATGTTCTCCGATAAGATACGCCGCAGCCCGATTCATGGCCTTTTCATCTAAGGGACGATGATAAAACAAACTGTAAAGTCTTCTGGTAGGATCCGGAAAGGTCCGGTTTAAGATACGATATTCGTAGGTTTTCTTTCCCTTATGAAATCTGGGATGAAAATCTTTGTCCACCTCACAAGAATCCACAACGGAAATATCCTCCGGCAGAGATTGATTCAGCGCAAAAGCAATTTTTTCCGCAGGCATCTTGGTATCCACATCAAAGGCACACACATTTCCCAGGGCATGTACCCCCGCATCGGTGCGGCTGGCCCCGGTCACTTTGATTTCCTGAGAAAAAAGTTCACTTAATTTTTCATTTAGGACTTCCTGCACGGAAATTCCGTTTGGTTGAACCTGCCATCCACAATAAGAAGTTCCGTCATATGCGACTGTTAACTTAACTCTCATATCCAAACAAACACCCGAATGCAAATCATCGCTGCCATATATAAAAGAATAAACACATAAGCTCTCTTATCCCAAGCCTCATAGTGTAACGGTTTCATTTTTGTACGGCCTTCACCGCCGCTGTAGCATCTGGCTTCCATAGCCAACGCCAAGTCGCTTGCTCTTCGAAAAGCAGACACAAAAAGGGGTACCAAAAGCGGCACCATGGCCTTTGCTTTTTTAATTAACCCACCGGTTTCAAAATCCGCACCTCTGGCCATCTGTGCCTTCATGATCTTATCCGTCTCCTCCACGAGAATCGGAATAAAACGAAGGGCAATGGACATCATAAGTGCAATCTCATGTACCGGTACATTTACTAGGGTAAGAGGCTTTAAGGAAGTCTCCAATCCGTCCGTCAACTGATTCGGTGTAGTGGTTAATGTCATGATGCTGGTACCGATGATCAAAAAGACCATACGTCCCGTCATAAGTGCCGCATTCTTAAGTCCCACATCGGATATAGATACGGGGCCTAATGTAAGAATGGCCTGTCCCGGTGTCATAAACAAATTAAAGATACCGGCAACAATTAAAAGCACTACGATTCCGCTTAAACCCTTTACCATATAAGAAAAAGGAACTTTGGAAAGCTTAATGACAATCGCAAGCATTAACGTTAAAAACGCAAAACCCACGATTCCGTTTGCCACAAATATACTGATTAAATAAATAAAGGTTCCGAACAACTTTACTCTCGGGTCAAGTCTGTGAATCCTAGACTCTGCCGGGTAGTACTGTCCGATGGTAATTTCTCGAAACATACTTTATGCTAATTTGCCTTTCAGCCTTAAAATTTCTCTTTTTGCTTCTTCTACGGTGGTAACGCTTTCATTTACGTTATACCCCATACGTTTTAATTCACGCATCAAATAGGTCACTTCCGGAACCGCCAATTGGATGGCTTCCAATTCATCGATGCGGGAGAAGACCTCTTTCACACTGCCGTCCATATAAACCTTTGCATCGTTCATAACGATGATACGATCCACATAGTTTGCCACATCTTCCATACTGTGAGAAACGAGAATAATGGTATTCCCTTTTTTCTCATGCATATTTTTAATCAGATGCAAAATCTCTCCGCGGCCTTTTGGATCCAAGCCCGCCGTAGGTTCATCTAAGATTAAAACCGCCGGTTTCATAGCAAGCACCCCTGCGATTGCCGCACGACGTTTCTGTCCGCCGGATAATTCAAAGGGGGACTGATCGTAGGCATCTTCGGGAAAATGTACAGCCTGCAAAGCTTCGTAAGCACGAAGAGTGGCTTCTTTATCATCCAAGCCCTGATTCTTCGGACCGAACTTTACATCTTCAAATACCGTAGTCTCAAAAAGCTGGTGTTCCGGATACTGAAAGACCATGCCCACCTGGGTACGCAAATCCTTTAAATCATAGTCCTTATCGTAAATATCCTGACCGTTATAATAAATGGTACCGCTTGTAGCTTTCAAAAGTCCGTTCATGTGCTGAATCAAGGTGGACTTACCGGAACCGGTATGACCGATGATGCCGATAAACTCGCCATCTTCAATCTTTAAGGACACCCCGTCTAAAGCCGTGATTTCGTATGCCGTATTCGTGCTGTATTTATATGTCACGTTATCCAATATTAAGGACATCCAAAAACTCCTCTCTGGTTAAGATTCCTTCCGGAAGATCAAGTCCGTTTTTCTTTAGTTCGTGGGCAAGGTAAGTCACCTGCGGCACTTCCATGCGATAATGCTTCAAATCATCTACACGGGAGAAAATCTCGCGAGGAGTTCCTTCCATCACGATTTTTCCCTTTTCCATGACATAGACATAGTCGGAATCAATAACTTCTTCCATGTAATGGGTAATTAAAATCACGGTAACACCCTTCTTTTTATTTAATTCATGGGCTACCTTGATTACTTCTTTTCGTCCCTGTGGATCCAGCATGGCGGTGGGTTCATCCATAATGATGCACTTTGGCTCCATGGCCATAACACCTGCGATGGCCACACGCTGTTTTTGACCGCCGGATAATTTATTTGGAGAATGGGCATGATACTTCCACATCCCAACGGATTTTAAAGAACGCTCCACCCTCTCCCAGATTTCATCAGTGGGAATTCCGATGTTTTCCGGGCCGAATCCCACATCTTCTTCCACTATACTTGCAATAATCTGGTTGTCCGGATTCTGGAACACCATACCCGCGCTTTGGCGAATTGGAAGTTCGTTTTCCGGCTTGGAGGTATCCTTTCCGTCCACATAGATGGTACCGTCCGATGGAGTAAGAAGCGCATTGATATGCTTTGCAAGGGTGGATTTTCCGGAACCGTTATGTCCCAAAATCGAGATAAACTGTCCCTCTTTTACATTTAAATCCACTTTATCCAAGGCTACCGAAATGCCTTCAATATTTCCTTCTTCGTCACGACGAAAGAATTCATGTACTAAATCTTTTGCTTCTATAATATTCATAATTACCAATGAAGGCGATGAAGTTCGCCTTCCAACTTCATTTGTGAAAAATTATTTTGTCTCAATGCTTCGTATAAAATCACTGCCACGGAATTGGACAGATTTAAAGAACGGGTTTCTCCCATCATGGGGATACGCACACACTCATCGGGATGCTCCACTAAAATCTCCTCCGGAATGCCTCGGCTTTCCGGTCCAAACATAATGTAGCAATCCTCTTCGTAGTTTACTTGTGTATGGACATGCTTTCCTTTCGTGGTAGCATAATAAATCTTTGCATCGGGATTTTTTTCTTTAAAATCATTCCAGTCATCGTAGCGGATCACATCCAAGTTTTTCCAATAATCCATGCCCGCGCGCTGCAGTGTCTTATCATTTAAGATAAAGCCCAAAGGCTCAATCAAATGAAGCTTGGTGCCCGTGGCATAGCAGGTACGGCCGATGTTTCCCGTATTGGCGGGAATTTCCGGCTCGTATAAAACAATATTTAAATTAGCCATTTTCTCTTAGTCCTTTAATAAATACTTCCATTCGGTCTAAGGCTTCCTTTAACTGCTCCAAAGAGTAGGCATAGGAAATACGGACAAATCCTTCTCCGCTGTCTCCGAATGCGGTACCCGGTACCACCGCCACCTTCTGCTCCTGCAAAAAGCGAGTGGCAAATTCCTCGGAAGTCATTCCAAACTCCTTAATGCATGGGAAAATATAAAACGCACCGAAGGGTTCAAAACAGGAAAGTCCCATTTCTTTAAAACGATTTATGAGATAACGACGGCGTCCGTTATATTCTTCCTTCATAGCCGCCACTTCTTCATCACAGTTTTTCAGGGCTTCCACTGCCGCATACTGAGACGTGGTGGGCGCACACATAATAGCAAACTGATGAATCTTTGTCATCTGGGCAATGATTTCCTGAGGTCCGCAGGCATAACCCAGTCTCCAACCCGTCATGGCAAAAGCCTTTGAAAAACCGTTAATGTAAATGGTACGTTCTTTCATTCCCGGAAAAGAAGCGATGGATACATGCTCATTTTCGCCGTAGCTTAATTCGGAATAAATCTCATCGGTTAACACAAAAATATCGTGCTTTATAACCACATCCACGATGGCTTCCAAATCATGGTGCTCCATAATAGCGCCCGTAGGATTGTTCGGGAAAGGAAGCACCAAAATCTTTGTTTTATCCGTAATGGCTTCTTCCAATTCCTCCGCAGTTAAGCGAAATTCGTTTTCCTCTTTTAAATCGATGGTGACGGGCACGCCGCCGGTCAAAATCGTACATGGCTCATAGGAAACGTAACTTGGTTGAGGAATTAACACCTCATCCCCGGGATTTAACATGGCACGAAGAGCCAAATCAATGGCTTCACTACCACCCACGGTAACCAACACTTCGTTGCTCGGGTTGTAATGCAAATCGTATTTACGATTCAGGTACACGCAGATTTCTTCTTTTAACTCTTTTAAACCGGAATTTGACGTGTAAAAGGTACGTCCCTGTTCCAAAGAATAGATGGCCTCGTCACGAACACGCCAGGGCGTGTCGAAATCCGGCTCGCCCACGCCCAAAGAAATGGCGTCTTTCATCTCGGTGACGATATCGAAAAACTTACGAATTCCGGATGGTTTGATATTTACTATGGTATCTGATAAGGGATTTCTCATAGGGACATCTTCATCCTTTCGTCATGCTTTTCGCCTTCAAATACGGTTCCGGCTTCTTTATACTTTTTCAAAATAAAGTTGGTCTTTGTGCTAAGCACAGATTCAAGGGCGGAAAGTTTGTTTGACACAAACTCAGCCACTTCACGAAGGGTCTTTCCTTCAATGATGACCATAAAATCAAATCCTCCGGAAATCAAATAAACGGATGACACTTCCGGATAGTTATAGATGTGGCTGGCTACTTTATCAAATCCCATGCCTCTCTGCGGTGTAACTCGTACTTCAATCATACCGGTTACTTTTTCCACGCCGGCCTTTTCCCAGTTAATCATGGTGTGATATCCGGCGATAATGTTTTCCGCTTCCATAGCTTCCAACTCATTAACCACAGCTACTTCGTCTTCACCTAAAATCGTAGCAAGATCCTTTAAATCAATTCTTGCGTTTTTCTCCATGTAATTTAAAATCTTTTCTCTCATCTTTTCCCTCCGTCTTTTAGTTTAAGACCTTATATAATTCATCCGTCTTGGGCGGTTCCAAAAACCTTTTCTCCTCGTCACGAATAATGACGCGATCGTTTCCGCCTATTACCTTTCCGATAACGGTGGCCGGCACTCCTTCTTTTGCAAGAGCGTCGCAAAGTTCTTCTCCGTCAGCTGTTACCATAAGCATGGAGCCGCTGGATATGAGCTGATAGGGATTAACATCAAAAAACTCGCAAATTTCAATGGTTTCCTGTTTAATCGGAATGGCCTTTAAATCAATTTCCAAACCCACGTCCGATGCTTCTCCGATTTCCCAGAGAGCTCCGAAGATTCCGCCTTCCGTAACATCATGCATGGCCGCCACGGAAAGTCTCGCACCAACCTTTCCCTCAGTTAAAACAGAAAGCAGTGCATCATAATTCTTGGCTCGTTCCACCATGGATGCAGGAAGTTTTGTAAGAAGTTCGTCTTCCTTTTCCTTTGCCAAAATGGAGGTTCCTTCCAAACCGATCCACTTGGATACCACCACATCCATTCCCGGAAGCGCTCCCGCTGTGGTAATAAGACGTCCTCTTTTTACCTTTCCCACTCCGGTAACGGAGATAAGGGGTTGATTTACCACGTCCGTCACTTCCGTATGCCCACCGATCACCTGAATATCACAGGCGGCACAGGCTGCGGAAACCTGACTCATAATCTTTTTTAAAACAATTTCCCGACTGCCCACCGGAAGCAAAATCGTAAGCATGACTCCGATAGGTTCGGCACCGGACGACGCCAAATCGTTCACCGTTATCTGAATCGCCAGTTATCCAGTGTCCTTGGCCGTTCCGGTTATAGGATCTGTGGACAAAACCATTACTTCGTCCGCTGCCAGCTGCAACGCTGCACAGTCTTCTCCAACCCCGCTTCCCACTATCACTTCGCTTCGGCGTTTTGTTATCTGTTTCATGACCGAACGTTTTAACACGTTCTCTGGAACTTTTCCTTTTTCCATGGCAAATCTTCTTTCTACTTTCTCAAATACACATTTTACCATAGTATTACCCTTAAGTCATTGAATTATCAAGGAAATTTTAGTATATTTGTTAGGTAGTTTTATTAAAGGAGACTTATGTAAATGGCATTTCCATTTTTGACCATATTTATTATCTTTGTTCTTTGGTTGGCACTTCGCTACGCAACCGTAAAAAAGAAAACATCCGAAAAATACGATAACTTTTGGGGGAAAGAAGCACAGGCAAACAACACGCCGGCAAAGGATTTATCCACCCTTGATTATTTAAAAATACCTGTAAATCGCTTTCCCTTTGATAAATGGGAAGATGATGAAATTCAAATGATTGAAGGACAGATTAAAGAGCTTTCCGAGAAACGGATTCTAAACCTAACCGGAAAAACAAACACAGAATTGAAGTTGGAATACGGCACCGCGAACTTAGATGCCATGACTGAAATCGGTGATAACTTTAACACCTTAATCGTATTACTTGTAGACTACGCAAAAGCGCTTATGCAGCGCGGCGACTATGAAGAGGCCGCAAAGGTTTTGGAATACGGAGCATCCGTCCGAAGCGACATTTCTTCAAACTACATGCTCCTGGGTGACTGCTACGTCGCCCTCCACAAGCAAAAGCAAATCCCCGTCATCCGGGAACAGGTGGAATCCATGAACCTAATGCTCGGCCATAAAATCGTATCATACCTGGACGACCTCCTTGCGAACGCAGACGCTAACCATGAAAACTTCGAGTTAAGTGAAGAATAAAAATATAGCCATACTTTCTACGTAGAAAGTATGGCTATATTTTTAATATTTTTTTAATTCTAGTCTTCTTTTTTATTTTTCTGGAACAGCTGCACCATCTGCTTCGCCACCGCGATAGGATAAAGCTGCACCATAGTAGAATCAATCAAATCTCCCACTTCCAATCGAAACGCAACTTTAAAAAACTTATCCTGCTCCGAATCAAACATCTTTTCAAAAAGCTTAACGCTTTCCACATCCACACGATTTACTTCCGGAGTAGAAATATCAGTGGCCGTTCCAAGCATGGTGGCCATGGATGAAGCCGCGGTTCCCATCATCTGGTTCATGGCTTCGGATGCCGCAGATAAATGCAAGTCGGTTACTTCCGTTTCCGTGGGCTTTCCGTCACCGCCCATCATAAGAGAGGTCATCTTTAAAACATCCTCTTCCTGAAGGATTAAAACGTTATTTCCCACCAGACCTTTTACATAATGAATCTGAACAAAGATACAGGTTTTTTCATAATCATCAAGGGCTGCACTTCGATTAATAATCTGTGCCTCCGGTGTAGTGATATCCACGCGCTGATTTAATATCAAACTCAGTGTGGTAGCAGCATTTCCCATGCTGATGTTTCCGATTTCCCCTAAGATATCAATCTGTTCGTTTGTAAGTTCCATAAGCACTCTCCCTTTACATATTCCACATACTTTTTATAACGATTCTTTGATTTTTATAAAGATATCCGCATGATTGATTTCATTTTTCGGTTCCCTATCCAAGAACAACTTATCAATCATAATGGTTAATGCATCGCTGCCTTGTTGATGCGGATTTTGGCAAATGCTGGCAGTAATGATACCCTTTTCCAAATAATCCTTAATGACCTCGGTTAACTCGTAGGTAATTACCGTAAAAGGATACCTCTGGGTCAGCTGATAAATGGATTTGCATCCTCCATAAACACCGCCGGATGTAAAGAAAAATGCGGTGATATCCGGGAACTCCATTAATACACTTTGCACCGTTTCATAAGTTTTATAATCGTCACTGTTACAATGCTCAATGGTTTTTATCTTCATCTTCGGATAGTTCTTTTCAATACAGTCCTTAAATCCTGCGATACGATCTTCCAATCCTTTGATTCCCGGCGTTCCGTCGATAATCGCCACTTCTGCCACGCCATCGGTAATAAGTCCCATTAAGCCTCCGGCAGTTACTCCGGATTTGTAAGAGTCGCTTCCCACAAAAGCAAATCGCTTCGACTCAGACAGATCGTTATTTACACACATTACCGGTATCCCTTTGTCCACCAGTTTGTCTATCTCGGAAAGAATTCGTGTATCATTACACGGGCAAATAATAAGCCCGTCTATTCTTTTCTTTTCCATGGCCAACAGTTCTTTTAACTGCTGGTCCGGAACAGCTTTTGTCTGTTTTAGTATTAATTCAAAATCTAGTTTGGAGAAATCTTCAGCACGATTAAAGAAGCCTTGTTTCATGTTATCAAAGAATTCCGTGCCCTCTCCCAAAAGCAGGATTCCGATTTTTTTGTGCTTGTTGTCAAAAGATAATTTTGAATTTGGGTCAGTCCCACGTGCAGCCATATTAAAACCCTCCCCCGGTTTCGCATAACAAAATGGTATCACAAATTATCTGTCAATTCAACGAAAACAAAAAAAGAGAAAGACTTATTTGTCTTCCTCTTTTTCGTTCTCTATTACCTGGTCCATAAAGTCCCATATATCTTCCAATCCCTGCTTGGTGACGGAGGAAAAAGGAATAATAATGGTATCCTCATCCGCCCCTAAGCCCTTTCGAATAGCCTTTAAATGCTTATCCATTTGTGATCGGTTAATCTTATCCGCTTTCGTACAGATGACAATGGGCTGATATCCCATATAATCAATCCACTCATACATCTGCTTATCGTGTTCTCCCGGATCGTGACGAATGTCAACCAAAAGGAACACACAGCGAAGCATCTCGGAAGTATCCAAATAGCGTTCAATCATTTCGCCCCATTTTTCCACTTCGCTCTTTGATGCTTTGGCGTAGCCGTATCCCGGCAAGTCCACCAAATAGATTTCTTTATTTACATTATAGAAATTAATGGTCTGGGTTTTCCCCGGTTGTGCGGAAGTACGGGCAAGAGCCTTACGGTTTAGCACCGCATTGATAAGGGATGACTTCCCAACGTTACTCTTTCCTGCAAAAGCCACCTCCGGCAAAGTATTCTCCGGTAGTTGGCTCGTGATTCCACATACAGTTTCTAAGTCTGCACTCTTAATTTTCATACGTTAAGCGCTTTCTTTTCCTGCTTTCTTCTTCATGGAAACAACTTCAGACTTCTTCTCTATCAAAAGAACGTTTTGTTCCACCTTTTCTCTGGTGATGTTCAACTTCTTTACGGAATCCTCGGAAGGAATCTCAAACATATCATCCATCATGACGTTTTCCATGATGGCACGAAGTCCGCGGGCACCGGTCTTTCTTTCCAAAGACTTCTCTGCGATGGCTTCCAAAGCGTCCTTTTCAAAGGTAAGCTCCACATCATCCATCTTAAAGAGGGCCTTGTACTGTTTTACAAGAGAATTCTTCGGCTCGGTAAGGATGCGAATCAAATCGTCCTTATCCAATTCTTCCAAAGCCACATTAATCGGCACACGTCCAATAAACTCCGGAATCAAACCAAACTTTACAAAGTCCTGTGGAAGTGCCTGTTTTAAAAGCTCGCTTTCACGTTCCTTGTCCGTCTTAATCTCGGTAACCTCGGTATTAAATCCGATACGCTTGGTATCCATTCTGGATTCGATAATCTTATCAAGTCCCTCAAAGGCACCGCCGCAGATAAACAAGATATTGGTGGTATCAATAGGAATCAATTCCTGCTGTGGATGCTTTCTTCCACCCTGTGGCGGAACGGAAGCATTGGTTCCTTCCAACATCTTAAGGAGTGCCTGCTGTACACCTTCACCGGAAACGTCTCTGGTGATGGAAACATTCTCGGACTTCTTTGTGATCTTATCGATCTCATCGATGTAGATAATACCGTACTCCGCCTTTGGCACATCATAATCCGCTGCCTGAATGAGTTTTAACAAGATGTTTTCTACGTCTTCACCCACATATCCGGCCTCGGTAAGGGTTGTAGCATCAGCTATCGCAAAAGGTACACCGATGATACGAGCCAAAGTCTGAGCCAACAGTGTTTTACCGCTACCTGTAGGTCCCAAAAGAAGGACGTTGGACTTTTGTAATTCCACGTTTAAATCTTTGGGATCCGCAAGAATTCTTTTGTAATGATTATAAACCGCTACAGATAAAACCTTCTTTGCTTCATCCTGTCCGATGACATACTCATCGAGGAACTTCTTTAATTCCTTCGGTTTTAAAAGATTGATTTCCGGCTTATCATCATCGAATGCGGAAGAACCATTCATATCCATAAGTTCTTCTTCGATAATTTCGCCGCAGATATCCACGCACTCGTCACAGATATATGCGCCGTTTGGTCCGGCAATCAATTTTTGAACCTGTGATTGGCTCTTTCCGCAGAAAGAACATCTCACTTTATCGTCATTGCCACGTCCTGCCATGGTTTTCTCCTTTAAGGAAACTTAATGGTATTTACTTATGCCTGGTTTCTGTTTTCAATGATCTTATCAACAAGACCGTATTCCAAAGCTTCTTTTGCGCTCATGTAGTAATCACGCTCGGTATCGGCAGCTACCTTTTCAATAGGCTGACCGGTATTTGCGGCAAGCATTTCATTTAAACGCTTCTTAGTCTTTAAGATATTTTCAGCCGCGATTTCGATCTCCGTTGCCTGACCTTTTGCACCGCCGGATGGCTGGTGAATCATAATCTCAGCGTTTGGAAGCGCAAGACGTTTGCCCTTTGCACCGCCTGCAAGTAAGAAGGCACCCATAGATGCCGCAAGTCCCACACAAATGGTGGAAACGTCGCACTTGATATACTGCATGGTATCGTAAATCGCAAGTCCCGCGGTTACCATTCCGCCCGGGCTGTTGATATAAAGATGAATATCTTTATTCGGATCCTCGGACTCTAAGAATAATAACTGAGCGATGGTAAGAGACGCTGTGGTCTCATTAACTTCTTCCCCCAAGAAGATGATACGATCCTTTAACAATCTGGAATAGATATCATAGGAACGTTCTCCTCTGGAATTTTGTTCAATGACATAAGGTATTGTAGCCATAGTTTTTCCCCTTTATTCTGCGTCAGCCTCTTTTTCAGCCTTCTTCTTTGCTTTAGCACGAAGCTTCATGTTCTCTGTTACGAAGTTGATTGCCTTCTCTAATGCAATATCCTTCTTCATGTTTTCTTTTTCAGAATCCGGAATGTTTTTCTTAATATCATCAGCCTTCATTCCGTACTGCTCTGCCATCTCTTCGATCTTCTTCTCAACGTCTTCGTCGGTTCCTTCGAAGCCTTCTGCTTTAGCGATTGCTTCAAGTACCAAAGAACCTTTGATTCTGTCTTCTGCATCCGGACGCATCTGAGCCTTTAACTGATCTAAGGTCATGCCGGTAAACTGCATATACTGTTCGAATGAAAGACCGCTCTGAGCAAGGTTGTTTGCATATTCGTTTAACATCTGATTTACCTGGAAATCAATCATCGCATCCGGAATATCCATCTTGGAATCAGCGATGATCTTAGCTAATGCTTCATCTTCCTGTGTACGCTTAGCAGCGTTTTCTTTTCTCTCGGTAAGAGTCTTCTTAACGTCTTCCTTGTAATCAGCTACGGAATCAAATCCCTGATCCTCAGCGAACTCATCGTTTAACTCAGGAAGTTCCTTTGCGGTAATCTTATGTAATTTACACTTGAAGAGTGCTTTCTTTCCTGCTAACTCTTCTGCGTGATAATCCTTAGGGAAAGTAACGTTTACGTCGATGTCTTCTTCTAAGTTCTTTCCGCAAAGCTGATCTTCAAATCCCGGAATGAAGGAATTTGAGCCAAGCTCTAATGTATAGTTTTCAGACTTTCCGCCTTCGAAAGGTACGCCGTCTACAGAACCGTCAAAATCAAGAACAACGGTATCGCCCATCTGAGCTGCACGATCGGTTACATCGATGGAACGAGCGTTTCTGGAAAGCTGAGACTTAATTTCGTTTTCAACGTCTTCGTCGGTAACGGTGATGTCCTGACGAGTAACGGTGATTCCGTTATATTTTCCAAGCTTAACTTCCGGCTTTAATGCTACTTCAGCGGTAAAGATAAAAGGCTTACCCTTTTCAATCTGAACTACTTCAACTTCCGGCTGAGAAACGATATCCAAACCGCACTCATCATAAGCCTTCGGATACTCTTCCTGAATCAAAATATTTGCAGCTTCATCAAAGAAGATTTCAGGTCCGTACATTTTCTCAATCATCTGCTGAGGTACTTTACCCTTACGAAATCCCGGGATGGAGATGCTGTTTTTCTGGCGATTATAAGCTTTCTTTGTAGCTTCAACTAAACGGTCAGCCTCTACTTCAATAGTAAGCTTTGCCATGTTATTGTCTAAATTTTCTACTTTTACACTCATTTTTTAATATCTTCCTTCCTAACTTTTGTGTAAGCACTGCGAGTTATTATATCACAATCCACAGCGAGTTTCAACAAATGAAACAGCTGTGGATAACCGGATTTTTATTCACTTTTATGTTTAGAGTTGGTATACAACGCTATCGGAAATCTGCGTAGCTTTTTCTTCCCCTAGGAAGTAAGAAATAATTGCAAGAGCAAAAGGAATCGCTGTTCCAAGGCCCCTGGATGTAATGATGTTTCCGTCTACATTTACCTCATTTGTATTGGCCTTTGCCCCGGTAAGTCCCTCTTCCATACCCGGATAGCAACTGGCGTTCTTTCCTTCCAATACCCCCGCATATCCAAGCACCGTGGGAGCCGCACAAATGGCAGCCACCAGTTTATCGTTTTTCGCAAATGACTTTACGGTTTCGATTACCTTAGCATCCTCTCTTAAGTAATTGGTACCCGGCATACCACCCGGCAAAATCACACCATCATAGTCGTTCACATTTATGTCTTTAAAACTTTTGTCCGCGCCGATTTTAATTTTATGGGAACCGGTCACTTCCGCCTTCCCTGCGATAGAAGCCATATCGATTTCCAGACCAGCACGACGAGCCAAATCCACCACGGTAAGAGCTTCGATTTCTTCGCATCCGTCTGCCATGCAAATTAGAAGTTTTGCCATTTTATTTCCCTCCGATATCTGATACTATAGTTATGGTTTTAAATTCAAAAAATCACCTTTTTCATTATATTACATGAGGGTTTTATATGGAAATAGAAAAAAAGTTTTTAATACAGTCTTTAAAGGATGTTCCCGGAGATATTTCGGATTATAAATATCACGACTTGGAGCAGGGATATTTAAGCACAGAACCTGTGGTTCGCGTACGAAAAGAAGATGATACCTATTATCTTACCTATAAGGGAAGCGGCATGCTTGTCCGGGAAGAATATAACCTCCCCCTTACCAAAGAGTCCTACGAACACTTGGTAAAAAAGGCAGACGGCATCGTTATCAAAAAGCGTCGATATTTAATTCCTTTAGAAAACGGTTTAACCTGCGAGTTGGATGTCTTCCGCGGAAAATACGAAGGACTTCTTTTAGCTGAAGTGGAATTCTCCTCCGAAGAAGAAGCAAACGCCTTTGTCCCTCCGGCATGGTTTGATACGGAGGTCACCTTCGACAGCCGCTACCATAATTCCAATATGAGTAAAGCTAAAATCATGGAAGCATAACCAAAAACCCTCTTTACCGGTTTATCGGTAAAGAGGGTTTTATCATCCACTGTTAAAATCCGGTCACTTTGAACCTTAAAAACACTCTAGCGGAATCTTGCGGTCTCGTATTTCATGCGAGTACGAAGAACGTTTTTTAAATCCTCCGTACGCTTTCTTATATCTCCGTCTTCGATTACCACGTCCATGGATGCCGCAAAATTGTCGATGATATGGTCGTCAATTTCCTCACGAACCTCCATCTTTTGGATGATATCCAGTTTATCCTCCAACTTATCCGCATCAAAAAATTCCATCATTAATTCCATATCGCTTCTCCGCTTTCTATTTAAAATTTGCACTAAAAATATGTCGTGCTTCTTTTTCTTTTCCAAAATCCACAATTACAACACCGTAACAGGTCTGTGGTTTAAACTGATATTCCATCAGCTGCTTGTTTAAAATACGGGCATACTTTTTCGGATGTCCCGCCTTTCCGCTTCCTGATGTGGAAAGGAAATTTAAAGAAAACGTCTCATCGGATGCCTGGCAGTTTTCAAAAGATTCCACTACCGCATCCCATTTCATATCAACGCCGTATTTGTAACGATCCTGTACCCAAAGCTGATTTGTATCCGTAATCATGGTTACTTCCTGGGTATCCGCCACCGCTTCTTTATTGTTCTGCTCGGACCAGGAGAAATGCAATCCCGTACGGTTTTCTCCCTCCTTATTTACATCTTTAAAACGGGTAGCCAAAACGATTTTTCCCCGAACATCTCCAACGGTAGGAATCTCATTTTTCGTATACCACTTGGAAGCATTTTGATCCAAAACTTTGAAAAATTCACTTTCCACCTTAGATACATCGTCATCGCCGTTTTCTGCTTTTACACAAAAGATTACGGTCTCTGTAGGATGTTCATCCAAAAAAGCATACACATCCGAAAGCACATCTTCCAAATATAAGGTATCTCCAAACAGATTTAAAAAGCTGGCGTCCTTTTTACAGGTTCCAAAGGCATGAATAAATTTAATCCTCGTTCCCTCATCGGTTTCATCCAGCGCCAGTCGAATATCCAAATAGCGATATCCCGCTTCCAGTTGGTCTTTAAACTCCAGGCTCTGGCACTGTAAAAAGAAACCGGGTGAAATATGTGCCGTTGCACTGTCATGGGTTCCCGGAATGGTAACAGATGACAAAAACATATCATCCGGCACATTGGCCATCCAATCCGTTGCTTCAAACTCTGATTCAGTTTCCGCGGGTTCCTCATCCAATTCCTCTGCCAGCGCTCCGGAAGAAAATGAAAACACCATCGCAGCGGCCAGCGCAAGTGCCAAGCCTGATTTCATCAGTTTTTTCATGTGAATTATCCCCTCATATTTAATTATAAACTTATTTCCTCAATGCATGAATTATACCACATATTGTGGATAGAGACAAACCGAACCCGAAAATATAGTAAAAAGGACAGTTCCCGAAAGAACTGTCCTTCTATAAATGTTGTTTTTCCTCCGGTACCACTTTTTTTAGAATAATCATTACCGGTTTAAATAAAAACAGGCAGATGAAAAAGTTTCCGATTCCGTGAACAATATCATAGGGAATCCCGGCTACCCACCAGGTAAACTGTTGTGCCACACCACCAATCACAAGGGTATATATGGAACACAAGAACCCAAAGGATAGGCCAAAGGCTCCGGATAATATGGCATAAAACCATGGATTCTGCTTTCCGACTTTTCTGGTTAATAACACGATAATCACTAAAATCGGCCAAACATACGCATAAGCGATTACCCAAACACCCGCACCGAAATAAAAGGCTTCGATTACGGTAAATGCCCAAGTTAAAGCAAGTACCCGCCAGCCGAACATCAGTGAAAAAACGATAAACAAAAAGCTTACCAATTCAATGTTTGGCAAAAAATCCAATGCATGCTTACTTACTTCAATAATAGCCAGCATGATTCCCATGCTGGCTACCTCGTAAGCACCCCATTTTTTTGATGCTTTATCTTTCATATATCTTAGAATGTCTCGAAAGCAAGTTTGAATGCATCACCATCTGCAACCGGCTGCTCATCTGCACCATACTGGCCGTATTCACCGTTTACATAGCAACTTCGCCATTTACGGACTCAATGTAGAAACCGTAATCGCCGTCACTTCCTTCGAATGTAAAATCTTCGTTTGCAGCTACTTCATCAAGTAAGCCATGAAGATATTCTGCATCGGTGGTTCCTTCATAGGAAGTTTCTGTTCCGTCTTCAGCTACAACAGTAAGTGTGTAAGACTTAGATCCTGCTGAAGCCTTCGGGCCAAACTTAGCATAGATACCTACACCTGCCAAAATCACAACAACAAGTGCTACAATTCCGATAATAATGCCTTTTTTATTATTCATGTTTTCCTCCTTCTTGTGCACCCAATGATTTATTATTATTTCTTTGCTATTCTATCGTTTCCAGTCGTCTCTGTCAAAGTGTTGTTCGTTCATCCAGTCCACAATAGCCTGCAGACCTTCTTCCGAAAACGCTTCTTTATGTGTCATCTTCTTTTCATCCGCAGTGGCTTCAAAGCTGTAGGGTTCCGGCCAAACCGTGGCCAAAAAGTAGGGATCTTCCACATCCGCATCCGGATTCTCCTCCGGCGCCTTGGGCACTACCTTTTCCACCCGAAACCGAAGATTTCTCTCCTGATCGCTGCCGGAAAAGTGCTCCTTATTATAAAAGGCCAGGGCCAATAGTCTCTTTCTTTCAATCACGTCGTAATCCTCCTAAAGTTTATGTTTTAATCGGCGTTTATCCGATTTAAATAATCATCGTATTCCTGTACATGCTGGATTTCATTTTCCGCATCGGCAATGCGCTGCATGGTGGTTTCTTCCACTTCGTCTTCCAAACCGGTCAAGGCTTTAAAAGGCGCAAACTGGGCCGCACGAGTAATGGCATCCATCCGCGGATGAACCTTGGATGTGGGATGCTCCATATTTATTATATCATCATACTTATGTGTTTCTTCCACTTTTTTCTCCCATTACTTACGCTTTATGTCCACCTATTTGCGCGTTTCGTTCCTTTGTCATGGCGCCTTCCTCATAACTGGTACCTCGTAAAACCGCATTTTTCCCGAATCTTTGTTTAATGGAAAGCATAGCCTCCTGCAGAGCCCGTTCTTTTTTTAGTTTTTCCTCATCACAAGCGGAGGTCTTTTCCTCGGTATCAAAGGAATCAAATATGGTCATCTGACGACCGGAAGTTTCCACCTTTTTCTTTGCCGTTTTCTCCGAAATTACATTATTGGAGGTTAAGGTTACTCTTCGAATCAAAAGAGAAGGATCCGTCAATCGCTCAAAAAGAGCCACAAATCCTTCGATTAACGAGGAAGATGCAGATGTGTAATCGTCTAAATTAAAAGTACCGTGGGCATGCTTTGGGACCTCACGTCCGTAGCGATCGATGGACACCTCTCCGTGGTAAGCCTTCCTGCGAACAGGATCAATAAGATTTTCCACGTCATATCCTATGGTAAGCACCAACTGATTGGTAACCAAATGCTTTTCCACCAACTCAAGCGCCAACCCCTCTGCCATTTCCTTTACGATAATCCTGGCCTTGTCGTTGGTATAGGGCTCCTTTAATACCTGACCGTGTCCCAGGGAATTATTCTCCGGGCGATAGGCCTGAATCAAATCAATGGTGGTAGGCTCGTATCCCCAGGCGTGATCGATTAAAAGTTCCGCATTTACCCCAAAAAGTTTATATAAAAGCTCCTCGTTATAGTAATCCTCCGGTTTTCCGATAGAACAGCGGGCAACATCTCCCATGGTATACATGCCGTGCTTTTCCAGTTTTCTGGCATATCCCGGTCCGAGGCGCCAAAAATCCGTAAGAGGTCTGTGATTCCAAAGAAGTCTGCGATAGCTCATCTCATCCAAAGCGGCGATTCGTACCCCGTTTTCATCCGGTTCCATATGCTTTGCTACGATATCCATTGCGATTTTGCAAAGGTACATATTGGTTCCGATACCCGCAGTCGCGGTGATTCCGGTCTCTCTTAACACGTCGTTAATCATCTTACGGGCCAATTCTTCTGCCGTCATATGATAGGTATTTAAATAGCCCGTCACATCCATAAAACATTCGTCTACGGAATAGACATGCATGTCCTCCGGTGCGATATAACGAAGGTAAATTCCAAAGATATGGGTGCGGTAGTCCATATACAGCTTCATTCGAGGCGGAGCCACGATATAGTCGATATGGAATTGCTTTGCTTTTTGTTCCACCTCAAAGAGTCGCGGTCGTCCCGGAATTCCATATTTTTTTAACTCCGGAGAAACCGCCAGGCAAATGGTTTTGCCGGTACGTGTAGGATCTGCCACAACCAGTCGAGTGGTCAAAGGATCCAGATCCCTTTCGTGACATTCAACGGAGGCGTAGAAAGACTTTAAATCAATGGCGATATATGTTTTTTCCATGAGACCTCCTTTCCTGTCGTTGCATCTGCATTATAACATATTTATCGAACTTTTGTTCACATAAATACAAAAAACATTCTTCCCCAATTTGGGCAGAATGTTTTAACATTTTTATTACTGAGAATAGTAACATTATATCCCCATAAAGTTTCTAATTATTCTTTCTCCTTCGTTTGTCAAAATAGACTCCGGATGGAATTGCAGTCCATATATTTCATAGTCTCTGTGGGCCACAGCCATTATTTCGCCATCCACAGTTTTTGCAACAACCTTCAGATTTTCTGGCATTGTATCCCCATCTGCTGCCAATGAATGATATCTTGCTACATGAATCTTTTCAGGGAGTCCCTTGAAAAGCTCGCAGTCAGTATCCAGCTGTGTTTCAGATTGCTTGCCATGCATCAATTCCTTGGCATAGGTTATACTAGCGCCAAAGGTCTCGCAAATAGCCTGATGTCCCAGACAAATTCCCAGCATTGGAATCTTGCCTGCAAAATGAGCAATTAAATCCTCACAAATTCCTGCATCAATTGGTCGACCTGGACCTGGGGAAATAATAATGTGACTAATAGGCATTTTTTCAATATCGCATATACGATATTCGTCATTACGAATCACCTTTATGTCAGGATTCACTCCACCAATTAATTGATATACATTGTAGGAAAAGCTATCGTAATTATCTATTAGTAAAATCATTCCAAGCCTCCCTCTGCTTCCTTAACCGCATTTACAACTGCCTTCGCTTTATTTATACACTCCACCGCTTCCTTCTCTGGAACCGAATCAAAAACAATTCCTGCCCCTGAGCGGATGCAAATACTATCCTTTTTCTTGTAAACCAAACGAATCGCTATGCAGACATCAAGGTTTCCCGTGAAATCAATGTAACCTAAAGCACCACCATAAATTCCTCTTTTACTCTGCTCCAGCTCTTCAATAATTTGACAAGCCCTAAATTTAGGCGCACCTGAAAGAGTTCCCGCTGGCAAAATAGAATCCACCGCGTCGATGGCATCCTTTGTATCACTAAGTTGTCCTACTACTGTGGAGCCTATGTGCATTACATGGGAATATCTTTCCACTGACATATATTTTTCTACAGAGACAGAGCCAATTTTACTGATTTTTCCAATATCATTTCGACCCAGATCCACAAGCATATTATGCTCTGCCAGTTCTTTCTCATCAGCTAGCAGTTCCTTTTCAAGAGCCAAATCTTCCGCTGCGCTTTTCCCTCTCGGTCTTGTACCAGCAAGAGGGAAAGTGCTAACCTTTTTCTGCTCAACTTTTACCAGGGTCTCTGGTGAAGCTCCCGCAATTTCTATATCATCACTGGAAAAATAAAACATATAAGGGGATGGGTTATTAGCACGAAGTAGCCTGTATGTATCAAAGAGACTACCTGTTGCCTTAGCACTTAATGGATTTGAAAGCACCACCTGGAATATATCGCCTTCCTTTATATAGTGTCTGGCTTTCTCAACCATTGCACCATATTCTTCATTGGTAAACTTTGGTGTAATCTCAGACTGTAATTTTAAAGGTTCAAACTTCTTTGGCTCACCATTTTGAAGCAGGCGCTTTATCTCAAGAAGCTTATCCCCTGCAGCCACGTATGCTTTGCTAAGAGCCTCCAGCTTTTCTTCAAAGCCTCCAGAGAAATCAGTGATTTCAGTCAAATCAATTCCTGTAATTAAATATATTTTCTGTTTAAAATTATCGAAGGCAATAACATCGTTAAACAGCATTAAATCCATATCCTTGAAATCATCTTCACCGTGATTTTCAAGTGCAAGTTTAGGCTCACTATATTTGATATAGTCGTATGAAAAATATCCTACCAATCCTCCGGTAAAGGTTGGCAAACCCTGTAAAATAGGACTTTTATATCTAGCCAGCACCTCTCTTAACACCTCACCAGGGTGTTTTACCTCGCGCTCTTCAATTAATGATTCCCCACCACCTACAGTTTTTCTCACGGTGACCTTACCATCTACAGCTGTTATCTCCATAGTCGGATTGAATCCAAGAAATGAATATCTTCCCCAAGTCTCAGATTGGCTTGCGCTCTCCAAAAGATAACACTGATGGCTTGCATTCTTAAGGCGTCTCATCGCTTCGATGGTAGTAAGGCTATCAGACAGCATCTCAATAGACACTGGAATCCTCTTATATTCCCCTGTATCTGCAAGTCGTATTACTTCATCTATTTTAGGATACATAATAAGCCTCTTTCATGTTCTTAACAAATTGTCCAACCTGCTTTGGTGCGTCTTTACCATATTCAGCAATAACCCTTACAATCGCTGAACCAACAATTGCTCCGTCTGAAATATTTGCCATCTCAGCTGCCTGAGCAGGTGTTGATATACCAAAACCTACTGCGCAAGGTACATCTGTTTTTTCCCTTACACGTTCCACAAGACTTTTTATATTGCCATTTAGCTCTGCTCTAGTTCCTGTAACACCAAGGCTAGATACAATATAAATAAAGCCCTTCGCACCAGCTGCAATAGTATCAATTCTATCCTCAGAGGTAGGAGCAATCATAGAGATAAACTCAACATCAAATCTATCTGCAACCTCCTCGAACTCCTCTTTTTCCTCGTATGGTACATCCGGTAAAATAATTCCACAGATTCCTGTTTCCTGACATCTTTTGAAAAATCTTTCTACACCGTAGGAGAAAACTACATTAGCATAGGTCATAAACACAAGGGGAATATCAATCTCGCCGCTAACCTCTGAAACCATTTCAAACACATCATCAGTTGTTATTCCATTCGCCAAAGCACGGATATTTGCTTCCATAATCACTGGTCCCTCTGCTGTAGGATCTGAAAATGGAATTCCAAGTTCTATTAAATCTGCGCCATTATTGGCAAGTTCCTTAATGATTTCCTTAGAAGTTTCAAGGTCCGGATCACCACAGGTAATAAATGGTACAAATACCTTATTCTTAAATGCTTCTGTTATCTTACTCATGGATATTCTCCCCTCTGTATCTGGCAATTGCAGCACAATCTTTGTCGCCTCTGCCCGAAACGGTAACAATAATAATCTGATCTTTCTTCATAGTTGGAGCCAACTTTCTGGCATAAGCAATAGCATGACTGCTTTCAATAGCAGCAATTATTCCTTCAGTCTTTGCAATATACTCAAAGGCTTCTACAGCTTCCTCATCAGTAACAGGCACATATTCCGCCCTTCCTATATCATGAAGATATGCATGCTCTGGTCCTACTCCTGGATAATCAAGTCCTGCAGAAATTGAATAAACTGGTGCAATCTGACCATATTCATCCTGGCAGAAATATGATTTCATTCCATGGAATATACCAACCTTGCCAGTATTAACTGTTGCGGCCGTTTCAAAAGTATCGATACCTCTTCCTGCAGCCTCACAACCGATAAGTCTAACATTTTCATCACCTATATAATGATAGAAGCTTCCAATAGCATTGCTTCCACCACCCACACAAGCGATTACAGCATCAGGAAGTCTTCCCTCTTTGTCAAGAATCTGCTGACGACTTTCCTTTGAAATTACAGCCTGAAAATCCCTTACGATAGTTGGGAATGGATGTGGTCCCATAACTGAGCCCAGGCAGTAATGTGTATCATCAATTCGTGTAGTCCACTCTCTCATACACTCTGATACCGCATCCTTCAATGTAGCTGTGCCAGAGGTAACTGGAACAACATCTGCTCCAAGAAGCTTCATTCTGTAAACATTCAATGCCTGACGCTCTGTA
>CAJOGB010000010.1 GCA_905233835.1 uncultured Lachnospiraceae bacterium
GGACAGCTTAAAAATGTAATGGCGACCTATTCGGAAGCCGAAGATTTGATTAATATCGGTGCATATAAGCCCGGTTCCAATAAAAATATTGATTTTGCGATTTCCAAAATCGATGCGGTAAATGAGTTCCTTTTACAGGAAACAGACGAGAAATTCGATTTTGAAAACGAAATCGCCATGCTCTTTGAAATGTTCCCGCTTCCGGAGGAACCAAAGCCTGCAGCAAAGGAGATTCCTCTCGCAGAACCGGAATTTGAGGAGGAACCAAAAGAAGAGGTGACGGCAGAGGAAGAAGAACCGGATGTATCCGCACTCCTTGCCGATCAAGATTCCTCTGATGGATTAGAGTAATCTGTATAGTCATCTCGAGGAAGGCAGCTGATGGAGATATAATATGGCAAAATTCGTATATCGAATGCAAAATATATTGAATCTTAAGGAAAAGTTGGAGTCTCAGGAAAAAATCGCTTTTTCTGTGGCGAATCAGCGGCTTTTGGAGGAGCAGGATAAGTTATCTGCCCTTATGATTCGTAAAGCGGATTATGAAGCGCAGCTTAAGGAGATGACCCAAGGAACCCTTTCCATTCGGGATATTAAGATATGTAAAGAATCCATTAATGCGATGAAATCCAAGATTCGCGATCAGTTGATGGAAGTTAGTCGTGCTCAAAAAGAATTGGAAATTGCACGTCGTCGTTTGGATGAAATCATGAAAGAACGTAAAACCCACGAGAAACTGAGGGAAAAGGCGTTTGAGAACTTTAAAGAAGAGATAAAAGCAGAAGAAAGTAAGGAAAACGACCAGTTGGTCAGCTTTACCTATCATAATAAATCTTGATTGGAGTAGTCATGGCAGACGAAGAATTATCGAAGAAAGAACAAAAGAAAAAAGAAAAAGAAGCGAAAAAAGCCGCTAAGAAAGCTGCCAAAAAAGGCGCCGGCGACGAAGAAAACCTCGATGAAGAAGAAGGCGGATCCACCGCCTTAGTTGTGATTGTCGGAATTTTAATTGCCGTAGTTTGGCTTGCGATTTTTGCCCTTTTAATCAAGATGGACGTGGGTGGCATAGGCTCCACTGTTTTATATCCGATTTTAAAGGACGTGCCTTATGTAAATCAGATTTTACCGGAAGTGGAAGAATATGCCGAAGAAGATGCGGCTTATCAGTTTGCCAGTGTGGATGATGCCGTTGTTCGCATTAAAGAGTTAGAAGCACAACTTGCAGATGCTCAGGCCTCCGGTACCGCGGATGCTACCCGTGTTGCAGAATTGGAAGCACAGGCTCAAGAATTGGCCATTTATAAGGCAAACGAAAAAAAATTCGAAGAAACCAAAGAAAAATTCTATGAAGAGGTTGTTTTTGGAGACAAATCACCCGATATAGAAGAATATAAGAAGTACTACGAGGCGATTGAACCTGAAAATGCTGAGGTTTTATATAAGCAGGTTGTGAAACAATCCGAGGCAAATCAGGAAATCAAAGATTACGCCAATACATATTCCAGTATGAAGCCGGCACAAGCAGCTGCCATCTTTAATACCATGACAAATGATTTGAAATTGGTAGGAAAGATTTTATGGGCGATGGATACGGAATCCAGAGGGAAAATTCTCGGGGCCATGGATGCGGACATTGCGGCCAGTGTTACCAAACTCATGGAACCTTAGAATTATATAAATTCAAGGATGATCAATTTTTTTGCTACGGATGGCGAAGAAAGGAGAACTAAAAATCTCATATGACCAGCGCTAATGTGTCTCAGATTCCTTTTGGATTTATGGAGAACACAAAAGCCAAATCCGCAGCGAAGTCAGAGGCTAATTCCGGTGATTTTATGCAGATGGTCACCAATTCTTTACAGTCCACTGATCAAAAGAATGATATGATATCTACTTTTGTTCAAGCACCACAAAGCGACAATAAAGAAGTTGCACCACAGCAGTCCTTTAATCAAACGGATTATTCAGCCAGAACGATTCCAAACAACAATCAGACTTCACAGCAAATGTCACCGGAAACGGTTGGCGAAGCCATTGAAAAGGTGGATAAGTTTATTTCCGAAGTGAAATCGATTCTTTCCGAAGATATGGATGTATCGGATGAGGAAATCAAAGAAGCCATGGAAATCTTAGGATTTAACATGATTGACTTAACACTTCCGGAAAACGTTTCAAAACTTCTTGGAGTTTTGGAAGGAGATGAAAACGTATCTCTTATCCTAAACGATACGGTATCAAACGTTTTAAGCGATTTGGAACCGGTGATTTCAAATTTATTTGAAACTATGGAAGTTACAAATACGGATGCACTTAAAAACCTATTGGCAGAAAATGATTTGGTTGTAACGTATGACGGACTTGCAAAAGCTCCTGTTGATTTTGGACCTAACGGAGAGGTCAACGGAGTGGAACTTTCTCAGGAGGAGACGGTTTCGCTTAAAGTCCTTAATACAGATCCATTGATTTTAAAAGAATCAAACCAAACGCCTACTACAGAAGAACCTACAGGCCTTGAGGCTCCTGTAGATGTAAAGGCTCCACTTGTATCGGAAGAAACCAAGGTAAAAGCAGAACTTGAAAACTTTGATTTTGAAGAAGTTCAGGAAATGGAAACAGATAAAGCAATCGTTTCCGCTCCTAAGCCGGATTTGAATTCAAATTCGGAAAACTTCTTACAGAATCAAAACGGAAAGAAGAGTGAAAGTGGTTTTGAACCCAATGCAGTTACAAATACTTCCGTACATTATTCCACTAGCGTAACAACCGATTCTACAATCTCTTTTGAAAATGTTGTAAAAGAATCTACTACTTCTTATACCAGCATTGATGTGGAAGATATTATGAATCAGATTGTTACTCAAACAAGAACCTCAGTATCAGAAAATCTTACCTCTATGGAGTTGGAACTTCATCCGGCATCCTTAGGAAAGATGTATTTACAGGTTACCGAATCTAACGGAACCATTTCCGCTAAACTGATTACGGAAAATCAGGATGTAAAAACGGCGATGGAAACACAGATGGCGATTTTAAAAGACACCTGGAATCAACAGGGAATGAAAGTAAATGCCATTGAGATTTCCGTAGGAACCAGAGAATTTGAAGAGCAGTTGGATGCACAGGCAAATGCCACATTTGAAAACGGATCTTCACAGTTTAACGGTTCAAATGAAGATAAGGAACCTTCCAGAGGTATCAGAAATCTTAACTTAAATGGTTTGGAAGAATTACCGGAGGATTTAACAGTAGAAGAACTCTTGACCGCCAAGATGATGAAAGATTCCGGAAATTCCATTAACTTTACCGCATAGAAAGGATATAAAATATGTCTTTAGTTGGTGAAATCAAAAACGGTCAGTATGTAAATGACAAAACAAAAACCACTGAGAATAAGGCAAAGTCTACCGCAGATCAGACCAAGGAAATGTTTTTACAGCTTCTTGTAACCGAGATGCAGTATCAGGATCCGCTTCAGCCTACGGATAATTCGGAATACGTAAAAGAGTTGGCTACCTTCTCTCAGGTAGAAGCTTTAAATTCCGTATCCGATAAGATGAATGAGTTACAGGCATCCGCTTTGGTTGGAAATTATGTAACATTAATCGGCGAAGACGGTAATGAAATCAAAGGTTGTGTTGATTATGTCACCACCGATTCCGATGCCATTAAAGTTTCCGTTGACGGAACACTTTATAACGTAGATGACATTCAAACCGTTCAGGATTCGACTTATTACGAAGCTGGTGTTTTGGCACAGACATTCAGTTCAAAAGTAGCAGCGTTGCCAAGTATATCAAACCTTAATGTGGCAAGAGATACTTCCGCAATCAATGAAGCCAGAACTTATTACAATGCATTAAGCGATTATGTAAAGAAGTTCGTTTCTCAGGATGATTTGTCAAAACTTACCGCACTGGAGAAAAAACTAAAGGGTGAGGATGAAACGAAAAAAACCGATGCCTCATCTACAACGCAAACTACCGGTGCTTAAAGGTACGGAGGAGATTATGAATCATATTCAAAGTGGATTTACATCCATACAACAAGTAACCGATCGTTACCTGAATACTTCAAATAAAACTTCTGGCGTAAATATCTCCGATTCCTTTGCTTCTTATTTGCAGACACAAATCGATGAGGCAGAAAAAGCGGGAGAGGTAAAGTTCTCAAAACATGCCGCAAAACGTTTGGATGACAGAGATATCATTATGACGGAAGAACAAAAATTAAGATTAAATGAGGGCATTTTAAAAGCCGGAGCCAAAGGTATTCAGGATTCTTTGGTAATGGTTGATTCCCTTGCTTTTATCGTAAATGTTCCCAGTAATACGGTAATCACCGCATTAGAATCCGATACTTCGGAAGACGGAATATTTACCAATATCGATGGAGCTGTTATAGCTTAGGAGGACAAAAACTATGATGAGATCACTTTACTCTGGTGTATCCGGATTAAAAACACACCAGACAAAAATGGACGTTATCGGTAATAATATCGCCAACGTCAATACAGTAGCATTTAAATCATCCGGCGTAACTTTCGCCGATATTATGTATCAGACCACTTCCGGTGCTTCCGGTGCAACAGAAACCACCGGTGGTGTTAACCCGAAGCAGATTGGTCTCGGTGTTCAGTCCGGTTCCACAAAGGTATCCGTTACCTCTACCGGTTCCGCGCAGTCCACAGGAGATGCACTTGATATTAAACTTACAGACGCAAACTCCACAAACTTCTTTATCGTAAACAACGGATCATCCAATTTGTTTACCCGTTCCGGATCCTTCTACTTAGACGGAAACGGAAACCTTGCAATGACCTCTACCGGATATTTGGTACAGGGATGGCAGGTAGATAAAAACACCATGTCTATCGTTAAGGATACGGTTTCTCCTCTTCGTATCATGCAGGCAGAAAACTTAACTTCAGCTCCGGAAGCTACCACAGATGCAAATGCATCCGGCGTTATCGATAAAAACGATACCAACGTTAAGAGTGAAAGCGGTTATACCATGTCCCTTTCTTTATACGACAACTTAGGTTATGCCTATACCGCTAAGTTTTCCGTTAAGGGTTTGGATACCGATGATAAATTAAATCTTACTGGTGCTACCGATGCAGCCGGTCAAAAAACTGAAAACGATGGCTTAAACACCTATACAGTAAAGTTAACTGCCATTTACGATCAGAAGAATAACGATATTTTAAAAGATTATTTGAACAATCAGGCTTCCATTCAGACACTTCAGAAAGCCTTGCAGGATGCAAAAGCAGCGTTTACTGCGACAGATACTACAAGTACTGAGTATCAAACGCAGTTGACTGCAGTTCAATCTGCAGAAGCGGCTTTGGAAGCAGAAGAGAATGCTGTTATCGAAAAAATCTTTGGTAAAGCCAGCAATTATGAAGCTACAGATTATGACGTTTCCGCTAACTACAAGTATTCCGGTGGCATCTATACCACTGCTGACGGAAACTATCAGTATAATCCGGCTGCACCGTCTACCACCGGCACCGCGGTTAAAGGTAATAAAAATGGTATTGTTGAAAACTCCGCTGGTGAGTTAGGTGTTTATATGACAAGTACGCTTACTCCTCCGGAAGCAGAGCAGTTTGTATCTTTACAGAAACTTTTCGGTTTAACTGCGAAACAGTCAGAAGCTGTTAAGCTTGCCATGAATGCTAATGCGGTTGATACTAGCATGACCTGTAACGTTTCTATTACCGGTTCCACGCTTCATGTATTTAAGTCATCTGTAAACTACAGCTTGAATTTCAATGCTGCAAACGGTGTGTTTGATAATATCAACGGTGATACCGCTGTAGATTTAAATATGGCAGTTTTGGGCGATCAGTTCTCAAATATCGCAGTAGATTTTACAAAGGTACTAAACTACGATAACGGTAAGGTTTCTACCTTAGGTGTGGATCGTGGTACAGCTACAAACGCCGCAGTTGGCGCAGGTAAGAAACTTGGTGCATTAACCGGTGTATCCATCCAGCAGGATGGAAAGATTTACGGATCCTATGATAACGGTAATACAGTATTGCTTGGACAAATCGCGGTAGCACAGTTTGCTAATGCCTCCGGTTTGGAAGCTTTGGGAAATAACTGTTACGGTACAACGTTGAACTCCGGTGACTTCGATGGAATCGGACGAGATATCACAGCAGACGGTGGTTCTATGTCTACCGGACAGCTTGAAATGTCAAACGTTGACCTTTCTTCCGAGTTTACCGAGATGATTACCACACAGCGTGGTTTCCAGGCAAATTCAAGAATTATTACAGTTTCCGATACCATGCTTGAGGAACTTACAAACTTAAAGAGATAATCTTTAATCTTATAAATGGCTTTAAACTGTGGTTTTCCGGCACCAGGAAGACCACAGTTTTTGAATTTGTAGACAAATTAGACTCAATTCAATATTTTGTGCTTTTTGGATTGAAATTTTGAAAAAAGCAACAAGATAAAGTTTTTTTTAGAAAATAAAGTAGACATCTGTATGAAAATCTAGTAATATTATATCAAGTGTAGATTTATATACTTTGAGAAATTGTTAGATTTTACTTATTTTTATACAAAATTCCGGTATATACATAAGTTTTAGAGGGGTGAGAATTTTGGATATAGCGTCATTAGCAGGTATTGGCCTTGGTCTTGTCATGGTAGTGTTCGGTATTGTGTCTTCCGGCGGTGTTTCGGCTCTGGGAAACTTTATCGATCCGCCATCCGTTATTATTACAATCGGTGGTTCTTTGGCATCTACCTTAGGTTCCAACAAAATGCCGGACTTTATTAACGGATTAAAGGGTATGGGTATTTCCATAAAAGAACCGGCAAACACAGATCCCACCGAAGTTATAAAAACGATTATCGACATGTCAAACATCTCCCGTAAGGAAGGTCTTTTGGCATTGGAGGAACAGGCGAATAATATCGAAGACGAATTCTTGAAAAAGGGTATTATGCTTGTCGTTGACGGTACGGATGCAGATTTGGTTCGTGCTATCTTAGAGACGGATCTTGATAATATGGAGGCTCGTCATAAAAAGGTTATCGCCTTTTGGGAAAAATGGGGTGAAATGGGTCCTGCTTGGGGTATGATCGGTACCTTGGTAGGTTTGGTTAACATGCTTAAGAACCTATCCGATTTCTCCACCATCGGACCGAACATGGCGGTTGCACTTCTTACAACATTATACGGTTCTTTGATTGCAAACTGGTTAACCGGTCCTACAGCTGCAAAGCTTGGTGTGGATAATGCGCTTGAGATTCAGGTTCGTACCGTAGCAGTGGAAGGGCTTTTGTCGATTCAGGCAGGTGAAAACCCTCGAGTTATTGAGGAAAAACTAAAGACCTTCCTACCTCCGAGTGCTCGTAACACAGTTGGCGAAGATGCTGGAGGTGAAGGTTAATGGGTAAACCAAAACAGGAAGACCCGCCAAAAGGCTCCCCTGCGTGGATGGCCACATTCTCCGACTTGATGAATCTGCTTCTTTGCTTCTTCGTGCTTTTGTTTTCTATGTCAAGTGTTGATGCGGCTAAGTACGAGCAGGTTGTTCAGTCCTTACATCAGGCGTTTTCCATTTTGCCAAGTAGTGGTGGTGGCGGTTCTACCGTGACCCAGGGTATGATGGTATCCTCCGGTATTACACAGCTTCCTTCTTATACGGATTACTTCGGTGATTCTTTGTCAAAAGGCGACGGTGAGGATGAGATTAATGCCGGTGAAACGGATGATACAAAATCCGCTATGGAACAGTTGGAAGAAGCGGTAGCAGAAGCCCAGGCATCTGCGTTGGAAGATTATGAACAAGAACAGTTAAACGAATCCGAACAGATGGCGGAAAAGATAGAAGCTTTGGCTACTCAGTATGGTATTCAAGATCAGATAGAAGTGGATTTTAACGGACAGTATGTTCGTATTACACTAAACGGTGCACTTTTATTTGAATCCGGTTCTGCGGAACTTGTACCGGAGGCACTTCCTTTGGTAGAGAAGGTCTCTAAGCTATTAAATATTTACACAGCCAATGTAATTGATGTGGAAGGTTATACGGATAATGTGCCCATTCGTTCCACAAAGTATGAGGACAACGACGTGTTATCCATGTATCGAGCTCTTTATGTGGCTAATCGTATTCGTGAGTATGCAACGGATGTGAATCCAGCCAATATTGTTTCTACCGGTCGTGGCGCTTACAGTCCCATTGCGGATAATTCCACTCCGGAAGGCAGAGCCAGAAACCGTAGAGTAGAGATTAAGATTTATAACTCATACAATTCAAACGTAAATTAATGAGGAGATGAACATGAAAAAGAATTTAATGACGGTCATTACCATGGTTCTTTGCCTGGTAAACTTAATTCTTACCGCTGTGGTTGTTTTTGCGGTGGTTCCGGAGATTAATAACGTGAATTCTTTAATCGCAAAGGTTTCCGAATCGATTGAACTCGACGTAAAGACCGGATCCGATGCGGACGGAGCATCTACCGTGGGTGTGGAGAACCAGTATTTGTATAAAGTTAATTCCGGCGAAAGCATGAATATTAACCTTAAAGATAACGGCGACGGAAAAGATCACGTGGCGGTTGTTAAGGTTACGGTTACCATGAATAAAACCAGTGAGAAATATGCTACCTTCGGTCCGGATTCCGAAAACGGCGGAAATTACGATGATATTTATAAATCCTATATCATTAAGGAAATTTCCAAGTATTCCATCGATGACTTAAAGTCAAATAATACTTTGGGTCAGGATGAAATCCGAGATGACTTAAACGGATACTTTGGTGACAGTTCCTTTATTTTGAACGTTAATTATTCTGAAATTATGTATCAGTAATTTGAAATGAAATCTATGTAAAAAGGAGGTGAGGATGAATGAGTGACGTACTCTCGCAAAACGAGATCGATAACCTGCTAAAGGCGTTATCTAGCGGTGAAGTCGATGTTAACGAAATGAAAAAGACGAATGAAGTCCAGGTTAAAGAGTACGATTTCGCCCGTCCGTCCAAGTTCTCCAAGGAACACCTTCGAACCTTAGAGATTATTTATGATAACTACGGTCGTTTGCTTTCCACCAACCTTCCAATTTATCTTCGGAAGAATATTCAGGTGGAGGTTATGAACTCCGAAGCCGTTACTTACATGGAGTTTTCCAATGCGCTTTCCAATCCGGTTTTACTTGGAATCATTGATTTTGAACCGCTGAAGGGAAACATCATTATGGAGATGGCTACCAAGTTAGGGTATGCCATTATCGATCGTATGCTTGGCGGTGAGGGAGAACCTCTTGAGAAAACCCGTGAGTTTTCTGAGATTGAGCTTTTGATTATCGAACGTGTAATGACTTCTTGCGTGGAACTTATGCGTGAGCCGTGGGAAAACGTTTTAGACGTAAATCCCCGACTTCAGAGAATCGAGACAAATCCGCAGTTTGCGCAGATTATTCAGCCTTCTGAAATGATTGCAATTGTTACGATAAATATTAAAATAGGAGATGTGGAAGGCCTTATAAACCTTTGCCTTCCATATTTGACCTTAGAGCCTGTTATGGATAAGTTAAATACTAAATTCTGGTATTCCAACATGCAGGATAGCGATGGTGAAACATATTCCGATGATATTGAAACTTTGATTTCCAAAGCGATGGTTCCCGTTACTACGGTTTTGGGACATTCGTCCATCAATATTTCGGATTTTGTGTCTATACAGCCGGGAGATATCATTCGATTGGATACGAAAACAGATGACGAACTCGACGTTTATGTAGGGGATATTAAGAAATTCACGGCATTACCCGGTTCATCGGGAAAGAATTATGCTGTTCGACTTACTTCAGTAATAAGAGAGGAGCAGGAGGATGGGTGATACATCACTATCTCAGGAAGAGATTAATGCCCTGTTCAATAACGCCGCAGCTTTAGATGTAGGCGGAGGGGATTCCTCAGGGGGCGGTGATTCCGCCGACGGGTTAACAGACTTAGAAAAGGATACCATAGGGGAAGTTGCCAATATTTCCATGGGAACAGCGGCGACTACATTATTCTCGCTTGTTAACAAACGGGTTGAGATTTCCACCCCCGTGGTTTCGGTTTCGACCTGGGATGATATAATGAAACAGTACGAAAAACCTTGCGTGCTGGTGAAAATCGGATACACAAAAGGTTTGAACGGTTCGAATGTACTTGTTCTTCGCGAGGATGACGTAAAGATCATTACCGACCTTATGATGGGCGGTGACGGAACAAATGTAGACGGAGAAATCGGCGAACTGCATTTGTCAGCGATTTCCGAAGCCATGAACCAGATGATGGGTTCTTCTGCAACTTCGTTGTCTTCCATGTTAAACATGATGGTGGATATTTCTCCGCCAACATCGGATTTGGTTGACATGAATGATGAAGATGTCAGTCAGTTGGACGATTTCCTTCGCGGATCATTTGTCCGAATTGAGTTTAAGCTTTTGATCGGAGACTTGGTTGATTCAAAGATTATGCAGTTGTATCCGATTGATTTGGCAAAGAGCATGTGTTCCAATGTGGTTTCCAATATGGAAAGCGATTCTGCATCCACAGTGGATGACGATGCTTTTGGAGCTTCCGAAGCGGCTCCCGCACCGGCACCGGCACCTGCACCAGCAGCTTCACCCGCACCGGCACCGGCACCTGCGGCAGGGCCTGCACCCACGGCTCCGCCACCAATGCCTACAATGCAAGCGGCACCTCAGCAGCCGGTCAACGTATCAGCTGCACAGTTTTCACCTTTTGCGGGAAGCTACGCAATGGCCAATGCTCCGGAGAATATCGATTTGATTATGGATGTTCCTTTGGAGGTTACCGTAGAATTGGGTAGAACACATAAATCTATTCACGACATTCTTGACTTTGCGCCAGGAACTATTATAGAATTAAATAAAATCGCAGGCGAACCCATTGACGTACTTGTTAACGGTAAATACGTTGCGAAAGGTGAAGTAGTAGTTATTGAAGAGTCATTTGGTATTCGAATTACAGAAATAATGAAATAAAGGGAGATGGAAAAATGGCAAAAAATATTCTTATTTGTGATGATGCAGCGTTCATGAGAATGATGATCAAGGACATTCTTACAAAGAATGGCTACAACGTTGTAGGAGAGGCAGAAAACGGTGTTAAGGCAATTGAAGCATACACCGAGTGTAATCCAGATCTCGTATTAATGGATATCACCATGCCGGAAATGGATGGTATCGGTGCTTTAAAGGGCATCAAAGAAAAGGATCCGAATGCAGCAGTTATTATGTGTTCTGCAATGGGTCAGCAGGCAATGGTTATCGAAGCTATTCAGTCCGGAGCAAAGGACTTTATCGTTAAGCCGTTCCAGGCAGAACGTGTTCTTGAAGCAGTAAAGAAGGTTATCGGCTAAGATGTATCTTACATCCCTTGGGGGCTCTATCTATCAGTTTGTAGTTGTTTTGGTAATATTTGTGGGAATTTTGGTTTTAACCGGATTTGCCACGAAATGGATTGCCACCTATATGCACAATCAAAACTTCAACTCAAACTCGAATTTTAAAGTGGTAGATGCCTTAAATATGGGACCGAACCATAAGCTTTTACTTGTAAAAGCTGGAAAGAATAAATATTTTGTTTTAGGTATGGGGAAGGAAAGCATTTCCAAAATCGGGGAACTCTCCGAGGAGGAATTGGTGGAAGGCGATCCGAAGACTTCCGGTAAACGAGACTTTTCTTCCATACTTAAAAGTTTTCACATGAACGATAAAGTGCAGAATAATGATGAAGAAATTTAAGAGATTCTATTGCAAAATTAGTGTTCTATTTGCGATTCTTTGTGTTTCTTTTTCCCTTGCACTCGTATACGTTCGTCCGGTTTATGCAACTGAATACGGTCCAACTGAAACCGCACCAAACGCATCCGATACAAACACCGGAGGAAGAGGTTTTTCTTTGACCTTTGACGGAGACATGACTTCGCTGTCTTCCACGGTCGAGATTTTACTTGTTCTTACGGTATTGGCTTTGGCGCCTACGATTCTTATAATGTTTACCTCATTTACACGTATTATTGTGGTATTACATTTTATCCGTGTCGCAGTTGGTACACAGTCCTCACCGCCAAACCAGGTTATGATTGGTTTGGCACTTTTTCTGACATTATTTATTATGTGGCCCACCATTACAGCCATTAATGATAATGCCATAAAACCGCTGGATGAAGGTACGATTACACAGGAAGAAGCCTTAGAACAAATTGAACTTCCCATCCGTGATTTTATGTACGGACAGACGCAGACAAAGGACTTGGCGTTGTTTATCGACATCGCCGGAGAAAGTTATGATGATTATCATGATGTTCCTCTTACCATATTGGTTCCCAGTTTTATAATTAGTGAGCTGCGTACCGGTTTTATCATCGGATTTTTGATTTATATACCGTTTATTATTATCGATATGGTAGTGGCATCGGTACTCATGTCCATGGGTATGATGATGCTTCCGCCTACCACGATTTCATTGCCCTTTAAGATACTTTTGTTTGTGTTGGCGGACGGTTGGAATTTGGTTATCGGAAGTTTGGTAAAGACATTCTATTAGAGGAAGAGGCGTATGACAGAAGGACAAGTATTGGATATCATGCGTGATGCATTTTATACCATGATTATATGTGCTGCACCCATGCTTTTGGTTTCCCTTGTTGTGGGTCTTGTTGTCAGCATTTTTCAAACGGTGACATCCATTCAGGAACAAACCCTTACCTTCATCCCAAAGATTATTTCTACATTTTTGGCGTTGATTGTATTTGGTTCCTTTATTATGAATACCATTTTGGAATTTATTAACCGATTATGGAATAATTTTTCAATCTATATTAGGTAGTTATGGAATTTACTTATTCATTAGCTGATTTTGAATACTTTTTGTTGATACTGGTACGATTGGCCACCTTTTTCTTTGTGGCTCCGTTGTTTAGTGATAGAGGAATTCCAAGCCAGGCAAAGGTCGGTATCAGTTGTTTGATTGCCCTAATGGTGATGTATTCCATTAAACCTACAGAGGTTTCCTATATATCCACTTTGGGGTATTCCATCTTGGTACTAAAAGAAGCGATTACGGGACTCCTTATCGGCTTTTCCGCTTATATTTGCAGTTCCATTATATTGTTTGCCGGAAATATTATCGATGTGGACATAGGTATTTCTATGGCACAGGAATATGATCCAACATTAAATACTCAGGTTACCATTACAGGTAACCTATATTATTATTTTATGCTTCTTTTTTTCATTATCACGAACATGTATCAGTTTGTGATTAGAGCGGTTGTGGATTCCTTTACTTTAATTCCCTTAGGGGGCATGGAAATCGAACCGGACTTTATGATTACGTTAATAACACAGTATATTACAAATGTGTTTTTCATAGGATTTCGTATCTTTTTGCCAATATTTTCCACGATTCTTATCATGAACTGCGTTCTAGGAATCATGGCAAAAGTGGCACAGCAGATGAATATGTTCTCCGTGGGTATTCAGATTAAAATTTTAGCGGGTCTTTCCGTCTTATATGTAATGATTTTCTTATTCCCGGAGATTTGCAGTTACATCTTTAACGAGATGAGCGTAATGATGCGAAGTATGGTGGAAGGAATGCATTAGTTTGGAAAACGGTTTATTTTTAAAATACAATCTCCAAATGTTCGGAGATGACAAAACCGAAGAACCCACCAGTAAAAAGTTGGAAGATGCCCGAAAAAAGGGGCAGGTAGGTAAAAGCCAGGAGTTGGCTCATGCAGTGGAACTCATAGCAGCGTTTCTTACCATTCGTATCTTTGTCGGCTTTATCGGCAGCCATTTTAAGGATTTGTTCACATGGGCATATACCTACATGATACCGCAGCTTGTGGATTCCAATCGCAGCGGACTTACCGTGGATGCCGTGTTTCAACTGTTTTTATACGGAATCTTGCAGATGTTTATCATCTTGGCTCCGTTTTTGGCTATCGGTTTTTTGGTGGCGATTTTAGGAAACGGACTACAGTTTAAATTTCAGGTTTCTTATGAACCGTTAAAACCGAAGCTGGATAAGTTTAATCCAATAAACGGATTTAAACGTATCTTTTCCATGCAGTCGCTGATAAATCTGGCCTTGTCATTGGCAAAGATTATTATCATTTTTATCGTGGCATATACCATGATAAAAGATCATATAAATGAGTTGTTTTCTCTGTATGAGGTACCCCTATATGCGGCGGTGGCTCAAACCGGTACCTTGGTATTGGACATCGGCCTTCGAATCAGTTTGATTCTTTTGATTATTGGGTTTGCAGATCTTTTTTACCATAAATGGAAGCATAAAAAAGATTTAAAGATGACCAAACAGGAAGTCAAAGACGAGTACAAAAACTCTGAAGGAGATCCGCAGATTAAGGGAAAACAGCGTCAGCGTATGCGAGAAGCTTCGCAAAGACGTATGATGAAGTCCGTACCTCAGGCGGATGTGGTTATTACAAACCCGACCCATATCGCTGTGGCGATTAAATATGATGCCGCAGAGGCTCCTGCGCCCATTGTCCTTGCAAAAGGTGAGGAATACATGGCACAGCGAATCAAAGATGTTGCGAAAGACAATCATATTACGATTGTGGAAAATAAGCCTTTGGCCAGATCCATTTATACTACGGTAGACGTGGGTGGTCAGATTCCGCCGGAGTTATATCAGGCGGTGGCAGAGATTTTGGCTGTTGTTTATCAGTCAAAGGGCCGAAAGATTTAAATTTTGAGGAAAGGAGGGAGTATAAGGCATGGAATTTGCTGTTAAGCGTACAGATGTAGGCGTAGCCGGATATTTGTTGGCAGCGATTGTGTTTTTGATTGTGCCTATTCCTTCTTTTCTTTTGGACATTATGCTTGCTTTCAATATTTCCATTGCACTGATTGTTCTTATGAATTGTCTGTTTGTGCGCGAAGTACTTGATATGGCAAATTTCCCGACGGTTCTTTTGTTTACAACGATTTTTCGAATTTCATTAAACGTTTCTTCTACGAGACTTATTCTTACCACGGGAAATCCGGGTAATGTCGTTACCACCTTCGGTCAGTTCGTTGGCGGCGGTGATATTATTATCGGTGCGATTGTATTTATTATTCTTATTATTATTCAGTTTGTTGTTATCAATAAAGGTTCCGAGCGTGTTGCTGAAGTTACCGCACGTTTTACCTTGGACGCTATGCCGGGTAAACAGATGGCAATCGACGCGGATTTAAATACCGGAGCCATTACGGATGCGGAAGCTTCCGCACAAAGGCAAAAGCTTCAGGA
>CAJOGB010000011.1 GCA_905233835.1 uncultured Lachnospiraceae bacterium
ATGGCAAGCGACAGCGAGGCATATGCTCTTTTGGCTAGTGAATCTGATGTCGTTGCAACCGGAACCGGTGACGGTACTGTATACGGATATACCAATATCGGTATCGTTCAGGTAGACGGAAACTTAAATATTCGTAAAGAAGCTTCCGAAAACGGAGAAATCATCGGAAAGATTAAAAACGGCGGTGCCGTTAACGTTCTTGATTCTGCTGACGGTTGGGTTCATATTTCTTCCGGTAAAGTGGAAGGATATGTGAGTGCCGACTATTTGGTTACCGGTCAGGAAGCTGTTGAATTGGCAAATCAGTTGGTTGCATGGGTAGCAACCGCTACAGGTGACGGACTACGTATTCGTCAGGAGCCCAATACCGATTCACCGATTATTATTAACGTAAGTTCCGGTGAAAAACTGGATATGGTTGAGGACATGGGAGACTGGGTTAAGGTTTCCATCGATGGTGATGAAGGTTATGTATCAGCAGATTATGTAACCATTGCCCAGGAATTAGAGCACGCCATGACTTTGGAAGAAGTTAACTTCGGTGCCGGTGTAAACGGTACACGTGCTTCCCTTTGTACCTTTGCTTTACAGTACGTAGGAAACCCATATGTATGGGGTGGTACCTCTCTTACAAAGGGTGCCGATTGTTCCGGATTCGTACTTTCTGTATTTGCGAACTATGGAATCTATTTGCCGCATTCATCACGTGCACAGGCAAACTGCGGTACCAAGATTTCTGCATCCGAGGCTCAGCCGGGAGACTTGTTCTTCTACGGAAGCGGATCTATCAGCCATGTTGCTATCTACATTGGTAACGGACAGATTGTACATGCGTCTAACCGCCGTACAGGAATCAAGATTTCATCCGCATACTATCGTAACCCGCTTAAGGTTGTACGCATTCTTAACTAAATAGTAATTTAAACTACTAAATGGAATTTCACATATAATACTCTCGCCGGATTCGCTATCGCCGTGTCCTCACGCAAGGGTACTAAACTCACTTCGTTCGTTAAGTGCCCGCGTTGCGGACGTCCTTGCGAGAGTATTATATGCTGAAATTCCAATTTACATGTTATTTATAAATATACTCTTTACAAAAGAAGGTATTTTTGTTAATATAATCGGCGTGTGAGTTTGCCCTTACTCAGTGTTTTGGATACTCCAACGGACACTTGGTATGAGGCGTATTAAAAATAGGAGGAATCAAACATGATTACAAAAGAGAAGAAAACAGCTATCATTAATGAGTATGCTACAACTCCTGGTGATACAGGTTCACCGGAAGTACAGATCGCAGTTTTAACTGCACGTATTGCAGAGCTTACCGAGCACTTAAAGGAGAACCCGAAGGATCATCATTCTCGTCGCGGACTTCTTAAAATGGTAGGTAAGAGACGTAATCTTCTTAAGTATTTAAAGAATACCGATATTGAAAGATATCGTTCATTAATCGAGAGATTAGGCCTTAGAAAATAATTTTGTTTTTAAGAGCGGGGTATTTATATATTCCGCTCTAATTTTAATTGCAGGCATGTCTTCCGAGACCACTGATAATATCAGGAAGTTTTTCCTTGTATTTTCAGTAGTTTCGGCTGCCTGCGAAATATATAAGCCAAAAGGAGAAAGTATATGGCAGCAAAAACATTTACAATGGAACTTGCCGGACGTACACTTCGTGTAGACGTAGGTCGTGTGGCAGCACAGGCAAACGGAGCAGTGCTCATTCAGTATGGTGAAACCACCGTTTTATCTACAGCAACCGCTTCTGATAAGCCGAGAGAAGGAATTGATTTCTTCCCGCTTTCAGTTGAGTTTGAAGAAAAGTTATATTCCGTTGGAAAAATCCCGGGTGGATTTAACAAACGTGAAGGAAAGGCATCTGAGAATTCCATTCTTACCGCTCGTGTAATCGACCGTCCGATGCGTCCTTTGTTCCCGAAGGATTTTCGTAATGACGTTACATTAAACAATATGGTTATGTCTGTTGACCCTGAGTGCCGTCCGGAAGTTGTAGCTATGCTTGGTACAGCTATGGCAGCAACTATTTCCGATATTCCTTTCGATGGCCCATGTGCTATGACACAGGTTGGTATGGTTGACGGTAACTTTATCATTAACCCGTCTCAGGAACAGTGGGATAAGGGTGATTTAAAACTTACCGTAGCTTCCACTTCCGAGAAAGTCATCATGATTGAAGCCGGAGCTAATGAAATTCCGGAAGATAAGATGATTGAAGCTATCTACATGGCTCATGATGTTAACCAGACCATTATCGCATTCATCAATCAGATGGTAGCAGAAGTTGGTAAGCAGAAGTTTACTTATACTTCATGTGCAATCCCTGAAGAAATGTTTGCAAAGATGAAGGAAATCGTTCCTCCTGCAGAAATGGAAGATGCAGTATTTACTGACGTTAAGCAGGACAGAGAAGCAAACGTTAAGGCTATTACAGAACGCCTTGCAGAAGCTTTTGCAGATAACGAAGAGTGGCTTGCAGTATTGGATGAAGCTGTATACCAGTATGAGAAGAAGACTGTACGTAAGATGATTTTAAAGGATCACAAACGTCCGGATGGTCGTGCCATCGATCAGATTCGTCCTCTTTCTGCTGAAATTGATTTAATTCCGAGAGTTCACGGTTCTGCTATGTTTACACGTGGACAGACTCAGATTTGCGATGTAGTAACATTGGCGCCTCTTTCCGAAGCACAGCGTGTAGACGGATTGGATGAGTTTGTTACCGAAAAGCGCTATATGCATCAGTACAACTTCCCGTCATACTCCGTAGGTGAGACAAAGCCTTCCCGCGGACCGGGACGTCGTGAAATCGGACACGGTGCATTGGCTGAGCGTGCATTACTTCCGGTGTTGCCGTCAGTTGAAGAGTTCCCATACACCATCCGTGCCGTATCCGAGACTTTTGAGTCTAACGGTTCTACTTCTATGGCATCTACCTGTGCAAGCTGTATGTCTCTTATGGCTGCAGGTGTTCCGATTAAGAAGATGGTAGCCGGTATTTCCTGCGGTCTTGTTACCGGAGATACCGATGATGATTATTTAGTGCTTACCGACATCCAAGGATTGGAAGACTTCTTCGGAGACATGGACTTTAAGGTAACCGGTACAAAAGACGGTATTACCGCTATCCAGATGGATATTAAGATTCACGGTTTAACCAGACCGATTGTTGAAGAAGCAATCCGTCGTACAAGAGAAGCTCGTTTCTTCATTATGGATACATGTATGTCTAAGGCAATTGCCGAGCCACGTAAGGAAGTATCTAAGTACGCTCCTAAGATTGTTCAGATTCAGATCGACCCTGCAAAGATTGGTGATGTTGTTGGACAGCGTGGTAAGACCATTAATGAGATTATCGAACGCACCGGCGTTAAGATTGATATTACCGATGACGGTGCAGTATCCGTTTGCGGAACCGATCCTGAAAAGATGGATGAAGCCATCAAGATGATTCAGATTATTACAACTGAATTTGAAAAAGGTCAGAAGTTCACCGGTAAGGTTATTAGCATTAAAGAATTCGGCGCCTTCGTTGAATTTGCTCCGGGCAAAGAAGGAATGGTTCATATTTCTAAGATTGCCAATGAAAGAATTGAGCATGTAGAAGATGTTCTTACTTTAGGAGATACCGTTAATGTGGTTTGCTTAGGTAAGGATAAGATGGGAAGAATCAGCTTCTCCATTAAAGACGCTGAAAACTAAAAAGCATACTTGGCGCATCCTTAATGTTTAAGGATGCGCTTTATTTTTGCAGAGGAAGAATTTTTTTGAGTAAAGTAATTGTTGTCGGTGGCGGTGCCGCAGGAATGATGGCTGCATATGCGGCAGGGATGTGCGGACACGAAGTCACCTTATATGAAAAAAACGAAAAAATTGGAAAAAAGATATACATTACCGGGAAAGGCAGATGTAATTTTACGAATGCCGTTTCGGTGGAGGAGTTTTTAAAGCAAATGAGAAGTTTCTCTACAGTGCGCTTTACACCTTAGATTCCGATGCCGTTATGGCATTTATGGAGCAGTGGGGTACACCCATTAAGGTAGAGCGCGGAAACCGTGCGTTTCCCGAGTCGGATCACGCATCGGATATTACAAAGGCTTTAAAAAATGCCATGGATTCCGTAGGAGTTAAGGTCTTTTTAAATACGGGTGTAAAGGATATTTTGATTTCCGAAGGCAGAGCAAGCGGTGTGTTGTTGGAAAACGGAAAAAAAGAGCATTCGGATGCCGTTATTTTGGCAACCGGAGGACTTTCATATCCAACCACAGGTTCCACGGGAGACGGCTATACCTTTTCAAAAAGGCTGGGAATGAAGGTGACGCCTTTGCATCCGGCGCTGGTCCCTTTTGAAGTAAAGGAAAAGGATATTTATGATTTGCAGGGACTATCCCTAAAGAATGTGTCCATAAAAGTCGTTGATGATTCCAAAGTTTATTTTGAGGATTTCGGAGAGATGCTGTTTACCCATTTTGGTATCAGTGGTCCGTTGGTTTTATCCGCATCTTCTTTGGTGACATCTGTTTTGGCAAATCGTCCCTTAAACTTTGTCATAGATTTTAAGCCGGCCTTAAGTTATGATAAGTTAGATGAGAAACTGCTTCGTATGATTTCGGAACATCCGAAGAAAAAAGTATCCTTTGTTTTAACTAATATGTTACCGAAAAAGTTGGCGGGAGTGGTTGAGAAGCGTCTAAAGATTTCGGAAGAAAAGAATTTATCGGATCTTACGAAAGAAGAAAGACATCGTATGATTTCGGGCTTAAAGGAGTTTTCTCTTACGCTTTTAAAGACCAGAGGGTTTAAAGAAGCTATTATTACACAGGGTGGAATATCCGTAAAGGAAATAAATCCATCCACCATGGAGGCGAAATGTGTGCCTTCATTATATGTCTGCGGTGAAGTGTTGGATGTGGATGCTTTTACCGGAGGATTTAATTTACAAATCGCATTTTCTACCGGCTATTTGGCCGGAACCAGTATTTCCTAGGAGGTTAACATGGGATTTAATGTAGCAATCGACGGACCTGCAGGTGCGGGAAAGAGTACCATTGCAAAACGTTTGGCAAAGGAACTTGGTTTTATTTATGTGGATACCGGTGCCATGTATCGTGCCATCGGTTTGTATATGATGAATAACGGTATCGACGGAGCGGATGAAGAGGCGGTTTCTTCAAAAGTAGAAGATGTTGTTGTCTCATTAGCTTACGAGGACGGCACACAAAAGGTACTTTTAAACGGAGAGGATGTTTCCGGACTTATTCGTACCGAAAAGGTAAGTGCCATGGCTTCACAGACTTCCGCATATCGTAAAGTTCGTGAACATCTTTTGGATTTACAACGGGATATGGCAAAGAATAACGATGTTTTAATGGATGGACGTGATATCGGAACCACCATTTTGCCAAATGCGGATGTTAAGATTTATTTGACGGCTTCCGTTGAAGAACGTGCGAGACGTCGCTATGAAGAGTATTTATTAAAGGGCGAAGCAGCCGATTTGGAAGAAATCAAAGAGGATATTCGCACCAGAGATCATAACGATATGACACGTGCCGTATCTCCACTTAAAAAGGCGGATGATGCCATCGAAGTGGATACGTCCCATATGACCGTTGATGAAGTGGTGGATCATATTAAAAATCTTTGCAAAGAGAGAATGTAAATGAGAAATGTGGTGGTTGCGGAAAGCGCCGGCTTTTGTTTTGGCGTGAAACGCGCGGTTGAAATCGTTGAAAAACAGATTTCCGAGAAAAAAGAAAAAAAGATCTACACCTACGGACCAATCATTCATAACGAAATCGTTGTGTCCGAGTTTGAAGAACACGGAGTGTCCGTGATCGAAGAAGATGCTTCGCTTGATGATTTGGAACCCGGAATCGTAATTATTCGTTCTCACGGTGTATCAAAAAATGTGATTGATGATTTAAAGTCTCATGGATTTGAAATCGTTGATGCAACCTGTCCTTTTGTGCTAAAAATCCATAAATTGGTACAGGAATTTGACGAAAAAGGTTATTGCATCGTGATTGTCGGAAATCCTTTGCATCCCGAAGTTTCGGGTATTATCGGCTGGATTCCCAGCGGAAAGTATCACTGTATTTCTTCCGTAGAGGATTTTGAAAAATTAAACTTACCAAAGGATAAAAAAATCGGAATTGTATCCCAAACTACCTTTAACTACGATAAATTTCAAGAATTGGTTGAAATTATAGGTCAGAAAGGGTATGATATATGTGCTAAAAATACAATTTGCTCTGCAACAGAGGAAAGACAGAAAGAAGCGATTCAAATCTCTAAAAATTCTGAGGCCATGATCGTTATCGGAGGAAAATCTTCTTCAAATTCCAGAAAACTGTTTGAAATCTGCAAAGAGAATTGTGTAAATACTTACTTTATACAGACAAAAGACGATTTAGATTTGTCGGTTCTTCAATCCATTGACGATGTAGGTATTACGGCGGGGGCATCCACCCCAAAAAAAATTATTGAGGAGGTTCAAAAGAAATGTCAGAAATGAGTTTTGAACAAATGTTGGATGAATCTTTTAAAACAATAAGAAATGGAGAAGTGGTTGAAGGTACCGTTATTTCAGTTAAGCCTGATGAGATCGTATTAAACATCGGTTATAAATCAGACGGAATCATTACCCGTTCTGAATACACCAACGATAATAACCTCGATCTTACTACAGTTGTTAATGTTGACGATCAGATGACCGCTAAGGTTTTAAAAGTAAATGACACAGACGGAGTAGTTCTTCTTTCTTATAAGAGACTTGCTCAGGAAAAAGGAAACGAAAGATTAAAAGAAGCTTTCGAAAATCAGGAAGTACTTAAAGCAAAGGTTGTACAGATTTTAAAGGGTGGTTTAAGCGTAGTTGTTGATGAAGCAAGAGTATTCATTCCTGCATCATTGGCATCCGATACTTTTGTCAGAGACTTAAATGAGTTCAAGGATAAAGAAGTTGAATTTGTAATCATTGAGTGTGATCCTCATAAGAGAAGAATCATCGGTGACTGCAAGCAGGTTCTCATGAGAAAAAAATCCAAGGCTCAGGAAGAAGTATTATCTCGCATCCATGTTGGTGATGTTGTAACCGGTAAGGTTAAGAATATTACAAACTTCGGTGTATTCATCGACTTAGGAGGAGTCGATGGACTTCTTCATGTATCCGAGATGTCTTGGGGAAGAGTTGAGAATCCTTCCAAGATGTTCAAGGTTGACGATGAAGTTAAGGTATTCGTTAAAGAAGTAAACGAGAATAAGATTGCACTTTCTAAGAAGTTCCCGGATGAAAACCCATGGAACGGTGCTTCCGATCGTTTTGCTGTAGGAAATGTTGTAAAGGGTACAGTTGCTCGTATGACTGACTTTGGTGCTTTCGTTGAACTTGCACCGGGTGTAGATGCTTTACTTCATGTTTCACAGATTTCCAACGATCATATTGAAAAGCCGGCTGACGTATTAAAGGTTGGTCAGGAAGTAGAAGCTAAGATCGTTGAATTCAGAGAAGAAGATCATAAGATTTCTCTTTCCATCAAGGCTTTAACAGCACCGGCTGAAACTGAAGAGGAAGTAGTTGACGTTGACGTTGAAGCAGTAGCTGCAGAGACAGAAGAATAAGATTAGATTTGGGGGAATCTGATATGGATAACTACGAGAAACTAAAGGCAGATGTTCTTGCATTAACCAAGATTGACTTAAATGCTTACAAAGAAAAACAGATGCGTCGTCGTATTGATTCTTTGGTTGTAAAAAGAAACTGTAAGAGTTATGACGAATACATCGCTCTTTTAAAGACGGATAAGGAAGCATTTGATGAATTTATTAACTTCCTTACCATCAATGTTTCCGAGTTTTACAGAAACCCGGAACAGTGGGAGCTTATGCTTAAGGATTATATTCCGGAGCTTATTTCCAAGTACGGAAAGAACTTAAAGATTTGGTCCGCTGCATGCTCTACCGGCGATGAACCCTATTCTTTGGTTATGGCGTTGTCAAAGTACATTGATATTAAGAATATCCATATCAATGCGACGGATTTGGATAAGCAGGTAATTGCTCAGGCAAAGACCGGTCTTTATGCAGAGAAGAGTATTGAAGGTGTTCCGGACGAGTATAAGAAGAAATACTTTACCAAAATCGGACAGTCTTATCAGATTTCCGATGAAATAAAGCACCAGGTAACATTCAGAGAGCACAATCTTTTGAGAGATAAGTATTTGGAAGATTGCCATATGATTGTTTGTCGAAACGTTTTAATCTACTTTACAGAAGAAGCAAAGCATGATGTATATCAAAAGTTTGCCGATTCTTTGGTAGATAACGGTATTTTATTTATCGGAAGTACGGAACAGATCATGGATTATAAGACTCTTGGTTATAAGAGAAGAAGTTCTTTCTTCTATGAGAAGCTTCCTAAGGAATAAAAATAAAGGGATGAAGCACGATTAGCTTCATCCCTTTTTATTTGTCGTTTAATATTTGTTTTACATATTCACCAAGTCTTTCTTTTGAGAGTGCATTTGGATCCGTTAGGACAAAGCATTCTTCTTTTTTTGCTTTACGAATGCGGTCTTTATCTACCGTATGTTTTAAGGCTTTCGGAAGCAAAAGTGCTTCGTCTTCCACATAGAAGTAGTCTTTGAAGTTCGGTAAGTAGTATTTAAATTTTTTGTCGGAAAGGGAGATGCTTCCGCAGACGCCCTTTTCATTTATCTTAAAATAGATTTCGTTTTTGATAAGTTTAAAGTCTAAGTTTAATTCCGTATCGTAATGCCCGAAAAAGGATAATTCCTTTTCGTCAATTCTTATTTCATCTATGGTGGGAGCGCTGTTTTCCAGGATGGAAAAGTCAAGCACACAAAGAAGCTGTACCATGCCTTTTACATCCTCTAAATTATGGAGAAACAAAAGATCTTCTTCGTCTTTGGTGGGCAAAGAGGATTGCTTTTTATAGATATCGATTAATTCTCCACCGGAATATTCATCTTCACGAAATCGGCCAAAGAAACATTCCAAATCTTTTTGCTTATAGTGTTGTAGATTTAAGTAATGACGGTATTTCTTTGCTTCTTTAAACAAATCCAAGGAATTTAATCGTAAGAAATCACAGATTAAATTATAACGTTCAAATCTCGTTTTTAAAAAAGAAAGATCGAAACCTTCGCCGTTAAAGGTAATTAACCTGCCAAATTTTTTGCATAAATCGGAAAAAGCGGATAGTATTTCTTTTTCTTCTTCTTTTGTTTGTGCGTAAAACAGTTGAACGGTTACAAAATCATTGCTTAAATAACCGGTTCCGATTAAGTAAACGTGACATCTGGCCGGTAAAAAACCGGTGGTTTCGATATCGACGAATAAATCCCCCGGTTTTAACAATTCTTCTATGTGTTTCAGCCCAAATTCTTTTAATGGATAAGTGTAGTTTTTGATTTTCATAGACTAATTATATCGAATGAGGAAAATTATGCAATTCCCTTAGAAAATGTTTCATTTTCGATTGTAAAAAGTGTTATAATCTCTAGTGGGTGTGTGTATTTTTACACTACCGAGTATGAATAAGTATGAAAATACCCCATAAGGGGAAGAAAGTGAGGAGCTTATATATGGGCCTAAGGACATTTAAAGGCGGCGTTCATCCATATGACGGAAAAGAGCTGTCAAAGTCTAAGCCGATCAAAGAGCTGGTACCACAGGGAGAATTGGTGTTCCCTTTGTCACAGCACATCGGCGCACCGGCGACTCCGATTGTTGCGGTAGGTGATACGGTCCTTCGCGGTCAAAAGATAGCGGAAGCAGGCGGTTTTGTTTCATCACCGATTTTCTCTTCCGTTTCCGGAACCGTTAAGGCAATCGAACCCCGCAGAGTAGCTGTCGGTGACATGGTAAATTCCATCGTTATTGAGAATGATGGAAATATGCTTGAGGTGGGCTTTACCGAGCATGAGGATGTTTCTTCATTAAGCAATGAGGAAATTATCAATCTTGTTAAGGAAGCCGGAGTTGTCGGTATGGGAGGTGCAGGTTTCCCTACCCATGTAAAACTTTCACCGAAGGAGCCGGAGAAGATTGAGTACATTATCGCAAATTGTGCGGAATGTGAGCCTTATCTTACATCTGACTATCGCAGAATGATGGAAGAACCCGAAAAGCTTGTGGAAGGAATGCGTATTGTTTTACAGCTTTTCCCAAATGCAAAGGGTGTATTTGGCGTGGAAGACAATAAGCCTGACTGTATCGAAAAGCTTACTAAGCTTACCGCAAAAGAGCACAGAATGTATGTACAGCCGCTTATGACAAAGTATCCGCAAGGTGGTGAAAGACAGCTCATTCATGCGGTTACGGGTCGCGATATTAATTCAAAAATGCTTCCGGCAGATGCAGGATGTATTGTAGATAACGTAGAAACCTTAGTGGCTATTTATAACGGAGTTCGTTTCGGACGCCCGCTTATGAATCGTATCTTTACCGTTACCGGTGATGCGGTTTGCGAACCGAGAAACTTCTCCATTTGCATCGGAACGAATTTCAACGATTTGTTGGAAGCGGCAGGTGGACTTTTACATCCGGCAGAAAAGATGATTGCCGGCGGTCCTATGATGGGCTTTGCTTTGTTTGATACAAATGTACCTACAACTAAGACCACATCTGCTTTGCTTTGCTTAACGGAGGATGCGGCTTCTAAGTATGAAACAACCGCATGCATTAACTGCGGACGTTGTGTTGAAGCTTGTCCGGAGAATTTGATTCCTTCCAAATTGGCTGATTTTGCGGAACGCGGACAGAAGGAAGAATTCGAAAAATGGTATGGTCTTGAATGTGTGGAATGCGGAAGCTGCAGCTTCGGTTGCCCGGCTCGACGTCATCTTGCGCAGTCAATTAAGACCACAAAGAAACAGATTTTAGCTGATAAGAGAAAGAAATAAAGTGAGGTGTAAAAGATGAGTGATTTATTAAAAGTAACATCTTCGCCTCATGTTCGTGCGAAAGATGATACGCAAAGAATTATGCTTTATGTCATTATCTCCCTTATGCCGGCTACGGTATTCGGTGTGATTAATTTTGGCTTAAATGCACTAATTCTTGTGTTGGCATGTATTGCTTCTGCAGTTTTTGCTGAGTATATTTACGATCGTATCGTAAAGAAGAAAAATACCATCGGCGATTTGTCTGCCGTGGTTACCGGACTTTTGCTTGGATTAAACCTTCCAAGTTCACTTCCTTGGTGGATGGCTGTTTTGGGCAGTGTATTTGCCATCGTAGTCGTAAAGTGCTTGTTCGGTGGGTTGGGACAGAACTTCATGAACCCGGCATTGGGCGGACGTGTATTTTTGGTATTGTCCTTTACCGGAGCCATGACAAACTTTTCCGACTATAAGGGATTTGCGGATACATTTTCCGGAGCAACTCCCCTTGCTACTTTAAAGAACGGCGGAACAGTAGATACCATGAAAATGCTTCTTGGTACCACACCGGGAACCATTGGTGAAACATCCGTTATTTGTTTATTAATCGGTGCAATCTTCCTTCTTTTGATGGGAGTTATCGATCTTCGTATTCCGGGAACATACATTATTACATTTGCGTTGTTTACCGTTTTGTTCGGTGGACACGGAATGGATATGAACTTCCTTGTTGCTGAAATCTGTGGCGGTGGTTTGATTTTAGGTGCCTTCTTCATGGCTACCGACTATGTCACCAGTCCGATTACACCCATGGGTAAGATTCTATTTGGTATTTGTCTCGGTGTGCTTACGGGAATCTTCCGTTTCTTCGGACCTTCCGCAGAAGGTGTTTCCTATGCCATCGTATTCTCAAACCTTTTGGTACCTCTCATTGAGAAGATTACAATTCCGAGAGCGTTTGGTGTAAAAAGAGAACGTAAAGGAGGAGAGAAGTAATGAATAAATCATTAGTAAAAGATGCTCTCGTTCTTGCGGCGATTACTTTGATTTCAGGCTTATTGCTTGGTCTTGTATACCAGATTACAAAAGAACCGATTGCAAAGGCTCAGGCAGCTGCAACGCAGGCTGCATATGAAGCGGTATTCCCTACCGCAGATTCATTTGAAGAAGTATCCGGTTTTGATTCCGAAAAGGCTTCTGCATATGTTCACGAAAACGGTTATGCGGACGATGACATTATTGCTTGCTTAGCCGTAAAGGATAAAAGCGGAAACGAACTGGGATACGTTGTTACCGTGACTTCTCATGCGGGTTACGGCGGAGACATTACCTTTTCTATGGGCATTTCCAATGACGGTGTGTTAAACGGATATTCCATTACGGATATTTCCGAAACCGCAGGTCTTGGTATGAAGTCCACGGAAGAAAAGTTTATGTCACAGTTTGTAAACAAAACCTTGGGTATTTTGGAAGTTACCAAATCTGCTCCTGCCTCAGATACTGAGATTCAGGCGATTTCCGGTGCGACCATTACATCTAAGGCGGTTACATACGGTATTGATGCGGGCATCACATACTATCAATCATTAGTAGGAGGTGCTTCAAATGAATAAGATTGGTGAACGTTTATATAACGGTATTATTAAGGAGAATCCTACCTTTATCTTAATGCTTGGTATGTGCCCCACATTGGCGGTTACCACATCAGCCATTAACGGTCTCGGTATGGGACTTTCCTCTACGATTGTATTGGCACTTTCGAACTTGATTATTTCACTTCTTCGTAATGTGATTCCGGATCGTGTTCGTATGCCGGCATTTATTGTAATCGTGGCATCCTTCGTTACAATGGTGCAGTTTTTGGTACAGGGCTTTGTTCCTTCTTTATATTCTGCACTTGGAATTTATATTCCGCTTATTGTAGTTAACTGTATTATCCTTGGACGTGCGGAAAGCTACGCATCCAAAAACGGTCCTGTAGAGTCACTTTTTGACGGTATCGGAATGGGCCTTGGATTTACCATGAGTATTACGATTATCGGTTTGGTTCGTGAGATTTTAGGTGCAGGTCAGGCTTTTGGTAAACAGATTTTACCGTTGGCAGATGCTGCTTCAAAAAAAGCGGGCTATACACCGATTTCTATCTTTATTTTGGCTCCGGGTGCTTTCTTTATTCTTTCCTTATTGGTGGCAGTTATGAATGTCATTCGTAAGAAAGCGGAAGAAAAAGGAAAACCGCTTCCTGCTGCACAGGGATGTTTGGCTGACGGTTGCGCAGGCTGCGGATTTGCGGCAAGCTGTACCGGAAAGAGCGCCGCTGAATTAAAGCAGGCAAAGAAGAAAGAAGAAAAGAAGCCTGAAGTAAAAGAAGAAAAAGAAGAAGTTAAAGAAGAAGTAGAAAAAGAGTCTAACGTAGAAGATTCAAAAGAAGCTACGGAAGAATAGGAGGAGTACAAAAGATGAAAACATTACTTATGATTTTAATTGCATCATCCATCGTTAATAACGTTGTACTCAGCCAGTTCTTGGGACTTTGCCCCTTCCTCGGTGTTTCAAAGAAGACTGAAACAGCTGCAGGTATGGGTGGAGCCGTTATCTTCGTTATTACGATTGCAAGCTTTGTGACCAGCTTGATTTATAAGTTTATTTTGGGACCTACACATTTAGAGTATTTACAGACCATCGTATTTATTCTTGTAATTGCAGCATTGGTTCAGTTTGTTGAGATGTTTTTAAAGAAGAACGTACCGGCATTGTATCGTTCATTGGGTGTGTTCTTACCGCTTATTACCACGAACTGTGCAGTACTTGGTGTTGCCTTAAATAACGTATCCAACGGTTACAATATTTTACAGTCTGTTGTAAACGGTTTTGCAACCGCTGTGGGATTTACCATCGCCATTGTTATTATGGCAGGTATCCGTGAAAAGATTGAATATAATGACATTCCCGGTCCATTCAAAGGCTCCGCTATCGTTCTTGTTACCGCAGGACTTATGGCTATGGCTTTCTTTGGATTTTCAGGTGTGATTTAAGGAGGAAGGAAAATGAGTGTAACTGGAATTTTACTTGCAACGGCGATTGTCGGTGCAACCGGATGCTTAATCGGCTTTTTCCTTTGCTTCTCATCCGAGAAATTCAAAGTAGAAGTGGATGAAAGAGAAACCGGTATCTTGGAAGTCCTTCCGGGAAATAACTGTGGTGGATGCGGATATGCCGGATGTTCCGGTTTGGCTGCTGCCATTGTAAAAGGGGAAGCTCCCGTTAATCAGTGTCCGGTAGGCGGTGATCCCGTTGCCGCAAAGATCGGTGAAATCATGGGCGTTTCTGCAGATGCCGGCACAAAGATGATGGCATTTGTAAAATGCGCAGGAACCTGCGAACAGGCAAAAGATAAGTATGAATATACAGGTGTGCCCAGCTGTAAAGCTTTAGCAGGTGTTCCGGGCGGCGGCCCTAAGGCTTGCTCCTTCGGATGCTTGGGATTCGGTGACTGCGTAAGTGCTTGTCCTTTTGATGCCATTCATATTGTGGACGGTATTGCAAAGGTAGACAAGGATGCTTGTAAAGCCTGTGGTAAGTGTGTTGATGCTTGCCCACGTGGTATGATTGAACTTGTTCCTTATCCTGTAAGAAAGACTGTTGCAGTTGCTTGCAAAAACGAGCATAAAGGAAAAGCGGTTATGGATGTTTGCCAGGCAGGATGTATCGGATGCGGACTTTGCGAAAAGAACTGTCCGAAGGATGCCATCCATGTGGAAAATAACATCGCTTACATCAATCAGGAGAAGTGTGTGGGATGTACCATCTGCGCACAGAAGTGCCCGAAGAAGGTAATCTCTGTAATCGAAAAATAATCATATTGAGACAGAGAATTTATTTCTCTGTCTCTTTTTATGTAAATAACAACTTATCTGAGCAGACTGTTTTAAATTTCAATGTATACATAGACGTTTACAGCCATAATCTCTCGCTAGAAAAATTACGAATTTTATTTTGAGAAAAAGGCACCGCGTCTTAAGTCGCATCCATGCTCCTGCGACGCTCTCGGCACCATCCGGGTGCCTCGTGCATTTTTCTTGCAAAATGAAATTCTATTTTTCAAGTTCGAGATTCAAGTCTTGTAACCATCTATGCATACATTGAAATTTATATAGTCCTCGCAATCACCTATGGAACAAAATCTTATGCGCGACTGTTAAAGTGATGGGGTAGTCATATAAATTGTAATTAATTGTTGATTTTTTTGTTGAATGCAAAAATGGAATGAGATATAATTTTTCAGAAAAAGATTACAAAGACATTGTGTGAAAGGAGAAAGATTACAATGGCATTCAAAAGTTCTTACTTGCAAAGAGTCTACGACGGACTGGTTGAAAGAAACGGGGAACAAAAAGAGTTCCTTCAGGCTGTTTATGAGGTATTGGAATCCTTAGAGCCGGTTGTCGCAGCAAATCCAAAATTGGAAGAAGAAGGCGTAATTGAGCGTATTGTTGAGCCGGAGCGTATTATTATGTTCCGTGTTTCATGGGTAGATGACAACGGTAAAGTTCAGGTTAACCGTGGTTACAGAGTTCAGTTTAACTCTGCTATCGGACCTTACAAAGGCGGTCTTCGTTTACATCCGTCCGTTAACTTATCCGTTATTAAGTTCTTGGGATTCGAACAGATCTTTAAGAACTCCCTTACAACACTTCCTATCGGCGGTGGTAAAGGTGGTTCCGATTTCGATCCTAAGGGTAAATCAGACAGAGAAATCATGCGTTTCTGCCAGAGTTTTATGACAGAACTTGCAAAGCACATCGGTGCAGATACAGACGTTCCTGCCGGTGATATCGGTGTCGGCGGACGTGAAATCGGTTATTTATACGGTCAGTATAAGAGACTTCGTAATGAGTTTACCGGAGTTCTTACCGGAAAGGGCCTTACCTACGGCGGATCTTTGGCTCGTACCGAAGCTACCGGATACGGAGTTTGCTACTTTACACAGGAAATGTTGAAATCCACAAAGAATACTTCATTTGAAGGAAAGACCGTTGCAGTTTCCGGTGCCGGAAATGTAGCGATTTATGCGATTCAGAAAGCATATCAGTTGGGCGCTAAGCCTGTAACCTGTTCCGACTCTACCGGATGGATTTACGATCCTGAAGGAATCGATGTGGAATTATTAAAAGAGGTTAAAGAAGTTAAGCGTGCTCGTTTGACAGAGTATGCTGCAAAAAGACCAAGCGCCGAATACCATGAAAAGGAAAACGGTGAGCACGGTGTATGGCAGTACAAGGTAGATATCGCACTTCCTTGTGCAACTCAGAATGAGTTAAATGAAGAAGATGCTAAGATGTTAATTGCTAACGGCGTATTGGCAGTAGCGGAAGGTGCAAACATGCCTTCTACTCCGGAAGCTGTTGAAGCATTCCAGAAGGCAGGCGTTTTGTTCGGACCTGCCAAAGCTGCAAATGCAGGTGGTGTTGCTACAAGCGCACTTGAAATGAGCCAGAACTCCGAAAGACTTCATTGGACATTCGAAGAAGTGGATTCCAAGCTTGAGGGTATCATGAAGGGTATCTTCCATGCATGTGATGATGCTTCAAAGAAGTACGGTATGGAGGGTAACTTTGTGGCAGGTGCTAACATCGCCGGCTTCGAGAAGGTTGCCGAGGCTATGATCGCACAGGGCATTTCTTACTAATCTTTGAGGAATTTATAATACATTTTAAAATCAATATGCGTAGAGACGGTATGGTTTTTACGCATATTTTTTATATATCAAAAATCGAATATATGTTCGAAAAAAGTGTTTGCAATACACTATATTTTGTGATAGAATGCTTTTCGTATAAGAATATCTTGTATATTACATTATTTGAAAGAGGATATTGTTTCATGCCGAAAAAGGATAATTATGGTGCAGAAAGTATTTCTGTTTTAGAGGGGTTGGAAGCCGTCCGGAAACGTCCGGGTATGTACATCGGTTCCACATCCAGAAAAGGTTTGAACCATTGTATTTATGAAATCGTAGATAATGCGGTAGATGAGCATTTGGCCGGATACTGCGATACGGTGTACGTTACATTGGAAGCTGACGGAAGCTGTACCGTGGAAGATAACGGACGAGGTGTTCCCGTGGATATGCACTCAAAAGGTGTATCCGCAGCACGTATTGTATTTTCTACCTTACATGCCGGCGGAAAATTCGGAGACGGAGCATATAAGACATCCGGTGGTTTGCACGGTGTAGGTTCCTCTGCGGTAAACGCACTTTCCGAGTATTTTGATGTGCAGATTTCCAAGGACGGTGCCATTCATCATGATCGTTATGAAAAGGGAAATCCGGTTGTAAAACTTGAAAAAGGCTTACTTCCCATTATCGGTAAAACCCAAAAGACCGGTACTAAGATTAATTTCTTACCGGATCCCACCATTTTTGAAAAAACGAAGTTTAAGGCGGATGAGATCCAGTCTCGTATGCATGAAACCGCATACTTAAATCCGGGACTTACCATTTACTTTAAGGATCTTAGAGGTGAGGAACCGGAGGAAATCTGTTATCACGAGCCGGAGGGAATCGTTGGTTTTGTTAAAGGAATCAATAAGAACAAAGAAGTTCTTCACGATGTGATTTCTTTTTCCGGAGAAACCGACGGAATTCAGGTGGAGATAGCTTTCCAGTTTTGTAATGAATTCCATGAAGAAATCCTTGGTTTTTGTAATAACATTTACAACTCTGAAGGTGGTTCTCATATTACCGGATTTAAGACTCAGTTTACGACTGTGATTAATTCCTATGCCAGAGAACTTGGTATTTTAAAGGATAAGGATAATAACTTTACCGGTGCGGATGTACGAAACGGTATGACCGCGGTGATTTCCGTGAAACATCCGGATCCCAGATTTGAAGGACAGACTAAGACAAAACTAGATAATCAGGATGCGGCCAAAGCCACAGCTAAAATTACCGGTGATCAGATTCAGCTCTTCTTTGATCGAAATGTGGAAGTGTTAAAGAAGATTATTTCGTGTGCGGAGCGTGCCGCAAAGATTCGAAAGACGGAAGAAAAGGCAAAGACCAACCTTTTAACCAAGCAGAAATATTCCTTTGATACCAACGGTAAACTTGCAAACTGCGAGAGCCGAGATGCATCAAAGTGTGAGATTTTTATCGTGGAGGGAGATTCTGCGGGAGGTTCCGCAAAGACTGCCAGAAACCGTATGTATCAGGCAATCCTTCCTATTCGAGGAAAAATCTTAAACGTGGAGAAAGCATCCATTGATAAGGTGCTTGCAAATGCAGAGATTAAAACCATGATTAATGCATTCGGTTGCGGATTCTCCGAAGGCTACGGAAATGATTTTGATATCAAAAAACTTCGCTACGATAAGATTATTATCATGGCGGATGCCGACGTGGACGGTGCGCATATTTCCACGTTACTTTTGACGTTATTCTATCGTTTTATGCCGGAACTTATTTATGAGGGACATGTATATATCGCTATGCCTCCTCTTTATAAAGCTATGCCGAAAAAGGGGGAAGAAGAGTACTTATATGACGATGATGCGCTAGAGCAGTATCGTAAGACTCATGACGGTCCCTTTACTCTACAGCGTTACAAAGGTTTGGGTGAGATGGATGCGGAGCAGCTTTGGGAAACCACATTGGATCCGAAACGCCGTATTTTAAAGAAGGTAGAAATCGAAGACGGTCGTTTGGCCAGTGATGTGACGGAAATGCTTATGGGAAATGAAGTACCACCTCGAAAAGCGTTTATTTACAAAAATGCCAGAGATGCGGAATTAGATGTTTAATTAGGAGTTATATAAAAAATGGCGGAAGCAAAAGAACAAATACTACAAATGGAATATTCCGAAATCATGCAAAAGTCGTACATCGACTACGCCATGAGCGTTATTGTATCCCGTGCTTTGCCGGATGTTCGTGACGGATTAAAGCCGGTACAAAGAAGAGTGCTTTATGATATGCATGAACTTGGCGTAAAGTCTGACG